>JBEKED010000095.1:0-12226 GCA_050014035.1 Terriglobales bacterium
GCTGAGGTGACACCACGGCAGGAATGCGCCGCGCCGGATTGGAATTTCCCCATGCCCTGCTAAAATCCTCTCGCAACCATTCATCAAATTCATGCCACTGGCAAAAACATTGCTGCTAACACTCTTATTGTCCCTGGGTCTAGCCTGTTCTCCGCGCGACTTCCTCACGCGCCGTCTAGCCGCCGACTTGATCACGGCCTCCGACGCCTTCAAAGCCCCGCAAATGTTCTGGCTCCGCACCGGCATCCTCTCCAACAAGGATTTCAGTTCTCCCGACTCGATGGTCCTGCAGCGCCGCGGATGGATCATCGGTTCCGAGCAGAAAGTCTGCCCCGCCGGAATCGAGCCTCCGCCCTGCTGGGATGTGCAGCTAAGCCCGCTCGGAGTCGATACCATTCGCCCCCTGATCACAAGCGCGCTCCCCGCCAACGGACCCGACATCGGCCCCATCGGAATCCAGGTAGCGCGCCGCGAACTCGTGAACATTTCCGGAATCAGCAAGGCCGGCAACTTCGCCGATGTCGAGTTCATCTGGCGTTGGGTTTCCATCAATCAAGTGGGCGCGGCACTTTACGACAGCGGAGTCCACTACCGCTCGACCGTAGGATTCCGTGGCTACGACGATGGCTGGCGCGTAGTGGAACAAAGCATCCCCAGCAGCCAGCCCCTGGACGAAGCGCTGCGCAACGCGCAACCGGCGGCCCCATGAATGCCCAATACCTTTTAAAACATTGTCCTCCCGACTTTCAAACATTGTCATCCCGAGCGGAGCGAGGGATCTGCAGTTCGCCGCTATATGCAGATCCCCCGCCTTACTCGAACTGAGAAAATTACAAACTCTATGCGAGACCTTTTACAGAATTGTCATCCTGAGCGAAGCGAAGGACCTGCTGTTTCGCCGCAATCTGCAGATCCCCGGCCTCGCTCGAACTGACAAAATTTTGAAAGCATTGCCCAGACACCTATGCGACGATCCGTCTCACTCTTGTTTGTGATCTGCACGTCACTCATCGCCCAGTCCCAATCCGCCAAGCCCAAACTAACCCTCGACGAGTTCTTCAACTTCGTCAGCTTCGATGCCGTAAAAATCTCGCCCGATGGCAACAACGTAGTCATCGCCACCGAACGACCCGATTGGGAGCAACAAATCTTCCGCAAGGAACTCTGGCTCTACCGCACCGAAGCCAGCGGCGGAAGCCTCATCCAATTGACCCAATCCGGACACGACAGCTCCCCGCAATGGTCGCCCGACGGCCAGTGGATCGCCTTTCTGGCAGAAAGAAAAACCGGCGATGCTAAAGATGCCGACGCCGGAGACGACGACAAAGACGGCCGCCGCAAAAATAAAAATAAAGACAAAGAAAAAGACAAAGACACCGCGCAGCTCTACCTCATTTCGCCCAACGGCGGCGAGGCCTTTGCCCTAACCTCGGGCGAAGACGAAGTCCACGCTTTTGCCTGGTCCGCCGACTCGAAGGCAATCTACTTCGCCACCCGCCAGCCCTGGACCAAGCAGCAGACCGACGATCACAAAAAGGATTGGAAAGATGTGATCCGTTACCGAGACGACGAACGCGGCGACGTGATTTTCCGCATCACGCTGGAAGAAGCCCAGGCCCGCCACGCCGCTCTCGCTTCTATTGCCGTTGCTTCTAACAAAAAAGAGACTGAAAAGGATTCCGCAGCCACCCCCGGCGCCCTACCCATTGCGCAAACGTCGCTCCGAGTCGCCCAAATCACCATCTCGCCCGACGGCCAGCGCCTCGCCTTCGTAACCGAGTCGGTCTCCGAACGCCAGGAGAAAATGGAAGATATCGACCTCTACCTCGTCAACCTGGCCAACAACGCTGCCGAAGCGCCGATCCGCCTCACCCGCAACGAAGCCTTGGAGCTAAGTCTGGAGTGGTCTCCCGACAACCGCCATCTGTTCTTTCAAGTCAACCTCGGGTCGCTCGATAAAAAGTATGAAGATCCGCAGCCGCGCCTCTACTGGATCGAGGTCGACGATACTTCCACTCCACCCGAAAAAAGAAACCCGCAGCGCTGGTTCGCCGACTACCCGGGCGAAGTCGTTCACTACGCGCCGCTCCCAGACGGCTCCGTGCTCTGCGCCTGCCGCCAAGGCACCGAGGTGCAATTCCTGACCCAAGCGACCCCAAAAGCCGCCATAGTAAAGCTCGAAGCATGGCCCGGAACCTACGAAGCCCCCTCCGCCCCGCGGCAATCGCAAACCAAGCGCATAGCGTTTGCCTACTCGTCCACCGAGCGCCCAACGGAAGTCTACCTGGCCGAGAGCCCCGACAAATTGGCGCAAGCGCGTCCCATCACCAAGTTCAACCAGTTGTTGACCGAGCGCGATCTGCCCCAAGCCATGCCTTATCGCTGGACCTCCACCGACGGCACAAAAATCGAAGGCATGTTGATGTATCCGCCAGGAAAATTTGAAGCGAAGAACCTGCCCACCTTCGTCTTCATCCACGGAGGCCCGCAAGACGCCGATGGCAACCACTTCGAAGCCGACTGGTATCAGTGGGACCGCCTCGCCGCTACCGCCGGCTGGCTGGTCTTCGAGCCCAACTATCGCGGCTCCACCGGCTACGGAGACAAATTCGCGCTAGCCATCGTTCCCGAACTTTTCTCCAGTCCGGGGCGGGACATTCTCGCCGGGGTCGACGCGCTGGTGAAAGACGGCGTTGCCGATCCCAACCGCCTCACCATCGGCGGCTACAGCTACGGTGGATATATGACCAACTGGCTGATCACCCAGACCACGCGCTTCAAAGCCGCGGTCACAGGCGCCGGCGGAGTAGAGAACGTAGCCGACTGGGGCAACGATGACTCGACCTTCGATGATGCCTATCTTCTCGGCGGACGCCCCTGGGACAAACCCGATCGTTACAACAGCGAAGCCGCGATTTTCCAGATCAGCAAAGTACGAACCCCAACTCACATGGTCGCAGGCGCCGACGATATAAGAGTTCCCGTGTTGGAGAGTTACTTACTTGATCGCGCTCTACACGAGCTCAACGTTCCAAGTGACTTGCTAGTCTTTCCAGGAGAAGGACACGATCTAGACAAAAATCCCTGGCACGGAAAAATCAAAGTAAGAGAAGAACTAAAGTGGCTGGAGAAATACGGCGGCGTAACGGGTACGAACTAGAACGATATGTGTGGAAGCGGGGCTATGCCCCGCTTGGACGGGGCGAAGCCCCGTCCCCACACCAAACAGCGCGCAGCGCAAGAATGACTCGCCCCAGCGTTCCACGTGCAGAAGCCCGATTCCAGCCGTCGGCCAACCAAAGCCGTCGGCCACGGTTCCAAGACAGCAAGAGCATTATCGACAGTTCCACGGAGGTCCAACGTGAATCCAACTCGCTTCGTCTGCGTTTTCTTTTTCTGCGCAACTCTCTTCGCGCAATCGCCGCAACCCTCTCTCACCATCTACAACGAGGATTTCGCCGTAGTGCGCCAGGAGATCCCCCTCGATTTGAAGTCCGGTGAAAACCAGATCAACGTAAGCGACATCACCATGCACCTCGAGCCCGACTCCGTCGTGCTGCGCGATCCCACCGGCAAACACGCGCTCCAGGTGCTGGAACAAAACTATCGCAACGACCCCATCACCGAGTATTCACTGCTCTCGCTCTACGAGGGCCAGACGATCGAATTCCAGACCGGGGGAGGGATGATCAAAGGCAAAGTAATCCGCAGCGGATACACGCCCCACAATTATTTTGCCATGAACCGCTATGGCCAGGAGTATTACCAGGGCCAGATGTCGGGCGCTTCAACCCAGCCCGTCATCGAAGTCGACGGCCAATTGCGTTTCAGTCTTCCCGGCACGCCCGTCTTTCCCAGTCTCACCGATGACACCATCCTCAAGCCGCGCCTCGAATGGATGCTAGCGACCGACAAAGCCGGAAAATTTCCCGCCGAATTCTCCTACGTCACCGGAGGCATGAGCTGGGAAGCCGACTACAACATCGTAGCTCCCGAAAAAGGTGACCTCGTCGACATCGTGGGATGGGTCACCATGGATAACCAAACCGGCAAAACCTTCGAAAACGCCCGCATCAAGCTCATGGCCGGCGACGTCAACAAAATGCAGCCGGGAATGAAGAGCCGGGCCGTCAACGTGCAAGCGGCTGCAAGCGTAGGGGGAGTGTTCAACCCTCCCGTAACCGAAAAAGCCTTCGACGAATACCACCTCTACACGCTGGAACGCGCCACCACGCTGCGCGATCGCGAGACCAAGCAGGTCGAGTTCATCCACGCCGCCGGAGTAGCCACCAAGCAGCTTTACGTTTACGACGGCCTCAAGATGGATCCCAACCGCTACAACGGCTGGGGCTGGGAAAACATCCGCAACGATCACAACTACGGCACCGAATCCAATCCCAAAATCTGGGTGATGCGCGAATTCGTCAACTCGCAGAAAAACCATCTAGGCATGCCGCTGCCCAAGGGCCGAGTCCGTTTCTACCGCCGCAACGATGACGGCCAGATCGAGTTCACTGGCGAAAACGTCATCGACCACACCCCTCGCGACGAAACCATCCGCATCTACACGGGCAACGCCTTCGACCTCACCGGAGAGCGCACCCGCACCAACTACATCGTGGAGATGGGAAAAAGCACCGCGACCGAATCGTTCGAGATCAAAGTTCGCAACCACAAAAAAGAGCCAGTAGATGTTCGCGTAGTAGAACACCTGTATCGAGCCCTGACCTGGGATATCGCATCCAGTTCCGCCGACTACAAAAAAACCGAAGCCCACACTATAGAGTTTCCGGTAATGATCCCACCAGATGGAGAGAAGACAATCACCTACACTGCCCACTACACCTGGTAAGAAGGTTAGCGTAGGGACGGCCGCCCCCGGCCGTCCAAGCCAGCTCAGCTTTTGATTGCCCTCATTCGGGGTGATTTGGTGACGATGGGTGCCCCATCCTAACGTCGCGCTTTTTGCGACGTTAGGGTGGGATTTCACGAACCTATCCGCCAAGGCTCTTGCATTTGCTTTTGGGCGGCGCAGCGGTTTACCGCTGCGCTGAATGCCTTATTTTCTGTGACGGCTTTAGCCGCTGAGGGTTCACGCCTACCGTCGCGCAGCCGTAGTCTGCAGCTGCGCAACCCGCGCCCGAGGCGCGCTTTGCTGATAACGAGCAATCCCCTGATAAAGCGCTTCCG
The DNA here is from genome assembly GCA_050014035.1 of Terriglobales bacterium. GTDB lineage: Bacteria > Acidobacteriota > Terriglobia > Terriglobales > Acidobacteriaceae > Acidiflorens. The sequence continues at coordinate 5,191 of JBEKED010000095.1, forward strand.
CAATCTGCTGCCTGTAAGCCGCGCTCTGCAGGTTGCGCTCATCCGCCGGACTGCTGACAAAAGAAATCTCCGTAAGAATCGCCGGCATGGTAGTTCCGGTCAGCACCGCAAACGCCGAGTCCTTAATCCCGCGGTTACGAATATCCGGGCTCGTAGCCGACAACGTAGCGTAAAGCGCCCGCTGGACGCTAGCCGCCAGCCGCCGCGACTCCTCGATCTTCTCGTGCAGTCCGCCCGTCGTCAGCGATACCGGTGCCAGCTTCTCGAACGTTCCATCCTCATGCCGCTCCACCTCGCGCGACCCCGGAGCCGAAAACAGATTCGTGTAGTAAGTCTCCACTCCCCGCGCCGCCGCCGAGCTGCTGTAATTCGCATGAACCGACACGAACAGATCCGCCTGCGCCTGGTTGGCAATGTCCGCGCGCTGTTCGAGCGGCAGGTAAGTGTCGTCCGTTCGCGTGAACATTACCTCCGCCCCCAATCGCGCCTCCAACAACTTGCCCAACCGTTGCGTCACGTCGAGCACCAGATCCTTTTCCAGCAACCCTTCGCGTCCCACCGTGCCCAGATCCCAGCCGCCGTGTCCGGCGTCGAGCACCATGCGTAACTTTCCGGTTCGAGCCGGAAAAGCTCGTGCCGCCACGACCTGCTCCGTCGCCTTAGCCGCCAATGTCCCGACCGGAGCCGCTTTCAGCGGAGAAGCCGCCGTATCCACCGACCCAGACGCAATCGCAGCCGAGCGGTTCGGAGCAAAATGGCTGGCCACCGAAGTCTTCTCGCTCGCCCGCAGTTCCACCACCAGCCGATACGGATTCGATTCCATGCTGACGGAAAAGTTCGATCCGTCCCGCGTGTCAAGCACCACCCGAGTCACGCCGGCAACCGGTTGCGCCACGCGCACGCGTGTCAGAGAAGCGTCGCCCACCTCCATCGCCTTCCCATCCAATCCAGCCGCTAAAGCCGTGTCGTGCAGATCGAAGTAAATCCGCTCCGGCGACATCAAGCGATGCACTTCGTAAGGAACCTGGTCTTCCATGTCAATCACAACCGTGCTGCCCATCGACGAAGTCCAGTGCCGCACCCCCGTGATCTTCGGCAGAGCCGCCAATTTGTCTTCCGCCACAGCCGTGAGTGGCGCGGCATCGGAAACGGCCTTCTCCGGATTCATCAAATTGTCCGCCACTGCCGGCGCCAGAACATCCTCCGCAGGCGCGCCCGGCGTGGTCACCGACCGTAGCGAAGTCTCAATGGCTTCAACGCGCGTGCTTTCGCGCGGCGCAGCCGCCACTTTTGCGACCGCCATTTTCCCCTGACCCTGCATCCCCCACCACGCCCCAGCTGAAAACAACGCAGCCACTGCCACCAGACCCATCACCACATTCAGCCCCGGCCGCGAACTCCCAGGAAGACCAAGGTGATGCGGAAACGAAAAGAAGCGCCACCGTTCGGAGGAACGCGCGCTCTCTTGGCTCGACAATGGAACCTCAAATGCCTCATCCGCGGCGCTCGGCTCCGGCAACTCAATCATGCCCGCCGCATCGGCAACTGGCCAAGTCAGCCTCTCCGACTCTTCACCCCTGCCGGAAAGAGCGTCCCCTTTGCCCTCATCGGCCGCAGCTTTCTGAGAAGTTAGACTCTGTTCCTCCTCGTGGCTAGCCCAGAAGTGTACCTCCGTGGTAGCTGTCTGTTCGTGCGACGGGCTGGCGCTGAGGTCCACCGCCGCGTCACTTGCTTGTTCGAGCTCTTGATGGGCTCCGAAGTTTGCAGCCGCAGTAGTAGCCGTTGGTTCCTGGTTTTGGGTGGCGCAGCGGTTTACCGCTGCGGTTAATGGGGCATCCAAAGTGCCGGCTTTAGCCGCTGAGGGTAACTGCACCGCAAGCGCCGCCGGCTTCGCCCGCAGCACCTCGCCCGCCACATCCGTCAGCCAGTGAATGCGCCGATCCTGATCCTCGGGTCGAAGCGCCGAAAGCACCAGTTCGCCAAACAGATCAAAACACCGCACGTCATGATCCGTGAAAGCCAGTTCCCTATTCGAAAACGCCTGCAGCACGCCCAATGGTTCGTGCCGTCCGCGCAAGGGCACTAGCACGGTAGATCGCGCCCCCAGCGCGCGTGCCACGTCCAGTTCCACCCGGACATCGCTTTCACAATCGTCGCAACGAAGAATGCGCCCCGATTCCAGGCATTCCCGCAAAAACGCCGAGTCCCCCGCCAGCCGAACCCCGCGCTCCAACGCGAGTCGTCCGGCCGACGCGCGGCCAACCATCTCAGGTTTTTCTGTCGATTCCGTCGCATTCGCCGCCAGCGCAACCACAATCCCGTCCGCCAGCGTAATCGCCTGCACGCGCTCGCAGATCAATTGCAATACTTCCGTCAGGATGAATCGTTCCGTCTCGAATAAGTCCCCATCCGAGCCCCCTCCCGCAGCCGCGCGCCGGTTCCGCATCTGCTCGCGCAGTTCCGAGAAGGCCAGCAAAGCCCGCAGCGCTTCCTGCCGCGCAATCGATTCCAGGACGCGGTTCCCCTCCTGCAGTGAAGACCCAGGGTCCGCCAGCGGGGGCGTCTCCCAGTCAACTCGGGTTGGGTTGGCGCTCATATTCGTAAGCTCATACTCGTAAGCTCAAACTCGTAAGGTCAGGACCACAAACACCCAGTATTCATCGCGTCTTTGATCTTATCCCCGGTGCGAAGCAAATCTCATTGCCGGCCGAGGTGCGCCCGTATCGCGAAGGTCGTAGGTGCAGGAGTTTCCTTAGTGCACCTTAGTGTCCTTGGTGGTAAAGGTTTTTGACACTCCCAGCCCCGGCAAAACCGCAGCCGCGCCGCTAATCTCCAGCGTAATAGTCTTTAGTATGGTCAAGCAATGTCCATTGGTACACGTCCCGTTGTCCGACCTAGCCCCGCCTACGACCCTTCAGCTTTTGCCCCAGTCCCCAATTCGTCCTATCTTGAAAGTGCAGCAAGAATATTCAGGAGATGTGATGACCGAAGCAGTCAGGCAAGAAAGACGCGAGAAAGCCAAAAAATCCAGTTGGTGGTGGCCCGCCGGAGTCCTCGCCAGCAGCATGGCCGGCGCCGCCGCTGTAGTGGCTTTTCGCGGATGCTGGCACAGCAAGATGAGCTGGCCCGTGGGTGTGCAGGGCTGCTCTTATCAGGTTTGTCTAAACTGTGGCGCCATGCGTCTTTTCGACGAGCAAACCTTCAGCGCCTACGGTCCATTTCGCAACGATCTGAACCAACTCCGAGCCTGGCAGAACTCTGAGCACCGAGAACCTAGTCCCGAAGCGATGGGAAGCGCCCGTCGTTAGAATCGAGCAGGTTGCCAAAAAACTCGCGTTCCGTATCAGGGCATCGCTTTACCGATGCCACAAGCCTTTTAAATTGAGATGCCCCTTTTGGGCCGATCAGCGCCAGAGAAACGTCTTGCCTCTCAAGCAGGGGAAGCCTACCAAGCGTCTGCTTTCAATGCGCTTTTCCTGACACCTGACACCCGACACCTGACACCTGCTCTTTATACCACTCCACCGTCCGCCGCAGCCCGTCTTCAAAATTCACTAGCACCTTGTATCCCAAGTGTTTTTCCGCCAGCGTGATGTCGGCCAGTGAATGTTTGATATCGCCGCTCCGCTCCGCACCATACTTCACGCTGCCCGTGTATCCAGTCAGCGGTTGCAAAGCGCGGAAAGTTTCGTTCAGCGTAATCCGCCGCCCCGTGGCGCAGTTAAAAACGCGCCCCGCGCACTCCCCCGCCGGGGCCACGCAGGCCAGCAGATTCGCCGACACCGCGTTATCGATGTAGGTAAAGTCGCGGCTGGTTTCGCCATCGCCAAAAATTGTCGGTTGCTCCCCGCTCAGCATTTGCTTGCTGAATTTCGCGAGCACTCCCGAGTAAGGCGAAGAAGGATCCTGCCGCGGCCCGAAAATATTGAAGTAGCGCAAACAAACAGTTTCCAGCCCATAACAGCGGTAGAACGAAATCATATAAAGTTCGCTAGCCAGCTTTGCCACCGCATAAGGCGAAATCGGATTGGGGCTCATGGCCTCGTACTTAGGCAGCGTAGGCGTATCCCCATAAGCCGACGACGAAGCCGCGTACACCACGCGTTTCACTTTAGCGTCGCGCGCCGCCACCAGAACGTTCACCGTCCCATCCACATTGGCCCGGTTGCTCCCCAGCGGGTCCAGCACCGATTTCGGCACCGATGGAATCGCCGCCTCATGCAGCACGTAATCCATCCCCGCGCATGCCTCGCGCATGGCTTCCAGATCGAGAATGTCCGCTTCCCGAAAGTCGATCCGGCTCATTACCTCGCTAAGGTTCTCGCGCCGGCCGGTAGCAAAGTTATCCACGCCCCGCACCTCCGCGCCTCTATCCAACAGAGCCCGCACCAGTGAGGACCCAATGAACCCGGCCACTCCCGTCACCAGATATTTAGCCATATTTCATTAATGATAACGGATGGATGGAAGTTCAACGACCCACTACCCTGACCGCGGTAACTTGCCCTCACCAGTCCGCCAAACGGGCTGCCCGCCGCCTCATCCCTGGAGGTTGGGATTTACGGCCGGCGAACCCGTTTGGCCATCTGGTGAAACTCATCGCGCGACAGCAGCTGATTCTTCCGAAAAAATTCCGTAACTTCATCGACCAGCGCTTTCGGGTCCGCCACCGCCACCCGGCTGTTCACCGGATTCTCCCGAGCCTGTAGGCCGTCCGAGACGGCGTTATTCCCCGCCAGCATCTCGATCAGTTGCCGCAGTTGCGATCTCTGGTCCGGCTCCATTTCCGTAAAGCAGATGCCCATGCCCAGCGCCGGGTACGAAGCCCGAACCACGCCCCCGGTTTCAATCCGGAAACCGCACGACTTCAGCAGAATCTGCACCGGCGTGTCGATCGCGTTCGTGTTGCTCATTTCCACGTAGCATCCATGCAGGCTGATATCGATCAGCGTTCCCCACATTCTGATCTCGCTGCCCTCCGCGCGATACTCCACGCTCCCAGAACAACGAAGCCGCGGACTCCGCCGCTTCTCTTTCCACCCCCCAGTCGCCTTACCTGCACCCGCTCGCGCCTCACTCCGTACCTCCGCCGTGGCCGCCGTCCCGCCTTTCAGCCGCCGCAGATAGCTGACGCCCTCCTCGTCCCGGTGCGACTCTGGTCGCAAGCCAGTCTGTTCGGAAAAAATATTCGGATCCACCAAGCCTCCAGGAAACGCCCCTTATTTTGCATCGGCACATCGCCAAATAACTTTACCCCCGGGTATGGAGCGCCGGGGCTGCCCCATCCTTGCGCGTTTTTTGCGCAAGAGCCTGCCCTGAGCGAAGCCAAAGGGGTGGGATTCCACCGAAGCGCCCCGAAAGGTCTTTGCATTTGATTTTGCTTCTGTTTTTGGGTGGCGCAGCGGTTTACCGCTGCGATCAACGTCTTATTCTCAGTGCCGGCTTCAGCCGCTGAGGGAGCGACTGCGGCGTGCAACTCTGCGCCCTATTTACCCAGCCGGAAAATGCGACACCGCCCCCCGAATCCGCTGCCACAACGCCTCTTTCCCATCCCCCGTCTTCGCCGAAAACGCCACCATCGGCACTCCCCCATAAGCTTGCCCCAGCGCTTGCATCGCCTGCCGCAACTGGTTGCCCGACAGCCGGTCGCACTTCGTGGCCACGATCGCATACGGCCGTCCTTTCGCCGTCAGAAACTCGACCAACTGCCCGTCGCTTTCCTGCGGAGGAATATTCGAATCCACCAGCACCAGGCAAAGCGCCAGGCTCGACCGCTGATGCAAGTACGGATCGACAAATCGCGCCCAGTCCTCCGAAATCGACCGCGCCACCTTGGCATAGCCATATCCCGGCAAATCGGCAAACAGCAATTCCGGCCGCGGTTGCCCCGCCCGCCGCACTTCATAAAAATTGATGCTCCGCGTGCGTCCGGGAGTATTGCTGGTCCTCGCCAGTTTCTTCCCCACCAGCGCATTGATCACGCTCGATTTCCCCACGTTCGACCGTCCCAGAAACGCGACTTCCGGTACGCCGGGAGCAGGGAAGTGCATCAAGTCGCTAGCCGAGAGCAGAAATCGCGCCAGAATCCGCATAAACACAGTGTAGAGGTCGCGCCTAGCAAGCGCAGCAGCAAAATAAGCGGCCACAGAGAGGTGTTTCTCAGGAAGTTCACAGCGTGAAATTGTTGAGGTGGCTTTGCTTTTTGACCGATCGGTGCCCTATCCTTGCGCATTTTTTGCGCAAGGGTGGGATTCCCGGCAGCATGGAACTAGGGATTCTGCCTTTGCTTTTGGTTTTGATTTTGCCTGGTTCTCTCACCCTCTTAAAGCCCCAGAGGACGTTTATGCTCCACATCCTTTTCCTCAATCGGACGCAGCCTATGCCAAAGCGCCAGCCCGCCCGCAATCACCAGCCCAATCACAACGCTGAACAAAAAAAACCACCGATAAGCCGGCAGCGCGATCAGCAGAACCGCCACCACTCCAACCGCCACCACCAGCCCCGCCGATCCCCTCAAACTGAATCTTTGGGTGCTCCACTCATCGCGCACTTTGCGATGAGTGGGATTCCAGGATTCCGATTCCATTGGCGGCATCGCTAAACTCCCCGAACCATGCCGCGATGCGATAGCCATCCGGCAAGAAGAAAAAGCAGTCCCGGCGCTGCAATCAGGAAGAAGAACGGTCCCTGTGGCAAGTGTCCCGAGCGCAGCAGATTCCACACATAGAACGCGATCAGGCACGCCAAAGCCACTATCCCTCCCAACTCCTCACGCTGCCAGGCCAGTATCAACCCAACGCAGACTCCAACCGGCCAGAGCGCCAGCCCGATCCATTCCTCAATCGTCACCCGTGGCCCGATCACGCGCGCCGCCTCGCCGAGAGCGAACGCAAACACAAAAACTATGCTCAGAACGCTCCACACCCGCCCAATCCAGCGTGCCATGAATACGACAGAACCTCCTGTCATAATCCCCCCTTCAGCCTGCCCATCCTGGTCCCATAGCTCAATTTTAGCGCGCCTTTGTAGCGCCGGC
>JBEKED010000096.1:0-12147 GCA_050014035.1 Terriglobales bacterium
GTCTACGAGATCACCAGGCGCCCACTCGATCTCGGATACGTCGGCCTCGCCCAATTCGCTCCCGGCTTTGTCCTGTTTCTCTTCGCCGGACACGCCGCCGATCTCTTCGACCGCCGTAAGCTGCTGATGTGGTGCTATGTCGGATATGGTCTCTGCTCGGCGTTGCTGCTAGCCATCAGTTGGCGCGCCCCGCATTCGGTTCATCTGATCTATGCTGTTCTCGTGTTGGTGGGAGTCTCCCGCAGTTTCAGTTTTCCCGTAAGCCGCGCCATACTACCGCACCTGGTACCCGAACAACATTTCCCGAACGCCGTCGCCTGGAATGCCAGCACTCTCCAAATCGCAAACATCGCCGGCCCCGCCGTCGGAGGAATCGCATATGCGCTCTTTCGCGGCCCGCACGCCGTCTACGCTATCGCCGTCGCTGTTTCCATCCTCTCTATCCTCCTCACCTTTCGCATTCATCCCCTTCCCACCTTGCCAGAAAGCGCATTGCCCGATGGAAGCCGCCCTGAAAAAGAGCCCATCAGCCTGCGCACCGTGCTCGCGGGTTTCCGCTTCATCCGCGACAAGAAACTGATCCTCGGTTCGATCTCGCTCGACATGTTTGCCGTCCTGCTCGGCGGAGCGGTCGCACTTCTTCCCGTCTACGCGCGGACTATCCTGCACACTGGTCCCTGGGGTTTAGGCTTGCTGCGCAGCGCTCCCGGAGTAGGCGCCGCGCTCATGGCCATCGTCGTCGCGCACCGTCCCATCCACCGCCGCGCGGGTGTGACTATGCTCTTAGCCGTAGCCGCCTTCGGCGTTTTTACCATCGTCTTCGGAATCTCGCACAGCCTCATCCTCTCTCTGGCCGCGCTCTTTCTAACCGGAGCCGCCGACATGGTCAGCGTGATCATCCGCGCCACCCTGATCCAGGTCGCAACGCCCGACGAAATGCGCGGCCGCGTCAACGCCGTAGACATGCTTTTCATCGGGGTGTCCAACGAACTAGGCGAGTTCGAGTCTGGACTCACCGCGCAATGGTTCGGCACCGTCCCCGCGGTGGTGCTGGGAGGAATCGGAACGCTCGTTGTGATCGCCACCTGGGCATGGCTCTTCCCAGAACTGCGCAAAGCCGATCAGCTCACTGTGGCGGAACTGATGCCAAAGGAAGTGCCGGCGATATAGCTACTCGCGTAGGGGCGGACGCCCTCGAGAGCCTGCCCTGAGCGAAGTCGAAGGGCCCAGCGGAGCAAAGCTCCGCAGGGTTCTCCACCGCTCTACGAACAAAGCCAAACCAACCGGACGGTCGCTAGTTCCACGTCCGCTGCTGCTACAATTTCCAGTTCGCCATCCTGCCCGACGTAATATTTGAGGCGCGGGCAGCCGCGTCTCAATAACGAGGTGTCATCATGCCGGAAACTTTGCAACTAGCGAATCCCACGCCGCTCACCGCTCTTACCGAAGACGAGATTCTCTTCCGCGACAACGTGCGTCAGTTCGCCGAGGATAAGATTCGTCCCTTGGCCAAAGAAATGGACGAGAAGGCCGTCTTCGATCACAGCCTGGTCGACCAGTTCTTCCAGTTAGGCCTGATGGGCATCGAGATCCCCGAGCAGTACGGCGGCGCCGGCGGCAAATTCTTCGAAGCGATCCTGGCCGTGGAGGAATGTTCGCGGGCCGACGCGTCCGCCGGGGTAATCGTTGATGTGCAGAACACGCTAGTCTCGAATGCCATTCTGCGCTGGGCCAATGAAGACCAGAAAAAGCGTTACCTGCCGAAGATGGCGGCGGATACAGTCGGCGCCTACGCGTTGAGCGAGGCCAGTTCGGGCTCCGATGCGTTTGCGCTGCAAACCAAGGCCGAGCTTAAGGGCAGCGACTTCATTCTCAACGGACGCAAGCTCTGGATCACGAACGGCAAAGAGGCGGGATTGTTCATTCTGTTTGCCACCGTCGATGCATCGAAAGGATACAAAGGAATCACGGCGTTTCTCATCGAGAAAAGTTTTCCGGGATTCACCGTAGGCAAAAAAGAAGACAAGCTGGGCATTCGCGCGTCGTCCACCTGCGAACTGATTCTTGAAGACTGCCGCGTGCCGAAGGAAAACGTGCTCGGCGAAGTCGGCAAGGGATACAAAATTGCAATCGAAACCTTGAACGAAGGCCGCATCGGAATTGGCGCGCAGATGCTGGGCGTCGCGCGGGGCGCATGGGAATATGCGGCCAAGTACGCGCAGGAGCGGACGGCATTCGGCAAACCGATTGCCGAATTTCAAGGCATCCAGTTTCAGATCGCGCAGATGGCCACCGAGATCGAAGCCGCCCGTCTGATGGTTTATAACGCAGCGCGGATGAAAGATGCCGGAGCCAATTTCGTGAAAGAAGCCGCCATGACCAAGCTCTTCACCTCACAGGTAGCCGAGCGCGTGACGTCGCTGGCCATCGAAATCTACGGTGGCTACGGATTTACCAAAGACTATCCAGTCGAGAAATATTGGCGCGACGCGAAGATCGGAAAAATCTACGAAGGCACGTCGAATATGCAGCTGGCAACCATCGCAAAGCTGGTGATGGGAAAATAGAGCGCGCGCCGAAGCGGAAGCGGAATCAGCTACGAGCTTCGGGCTACGAGCGAACGGCGGTTGCTCGGGGCTCGCGGCTCGCAGCCTACTTTTTGAAGTGCGGCAGCACTTCATCCCCGAATAGTTTTGCCTGTCCCGTGCGATCATCGCCCCAGATTTCGAGCATGATGTGCGTGCAGCCAGCGGCGCGGTATTCTTCGATCTTTTGAATGCACTCTTCAGGAGTGCCCGCGATAGGACAAACCTTGCGCAGTAGTTCATCGCTGACCGCTTGCGCAGCGTCCCTGCGGCCGCCCCGTTCCATAGCGTCCGCAACCGGCTGCAGTTCTTCAAAAGTAATGCCCGCTGATTCCAGCAGCACGTCGGCCGAGCCCTTGATATTTTGCACCTTGTTCGCCAGATACATGGCGGCCTGCTCGCGCGCGCCTTCTTTCCCTTGTTTCGAATCGCGTCCAATGCTGCCGACGATCACGCAGCCGAGAATCAACCGCGAAGCGTCGCGACCGGCCTTTGCCGCTCCCTCTTCCATATTTTTTTTCGAATAGCGCACAAATGCCGGAGTGGTGATCGACGCCGTAAGCAACCCATCGCCCAGCGACCCTCCCAAGCGCTGCATCGCCGGTCCAGTGCCCGCAACATATATAGGAGGAACTTCGCGCGCGATGTGCGCATCAGATTTCAGCGGCGGAACGCTGGCGCTAAAAACCTTGCCATGATATTCGAACTTGTCGCCCTTGAGCACTCCGCGAATAATCTCGATGCTCTCCCGCATCACCGTCGCGGGTCCGACTCTCTCGCCTTCGCCTTCGCCGATTTCTTTCATGAAAATCTTCGAAGCCCCCAGGCCCAGAAGAAACCGCTCGCCCGCAAGATCCTGCATGACGCGCGCTTCCATCGCAATCTCGACCGGATGCCGCGTATAGGGAGAAATAATTCCCCATCCCAGTTGAATGCGCCGAGTCTGGCTGGCGATGACGGCCAAAATTGCGGTCGAAGAGCGCGCTTCAAAAGAATGTTTCCGCCACCACGGATAAGCCTCGGCAATCCAGAATGTGTCAAACCCTGCGTCCTCGCAGGCCTTGGCCATGGCCACGGTCTCGTGGACAGGTTCCATGCTCAGTTGCAGGACTCCGATGTTGAATGGGATGGTCATAGATCACGTCTCACTCCGGGTCGCTCCAAGCATGTTCCAGGCCTTTCACTAATTCCCAGAGGGCTTTGTTCAGCGGCGTCGGGATGCCGGTTTTCTCGCCCCACTCTATGATCGCTCCGTTCATGAAATCGACTTCGGTCGGGCGCTTGGCGAGCACATCCTGCAACATGGAGGCGCGATGCTTGCCGGGAGCATTCGCCCCTTTGTCTACGAGTGCACGCGGATCTCCATGCAGTTCGATGCCGAGCGCACGAGCAACCGCTTCGCCTTCGGCGATCAGATCGTTGAATAGCTGGCCTGTCGGCCCGAAGCGCGTCGCCGCCCCGTGATGCAACAGCGTCAGGGCTCCGACTGGATTGGTGGCCGCATTGAAAATTAGCTTCGTCCACTGCGCGCCGCGAGCATCTGGCAACGCAATGGTATTCATGCCGGAGCGCGTGAGCAGACCCGCCAGTTCTTCGACCTTCGACATCGGCGTCTTCGTCGGTTCGAACGGACCAATCCAAGTATCTCCTTTGATGTCGAAGCCGATGTGACCGGGCGCGATGGGATGTCCGGCGGGAAAGGTTGTGCCGCGAATCACGTACTTCGCGTGCTCCGCGATGATTTCTTCGTTGCCAACCCCGTTTTGCACCGAGCAGACCGCGCTGTTCTCATCGAAAGTGCGCGCCACTTGCGCCATGGCGGCGCGAGTGTGGATGGCTTTGGTGGCGACAATGCCGTAATCACAGCGCGGAAGGTCGGAGGGATTGCTGGTGGCATTCAGTTCGGCGGTGAAATCGGCGGCGCCCGAAATGCGCAGACCGTGATTGCGAATGGCTTCGACGTGATCTTTCCAGACGTCGTAAGCCCAGACTTCCGCCTCACCCTTCCGCGCGAGGTGGGCCGCGAAGAGGCTGCCGACTGCGCCGCAACCGATGATGCAAACTTTCAACAAACTCCAACTCCAGGCTCAGAATTGCAGAAGTAAATTGCAGATGTGAGAAGTCAGATTGCAGAAGTAAACCCAGAACCGAGGTTCTTCACTTCTGCAATCTGACTTCTCACTTCTAACTTCCCCGCGTTTCCCCGCCGTGAAACAATTTCCACGGCACATCGGCCAGGCATTCGCCTTCCGTGCTGCCCACGCGATAGGTGTCCTGCGTATACAGGCAGACCTTGCCTTCCTGATCGACAACTTGCGGATGCAGAGAAAAGATCATGTTCTCTTCGAGCGGAACATCGCTCTGCGCGCCGATTGCCGGATACTCCAGCATCGTCATCCCGATGCTATGGCCGGAAAGATGGCCGAGCGCAAAACCGTGCTTTGCGAATATGTCGGCAACCGTTCGATGTACGGTGGAGGCAAGTTCTCCGTGGCGCAGCAACTTGCGCGCCGATTCCATCGCGAGGGGATAGGCCTCCGCCATCCTTTGCGTGGTCGCGCCGGGCTTGCCCTGAATCAAGGCGCGGGAAAACTCAACCCAGTAGCCGCCCGCGCCGGTGACTTCAAGCGAATAAAGAAGCAGATCGTCGCCCGCGACTTTGCGATGGCCAGGAACTTTGAAATAGGCATTGGCTTCTCCGTGTTCGCCCGAAAGCAAAATGTTCATCATGCGCGGGCCCGCGCCGCGGGCGAAAAAACGCTCGACTGCGGGCGCCATGATTTCCGCTTCGGTCTTGCCGGGCTTGTACGCGGCAACCAGCGCCCAGAAACCATCAACGACGATATCCATGGCGTCGCGCACTTCGACTAGTTCTTCTTCACTTTTCACGGCGCGCGCCATGTCGAATTCATGGTCAAAGGGCACGAGATCGAATACACCCTGCGCGAGTTCGCGATAGTCGCGAACCGCCATGATGAAGTTCATTCCAAACGTGCCGATGCGCTTCCATTTGCGCTCGACGGCGCGCTCGCGCAGCCACTGGCCGGGAACCTCAGGCCAGACCTGATCTTTCACCCAGGGCTTGTTCTTGTCGCCGATCCAGCGCGCTTCGCGCGGAAAAACCAGCGTGGGCTCATCTTCGAGCGGGATGACGACGTATACATAACGGTGGACGATTTCGAATCCGGACATATAAAAGACCGCGCCCTCAAACCCCGCATATTGATTGCCGCAGACGATGAGCGCGTCCAGTCCGGCCGCTTGCATGCGCGCGCGAATGTTCTTGTAGCGGCGATCGATTTCTTTCTGACTTGGCAAGATAACCTCAGCGGCTGCTCACGCCGCATAACTCGGCGGCAGTTAGCGCGTATATCTTCGTGATTTCAACCAGTGTTTGGATCCGAACTTTCTCTCCCTCTTTGTCGCGCGGGCCGCTGGACGGCCCGTAATTCACCGTTTCGATTCCGTAACGGCTGAGCACGCTGGCATCGGAACACCAGGTGACGACTTCCCGCTCCGGCGTTTTGCCGGTGATGCGTTTGTGATTACGGTCGATGGCGCGAATCATCTCGTGCTGTTCGCTGATGCGCGCGCCAGGAACCGAAACGTAGGTCTCGAATTCCAAACCCCAATCAGGATGCGTTCTTTCCAGCAACAGGAATAGCCGCTGAATATCACGGCGCGCGGCGGTCATTGGGATTGTCGGAGGAACGCGCACGTCGAGGAACAGATCCGTTCTTTCGGGAGTGCGGCTGGCGCGCCACGCGTGGCCGCCGCGAATGCCGCCCAGATTTACCAGAGCTTTCTTGCCGCCGTAACTTGCCTTCTTTTCCCAGCGCTCAATCCATTTCAAAATCGGCGGCATCAGGTCAACCATGCGGCGGATGGAATTCATTTCTTCGCGGCCTTCGCAGAACGCGGTGTGGACATAAATTCCCGCGCACGAAATGCGCACCCACATGGAGCCGAAATGCTCGAGAACAACGCGCATGTCGGTCGGCTCGCCGAGAATGCACATGTCGGGCAGCACTCCGTGATTCACGAGGTAGTGCGTACCGCATCCGTAGCCGCGATACTCTTTGCCCTTGAATTCGCCCCACTGGGCTTTTTCAATTTCTCCGGCAACGGCGGCGATGATAACATCGCCCTTCAAACGCACCCCCGCGCGCTGCAGCGCTTTGACGGCGTTCGCGTAACAGACCAGCGCCCCCTTCATGTTGTAAATACCCAGCCCATATATAAAGTCGTCTTTGATCACGGCCCGCGGCTTATAGCCAATGCCGGTGAGAAATTCTTCGCGGCCGGTATTGGAAGTATCCATGTGGCCGTTGAACATCAGATTCTTGCCGCCGCCCGAACCTTTCCATCGCCCCATCACGTTGGCGCGCGCTTCTTCCACTTCCTGCCAGGTAACATCGAGTCCCAGCTTCTGCAGCGTCGATTGCATGTACAGCGCCATCTGCAATTCTTCGCCGGTTGGGCTCGGGATGTTGATCAAGTCGCTCGCCATGGCGACGATTTCGTCTTCGCGGACTTCCGCGAGAATGCGCTCGATCAGGTTCTGATCGAGAGAGGATCTCGAGTTTGCGGTTGCGCTGGACACCTTTTAGTTCTCTTTCTAAACTTTGTCATCTCGATTCGGAGCGAAGCGAGGGATCTGGAGTTCGCCGCAAAATGCAGATCCCTCGCTTCGCTCGGGATGACAATTCATAGTTTGAATTCCAATTTCAACGACGTTTTGCCAGACGGAAATCGTCCGGATCAGTGCACAGTTTTTCGTTGCCCGCTTCGGTAATCAGAAAGTTGTCTTCCAGCCGCAAACCTCCGCCGCCGGGCCAGTAAATGCCGGGTTCGATCGCCAGCACCATTCCCTGTTTGATTGTGCCAGTGCCGGCCTGGTGCGCGTAGGGCCATTCATGCGCGCGAGCGCCGACGCCGTGGCAAATGGGGTGCGAAGGTTGTCCCGCGTATCCACCCTCGGTGATGCGCGCGCGTATCAACTTGTCGAGTTCGGGAAAGCTGGCGCCGTGGCGCGCGAAAACCACGGCGTCGTTGAAAACTGCAAGCAGCAGGTCGAGCAGTTTGTGATACTCCGGCTTCAGTTCGCCGGGGCAAGCATTCTTGGTGAGATCGGTCCAATAGCCGTCGGCGCAGACCCAGATTTCGAAAAGCGTGGGCTCGTCGTTCTGAATGGGACGATCGCCAGTGGCCGTGAACGTGGCAATCCCCTTGCCCGACCACACCAGCGTGAAGGCTCGCGCCATCTCGACCTTGCCTTTGTAGCCAATGCCGATTCCATGGACGAAGCCTTCATACATGGCGCCGACTTCGCTCTCTTTCATGCCGGGACGCATATGCTCGCGCGTGTAGTCCATGGCCAGAGCCGCGAGTTCGTTGGCTAAACGCATGCGTTCGATTTCCTGCGCGGTCTTGATCGAGCGAGCTTCGTTGAGCAGCGGCGTCGCATCCACAACCTCACCACAAAATTTCTTGAACGATTCGAAATAAGAAAGCATGAAGGTAGTCGGTTCGCCCACCATGCGGTCAGCCGACTGCGTGCCCATGTTAAGTTCGACGGCAACTTTGTCGGTCAGACCGCGTCGCTTCAGCACTTCGTAGGCGCGGTCCCAGGCGCGAAACTGAGGCGGTCGCGGATCGCGCTCGTCATAGCCCTTGAAATAGAGAATGTCTTTTGTCCACGAGTTGCGTTCGGCGTCGGCCTGTTGCGGTTCCAGCGCAATCAGCGTGGGCTCACCTTCACGCGGAAAAATAACCGCGTCGTATCCCTTCATGCACCAGTAGTTGGTGAGATAGAGAACATTGTCCGGCGCGCGGCAAACCAGGGCGGAAAGGTTCTGGTCTTCCATCAGCGCGCGAACGCGATCGAGTTTCAATTTGTCTGCGGGCCAAGCCATGGCAGTTTCACTTCGCCATCTCAATGTACGGTCACTGGTTTATTTTCATCTTGAAAATTCCACGCTGCTTCTTTGCCCTTGATGAGCCGGTAAATCGCGCCATGCAGTGGCGCGGGAACACCCAGACGCTCCGCTTCGCGCGCAATGGCGCCAGAAAGAAAATCGATTTCGGTGGTTAGCCTGTGGCGGACGTCGTGCAGCATCGAAGGCGGATGATTGGTCATGGCACCGATCCGATTCATCTCCCAGGGATCCTCATGCAGGCGAATGCCAGCGGCCTCGGCCACTCTCTTGCCTTCGTCGATCAAAGCGTGCAACAAATGGCCGAGGTCGGAGAATTTCCCTTCCTCGGAAAAATGCGGCGAGTGCGGAAGGCCGGTCAACGCCGCCACGCTATTCACGGACGAATTAAAAATTAACTTGGACCACTGCGCCGGCCGCGCGTCTTCCAGCGCCTCGGCTTGCAGCCCGGCGGCGATGACAAGCTCGGCCGCTTCCTTGACCACGGCGAATGGCGTGCTGGACGGCTCGAACGGCCCCATCCACGTGGGCGTGTCGAGCTCATACTGTACGTGAGTATCGTTGTGTCGCGTGCCGCTCATGAAAGTGGTGGCGCGAATGACGTAGCCGCGCGTAAGAGTGGCGATGATTTCTTCGCTGCCCACTCCGTTCTGCGCCGAGAGAACCGCTCCCTGATCGAAGCGGCGCCCAACCTGGCGAAATGATTCTGCGACCTGCGTAGCCTTCGTGGCGACGATGCCAAATTCGCAATCTGGCAGGTCTTTTGCATTGGTAGTAGCTCTAATCGGAACCACGAAATTGTGGGTTCCACTGACGCGCAGGCCGCGGCGGTTCAACTCGGCAGCGTGATCTTCTCGGCGTACCAGAGCCCACACTTCGGCAACACGCGCCAGATGCGCGGCGTAGAGCGAACCGATTGCGCCGCAACCGATGATGCACACTTTCTTCATCGCGTCCTAAATCCGCTTCTCCATCTTCACTAACTGCGCAAGCTGTCCGCCTTCGCGCTGCTTAAGCGCGCGGAAGATGCTGTCGGCATTACTAAACGAGTCGTTGATAAAGATCCCGTGCGCAAACAGCGCATCCTGCAGCGCCGCCGAAATCGTATGCACCGGAGCCGCTCCGCCTTCACCCATGCCCTTCGCGCCGCTATAGCTGTGAGGAGATGGCGTCGTCGTGTGCCCGTATTTGATCTTCGGAATGTTCATCGACGTGATCGGAGTGTAGTCGCTGAACGTGCTGGTCAGCATGTTGCCGACCGCATCGTAGACACAGGTTTCCATCAGCGCCGCGCCAATGCCGTGCGCGGTCGCGCCATAAACCTGCCCTTCGACAATCGGGGGATTGATGACCGTTCCGCAATCGTCAACCGCCACGTAGTCGAGAATTCTGGGGACAAAAGTGTCGCGGTCCACTTCAACGACGGCGATATGCAGCTGCGAAGCGTAGGTCAGCGTGAGGCTGCCGTATTTTGCTTTCGTATCTGGAACCTTGAACGGAGCCCGCCATACATAGCGGCAGTTGAGCGTGACATCGTAAAGCTCGGACGGAAGCACAGCGCTATTCACGTTGACAATGTTTGCCAGTCCCCAGTAGTTGATCGACTTCCCGCTGCTCTTGGCCTTGATCTCCGGCCCCTGCTGGCCTATGCCGAATTCGAGATCATCTTCCTTCGTTTCGAGAGTGAAGGCGGCGAGGCGCTCCATTTCCGATTTGAGCTTTTGCGCGGCGCCATGAACCGCCGACAATCCGGAAACCGCAAATTGGCTGGCGTAGGTTCCCGAGAATCCAGTGTGCACGTTGCGCTCAGTATCGAAGCCGGTGCGCACGGTGATCAGGTCGGGATGGATGCTGAGCACATCGGCGACGACTTGCGCCGCGGTAGTTTCGTGTCCCTGGCCTTGCGGACACGAACCGACCGACACAACGACTTCGCCATAGATATCGAGCTTGCAGTTCGCGCCCTGCGAGTTGCCGGAAAAAGGCGCGTAGGGATTGATGATCTGCGACTGCCCAAAATTGTTGGTTCCGGAATCGAGCGTAGTGCCGATGCCGATTCCAATCATGCGGCCCTCGTCTTCTTTGCGCGCCTCGGCCTGCTTTTTCTTCCAGCCCTCCCAATCGATCATCTCTTTCGCAACTGCAAGCATCTTCGGATAGTCGCCGGAATCGTACACGCAGCCGTTGGGCGTAGTGTAGGGAAATTCCTCCGGGCGAATGTAATTGCGCAGGCGCATTTCATCCGGTGCAATGCCGATTTGGTGAGCGCAGATGTCGACGACGCGCTCCAAAAACCAGAGGTGCTGCATGCGAGAGTACCCGCGATTGGGGCCAACGGGACACTTGTTGGTGACTGCCTGCCAGAAATCGATGCGCGCATTCTTGAAGCGATAAACACCGCAGAAAACCTGCGACCAGATCACGCATCCCAGAGGCTCGTAGCGCGGATAAGCGCCGCAATCGTCGATGTGGCGCGAGTCGATGGCGGTGATGATTCCGTTCTTGTCGAGCGCCACGCGCGTGTTGCGGAAAGTGCGCTCGTTGCCATGGGCGCTCGAAACCATGTGCTCGGAGCGGGTTTCAACCCACTTGATGGGACGTCCGCCAGCTTTTTTCGAGGCTAGAGCGCAGACGGCCATCTGCGGATAACTGGTGATTTTGATCCCGAAGCTGCCTCCAATATCGAAAGTCTGCACCCGAATCTTATCGATGTGTATGTTTAGGTGCGCAGCCAGGAACTGGATCGCGAAAGACGGAAACGAATTATTGCACCAGTAATAAATGCGATCGTCTTTGGGATTCCATTCCGCGATCACTACATTGTTTTCGAGCGGCGTTGAAGAAAAGCGATGGAAGTGCAGCCGGTCGATCTCGACGACATACGCCGCATCCTTGAAAGCGCGCTCAACGTCGCCGTACTCCCAAACCCCATTCCAAACGCGGTTGGTGCCAGCCTCTTCGTGCAGAATGCTGCGATCGGTGAGCGCCTGCTCGGCATCGATTACAGGTTCCAGCGGTTCGTACTCGACCTGCACCAGTTCCGCGGCATCGTCTGCCAGGCTTGGAGACTCCGCGACCACCGCGGCAACCGGCTCGCCCTGGTAAAGCACTTTGGCCACTGCCATCGGAAAATCGCGAATTTTCTGCGCGTGCTCGGGACCGATTTCGATGAAGGGCTGGGTTTGCGCGGCAATCTCTTTGCCTGTGAGCGCGCATACCACGCCCGGCAGTGCTACGGCAGCGGACGTGTCGACACTCACGATGCGCGCGTGCGCGAAGGGTGAACGCACAAACCGGAGATACAAAATCTCGCGAAGCTTGATGTCGTCGGCAAACTTGCCTCGTCCGCGCAGCAGACGGTCTTCTTCCTTGCGGGGAAGCGACGCACCCACCCAGGATGTACCTCCGTTCTTTTTTTCATCAACCATACTTCTCAACCCGAGCTTCTTCAGCCCGATACCTGGCGCCTCCGCAAACATTGCGCGGGCGAGGGCGCCCGCGCCACACGTGCTAGGCCAGCGCCGCCTGCAGCGCGTTGATTAATTTCTGAATCTGTTTCTTGCCCAGCGGTTCGAGCATGCCTCCGGCCACCGATGCCAGCCGCCCGAAAATCTGCGCTTCACCTT
>JBEKED010000097.1:0-22437 GCA_050014035.1 Terriglobales bacterium
TCTTTTTTGGGCGTGCCGCTTGTGGCGGCGGCGGTGGTCGCGTTTATTTATCTTGTCTGGCGACTGCGCGGCCGTAAGACTCGCAATCCAAATCTGCCCGCGCGTTGGGGATTGCTTTTCGCGTACGCCTGCCTCGCCGGTCTCAGTCACATTCTCCTCGACTACACGACTGCTTATGGAGTGCGTCCGTTCTGGCCATTTTCGGAACGCTGGATTTCGTGGGATATCGTTTTCATTGTGGAGCCGGTGCTGCTGGTTGTTCTCACTCTGGGATTGATCACTCCTGGATTGTTTTCGCTGATCAACGAAGAGATTGGCGCTCGCGGCAAAGGCAAGCCAGCGGGACGACTGGCGGCGACTCTCGCTCTCGTAGCCGTCGTTGCCTGTTGGGGAGTTCGCGACTACGAGCATCGGCGCGCGCTGGCCGCGCTGCAGGCTCGCAATTATCAGGGAGCCGATGCCCTTCGCGTTTCCGCCTATCCGTATTGGGTCAATCCCTTCCGCTGGTATGGAGTCGTCGAAACTCCCAACTTCTTCGCGACCATGGATGTCGATTCGCTGAATTTCAGTTCGATGTCTCCGGAGGTCGATCCCGAGGGTCAGATGCGGATTCAATACAAGCCGGAAGAAACGGCGGTGAGTCTGGCGGCGAAGAAAACATACCTGGGACGCGTGTATTTAAGTTGGGCACAGTATCCGGTGACGGAAACCGAAGAGCTGGCGAACCGTACCTCAGGGAGCGCGGGCGCGGCCTACGAGGTTCGATTCCGCGATCTCCGCTACGACTATCCCGGACACGAGGCGCGCGCCACTCTCGGGGCGGTGGTGGTGCTGACTCGTGATCTGCGGGTGGTCGACGAACGCTTCGGCTTGGGGAGCACGGACACGAAGTAACTTGCGGGCTCGAGCCGGGCGTCGGCGCTGGGCTGGACGGTCGACACGCCCGCCGCTCCATTTTGTCTTGCCCTTGACCGGCAGGCTCGGAGCGCGCAACAATCGTAAGTGACGTGCAACGAGGTGGATGATGCTGGCGTATCTATTTGTTATTTTTGCGGTGGTGGCGCGGATGCCGTTTATGCCGCATCCCTGGAATCTCACTCCCGTAGCTGCGGCGCTGCTCTATTTTGGGGCTCGCGGTTCGCGACGCCAGCTGTGGGTGCCCTTTGCGCTGCTCGCCCTCTCGGACGTCATCCTCACAAAGTTCGTGTACTCCTACCCGTTCTCGTGGGACCACTTCGTAACCTGGGCGTGGTATGCGGCGATCCTGTGGCTGGGGACCTCTCTTCGCGAAAACAGCAACTGGCTTCGTGTTGGCGGCGCGGCGCTGGCCAGTTCCGTCTCGTTTTTCATCGTGAGTAATTTCGCGGTCTGGGCGGCTTGGAATATGTATCCGAAAAGCTTGGCGGGGTTAATGACCTGCTATGCAGCCGGCCTTCCCTTTTTCCGCCACACAGTGGCGGGCGACATGCTGTTCACGGCACTGGCATTTGGATTGCCGGCACTCGCGGCGGCGCTGGCCCGCTCTGCTACAAAGCCGCATGGGACGGCAGTAGCCTAGCAGTTTCCCAAGCAGAAAGCGTCACCTCAGCGGCTAAAGCCGGCGCTGAAAAATAAAGCGTTTTTTCGCAGCGGTAAACCGCTGCGCCACCCAAAAGCAAAAACAAGTGCAAGAGCCTAAGCGGACGCTTCCGTGGAATCCCACCCTTGCGCAGAAAACGCGCAAGGATGGGGCACCCGCGCTTAGTCTACTAACGTCGCAAAAAGCGCGACGTTAGGATGGGGCACCCGCGCCACCCAAAAGCAAGCGCAAGATCGATCTTTTTCCAGGCTGCTAGACTGAATCGTGCAGGGACGGACGGTCTTGGCCGTCTAACGCAAGCGCAGTTCGGGTGCGCTTGGCGCGCCGGCGGAGCAGCCATCCCACCACCAGCGCGCCCACTGCCGCCAGAATCCACAGGAAGTGGTGGGCGAAAAGGCTGACCGTCATCGCAACGATCTGCGGACCGAACCACAGGGTCAGCAGCGCCTCGATCAGAAACCGCACAAACCGTCCGGCAAAAATCGCCAGCAGAAAATGCCCGAAGTTCATCTCGAACGCGGCCGCTGCCAGCACAAAGATCTTGAACGGCGCAGGCGGCGGCAACATGGCCGGAAACATCAGCGCCCAGAATTCATGGTGATCGAACGATTCGTGAATCTTCTCGAAGCGCTCCGGCGAAAGGCGCTTGCGCAGCAGGACCTCGCCGCCGGTGTACCCGATGATGTACAGAACGATGCTTCCGAGGGCCGAGCCCGCGGAAGCCAGCAGTACATATAAGAGGAATCGGGCGCGGTCGTTGTAAACGTAGCCGACGAAAATCGCATCGAGCGGCATGCCCAGGAATGACCCATCCACCGCCGCGAATGCCAGCATCCCCCACGGCCCGAGAGGCGCGAGAACGTGCTTGATCCAGTCGCTGTAGGCGTGGACAAAATGTTTGATCTTGTTCAAGTGAATGAATCTAGTTTACGCGAGAAGGGAAAAGCGGTCGTTGGTCGTTCGCTGGTCGCTGTTCGTCGTTCGCTGTTCGCAAAGTCCTCAGTCGCCGGTCGTTGGTCGTTGTTCGTCCGCAACGACTTATTTCAGACTGTCATTCCGGGCACGTCGCGGGATGCATTTGCGAACGGCGAACAGCGATCAGCGAACGACCGGCCCGCTAGCCATGCTCCGTCTTTCCCGCTATCAGCTCCAGCGCGTGCGGAAGCAAATCGATCACGGCTTCGAGCGACTCGATTGCTCCCGTTGGACTGCCCGGCAGATTCAGAATCAGGCTTGTTCTCCGGATTCCGCACACGGCACGACTGAGCGCGGCGAAGCGCGTCTTCTGCGCTCCCTGCAATCGCATCTGCTCCGCGACCCCTTCCACCAGTCGGTCGCAAACCGCGGTCGTTGCTTCCGGCGTTACGTCGCGCGGAGCGATTCCCGTCCCGCCCGTGGTTATAACCAGCCGAGCCGGCCCGCACAACTCAATCAGCTTTTGCTGAATTGCGGCGCGCTCGTCGGCCACGACTGCGCGCGCCACTACGTTAAAGCTGCTCCGCAGCAATACCTGTTCTACCGCGGGACCGGAGAGATCCACTTTTTCGCCGCGCGAACACGAATCGCTAACCGTCAACACCGCCGCGGTCGTGCTCTCAAAGGTTGCATCAGGTGTCGAGCAGGACATCTTCACCCTCAGCCGCGGCGTCGCGCTGCGCTTCGTCCAGTTGCCGCAATCCTTCCATCAACAGGCCCTGCGTGTTCAGCGTCGTCGTTTCCTGCGAAGACTTGCCGTTGAAATCGATCTGAAAGTTTCCGTCCGTCCAGCGCAGCACCTTAAAAACCGCTTCGTCTCCCGTAATCGAGCCATAGACGGCGTGTTTGGCCTGGCCCTGGCTGAAATAAATTTCGCATTTGTCGTTATTATTATTATTGTTGTTGGTCATGGTGAGCAGGCAACTCTTGCGGCCCATCTCCAGCGATTGCACCAGGTCGATCACGTTCATCTGCGACAGGCTGCCGCGCAATATGCCATCGGTCGATGCCGCCTTGCTCATCTTTTCGAGCGCAATCCGGTCCACCACGCGCTTGATTTTGTGGGTGGCGTCTTTCAGGAAAAAAGGTTTTTCCAGATAGTCTTCAATCGGATCCTGCATGGACAGTCGTTCGCTGATGTCGGCCTTGCTGGCCATCAGGATCACCGCGATCCCCGCCGTGGCCGGCCTGCTCTTCAGCTTTTCCAGTAGCTGCCGCCCATCCATGCCCGGCATACGGTAGTCGCTGATCAACACATCGGGCAGATCGTCAACCGCCTTCAACAAGGCATCGGCGGCGTCGGAGGCAACCGTCACTTCGCCCAGCGCCGAGAGCGCGTGTTGCAGCATGCCCAGCACCATCGGGTTGTCATCGACCAGCAGGATTTTGACGTTGCTTGCCATAACGAACTACTTCTGCTTTGCGCTTCTCCGGTACTCGCCGCTCTTGCCGCCGGACTTCCGCTGCAAAACCACTTCCCGGATTTCGATTCCCTTATCGAGCGCCTTGCACATGTCGTAGACAGTGAGCGCGGCCACGCTGGCCGCGACCAGAGCTTCCATCTCCACGCCGGTTTCCGCCGTAGTTTTTACTTTTGTGGCAACAGAAACGCCATTCTCGCACACGCGTAGAGTCACAGCAATGTGCGACAGCGGCAGGGGATGGCACATCGGAATCAAGTCCGCCGTGCGCTTCGCCGCCATGATTCCGGCCGTCCGCGCCACCTCCAGCGGATCGCCTTTGGGATTTTTTGGCAGCGCCCGCAGCACTTCGGGACTCATGAGAACGAAAGCGCTCGCCTCCGCTTCGCGCGCTGTTCGCGCCTTGGCCGAGACATCCACCATGCGAGCCTGGCCTCGCGCATCGTAGTGAGACAGCCGGGAAGATTTCTTCGCCATCATCAACAGGTTATCGTATCCGCCTCGCTTGGCGGGGGTAGATTCTTAAGGTGGGGCCGACCTGCGCTCGGCTGGGCGGACGAATGCGTCCGCCCCCACGCGTCCGCCCCTACGCGAGACATCTTCTCTGCGGCTTGTTATCGCATCAATAGCGGCACCCACTCCCCTGCCTCGATTCGCTCGCGGTCCGGAGGAATCACTACATAACAGTTCGCCCGAGCCAGGGCTGCAATGTCGCCCGATCCCTGCCAGCGCGCCAGTTCCACCTCGGCATTCTCAAACTCTCCCGAAAGCACGGCTGGAAGAAATCTCTTGAGGCCAGTCTTGGTGCGGATTTCCGATTTCAGCCGCGCCCGAAGAAAGAGCAGAGGTTGGGGCGTCATTCCCGCAAGCGCCTCAATCATCGGCCGGGCGAACAGTTCGAAAGTCACCATTGTGGATACCGGATTGCCGGGCAGCCCAAAGAAATATTTCTTAGGTGGGGCGGGCGGCCTCTCCCGCGCTGACGGCGAGTTCGTTGAAGGCACGCGGGCGAGAGCGCCCGCTCCACACGAACCGAATACCACCGGTTTGCCTGGCTGAATCTGCGCTCCCGTAAAATAAAATTCCGCCTTAAGTTGCCCCAGCACCTGCTCCACCAGATCGTACTTACCCATGGAGACGCCGCCGGTCAGCAATAGGAGATCGCACTCCAATCCTTCTTCGATCAGAATGCGAAGCCGTCGCCGCTCGTCGGGAGCGATCGCAAGCCGCACCGGCTCCGCGCCCGCAGCGGAAACCTGGGCGGCCAGGGAGTAGGAATTCGAGTTTCGAATCTGTGCCGGGCGGGGCGTCGCATCTATCTCCACTACTTCATCCCCGGTCGAAAGCACGGCTACGCGCGGCTTCCGGAAAACCGGCACGCGGCTCTTGCCGACGGATGCGGCAATGGCTATTGCCGCGTGATCCAGGCGGCGTCCGCGATCGAGCAGCAGTTGTGCGGCGCGCGCTTCCGTGCCCCGAGGAACAAAATTTTCTCCGGCGGCGACGGCGCGCTGAATTTCTACGAATCTTCCTGCGAGCGGGCTCCATCCTAACGTCGCGTTTTGTGCAGGGTCGGGGTGAAACTCTTGTGCCGCAGAAGCCGTATGTTCCACCATCACCACCGCATCCGCCCCCGTCGGCAGAGGGGCGCCCGTCATGATCCCAACCGCCTGCCCAGGTCGAACTGTGCACGATGAAGGCTCCGGCCAGTCGCCCGCTTTCACCTCACCGACTATTTCCAGGCGCGCCGGAATCTTCGCGAGGTCTGCCGCGCGCACCGCATAGCCATCACGAGTCGCGCGATCAAAGGGAGGAAAGTCGCGATCCGCAACGATTTCCTCCGCCAGCACGCGTCCTAATCCGTCGAGCAGTTCTACCGACTCAGCTTGCGCCGGAGACACGCCAACCGCATGCACTTCGACCAGTCGTCGCGCCTGTTCGAAGCTGACAATTCCCGCTGTGGAAGCGATGGAGGACATGCACGGATGATACCCCTGCGGCTTCTTAGCGGGCGAGTTCCTGGCCCAGGACGGTGGCATTGCTGGCGAAGCAAAGGCCGGTTTCGAGATCGACCAGTCCGGCGCGGACCAGTTTCGCGATCTCGCCATCGAAGTGCTGCATGCCTTCGTTGCCGCTGGCCTTGATGGCATCGAGCAGGGTGCGGCCGGGACGCTCGCCTTGTTCGACGCAGTCGCGAGTGCGCGAGTTGGACTTCAGTATTTCTACTACCGGGATGCGGTCGCCGCCGTCGGTGCGCGGAATCAGCCGCTGCGCGATGATGTAGCGGAAAGTTTTGGCCAGACGCTCGCGCACCGATTGCTGCTCGGCCGTTGGGAATGTACCGACAACGCGCTCGACTGTCTTCGAGGCGTCGACGGTGTGCATGCTGGAAAGGACGAGATGGCCGTTTTCGGAGGCTTCGAGAAGAATCTCGAGGGTCTCCCGGTCGCGGATTTCTCCGACCATAATCACGTGCGGAGCCTGACGCAGAGCGGCTTGCAGCGCCATGGCAAAATTCGGCGTGTCGCTATGCAACTCGCGCTGATGCACCGTGGATTTTTTGTGCTTGTGCAGAAACTCGATCGGATCTTCGACCGTCAGCACGTGATAGCAATACTGGATGTTGATGCGGTCGATGAGAGCGGCGAGCGTCGAAGACTTGCCCGATCCGGTTCCGCCGGTCACCAGAATGATTCCGTTGCGGACTTGGGCGGCCTCTTCCAGTTGCGCGGGAAGGTGGAGCGAATGGAAAGTGGGAATGACGGTAGGAATGACGCGCATGACAATCGCACAGCTTCCGCGCTGAATGAAGACGTTGACGCGGAAACGCGCCATTCCAGGCAGTCCGTAGGAGACGTCGCAGGAGCCCTGCTCGCGCAGCGTGTTGATGGCCTGTTTGTTGTTGCCGATCAGATCGGCCGCGATTCGGCGCGTGTCATCGGCGGAAAGGCTTTTGCTGCCCGGAATCTCTACCG
This sequence comes from Terriglobales bacterium, assembly GCA_050014035.1. Taxonomy (GTDB): domain Bacteria; phylum Acidobacteriota; class Terriglobia; order Terriglobales; family Acidobacteriaceae; genus Acidiflorens. Next base: position 6,951 of record JBEKED010000097.1, read on the forward strand.
CGTTCAGTTGACCGTGAATTTCGACCTGCGGGGGACGGCCGGGTGAAAACATCAGATCGCTGACTTTTTCCGAGGTGCGCAACATTCCAGCGAGCAGAACCGGAGTTGGAATCGAGTCGGTTCCGCTGATGCCCTCGAAGGCAATCGCAATCGGGGAATTCCCCGTAGCCGCCATTCCACACACTCCCAAGATTAAGGATCAGTATTGACGCCACAGGGGAGAAACCGAGGACGAAGAGTCTATGCCATGAATGTAGCGCGAATGTGAGGAAGAGCGAAGGACAACTAGGTCATAGACCTAGGTAACTGCAGTACCCAGTATCCAGCAGAACCACGGGCGTTGAGAACCGGGTACTGGCAGCTAGTGTCGTGTCTCGGAAATTCGCAAAGCAAAATACATAGGTCCTTCGCTTCGCTCAGGATGACAACTCTTGTGGTTTTACTTCGCTTTTTTCTTGGTTCCAAAGCCGGTTTCTACGGGCGCTCCGATGCTGGCCAGCAGGTCTTTGGCATTTTGGGCGTAGCGGCCTGTGGGAGCCAGTTCAAGATACTTCTGGAAAGCTGCAGCTGTACCCTCTGGCGCAACCGTCTTGCCGTCCTTTCCGACCGTCATCTTGGCGAGCAGGTTCAAGCCCTTCTGGTAGTACGCTTCGGCTTTGGTGGGATCGGCGGCAATCACCTTATCCCATACCGCAATCGCCTCGTCCGCCTTGCCCGCGTTGGTCAGGACTGCGCCGGTGTTGAACAGATACGATCCGGCATGCGCCGGATCCAGAGTGGCAGCCTTATTATAGTTGGAGACGGCATCATCGATCTTGCCCGACTTGGAATAAACCTCGGCAAGGTTGTTATAGTAGGCAGCCAACTTCTGGTTATTGTCAGCCTCTTTCTGAGCGGTTTCCGAAGCGGTGCGCAGGTCGATGGCCTTCTGGTAATCGGCGGCGGCCATTTCGAAACGCTTTTGCTTTTCGTTGGGATCGGTTTGCTTGGGCGCCGACATGCGGTAGGCGTCGGCCAGCTTGAACCAGATGAGATCGCGGGTGCTGTCGATCTGGTTGGCTTCCGTCAAGGTGGTGATGGCGGTTTCGTAATCGCCGGCACTGGAAGCTGCGTTAGCGGCGTTCAGCTTTTCGTTAAGCGTGCCCACCGTCTTCTTTTCAGCTGCGGCTTTGGAGTTGGCTTCGTTCACCTTCGCGGCTTGTTCTGGAGTCATCCCCTGCCCGGCTGTGGCGGAGTGCTCTTTCTTCAAGTCGAAGTCCTGCGTGGTTTCGTCCACGCTGACGGGGATGCCCTTGAAGTAGAAGAGTTGCTTGCCGTCTTTGTACAAAGTGACGTCGTAGCGCCCGGGATTGATGCCGAGCGAGAAATATTCGCCCTTGTTATTGGTCTTGAGGCTGTACTTGTGGCCGGTGTCGGTCGAAACCCACTCCACTACGGCGCCGGCGATGGGCTTGCCGTCGTCGTCTTTGCAAACTCCCTTCACACTGCCCGTGATTTGCGCGAACGCGAGTGGAGCGATGAGCCCCAGGGCAAGGACCAGCAGCAGGGGAAGGATGAAATATTTCCTCATGATTGTGCCTCCCGGCATTCCATCTGAATTTAAGACCGTTTATGACACAACAATTTACCGCAGGCGGGCGGCGGTTTCCGCGTACGGAATGGGATCCTCAGCGCCCACTTCGCGAAAGGCGCGCAGGCGGAGCAGACAACTGTCGCAGACTCCGCAGGCGCGATCCTCACGCTGATAGCATGACCACGTTAAATCGAACGGGGCACCCAATTCAAGGCCAAGCGTCACAATTTCGGCCTTGTGCATGGCAATCAGCGGTGTCACCACCCGGATGGTGCCTTCGCGAGTGCCCGTTTTCACGACTTGATTGAACGCTCGATAATACTCCGGACGGCAATCGGGGTAGCCGGAACTGTCGGGCTCAACCGCTCCAATGTAGACTTCTTCGGCTCCCAGAACCTCAGCCCAACTGACGGCGACGGCGAGAAAGTGCGCGTTGCGAAAAGGGACATAGGTCACAGGGATGTTGACAGGAGTGCTGGCGTCGATGGGCTGCGCTTCGGGAACGGCAATGCTGGAATCGGTCAGGGCCGATCCGCCAATGGCGCGCAGCGCTTCGTTGCGAACCAGTAATCGGTCACGAATCTGGAGGCGGTCGCAGATGTTTTCGAAGGCACGCCGTTCGCGCTGTTCGGTGCGTTGGCCGTAGCTGACGTGGACGGCAGCGGCCTGGTGATCGCGTGCCGCCAGTGCCGCGCATACGCAGGAATCCATGCCGCCGCTCAGCAGAACCACGGCTCGACTCTGTGGGATTGAGTTCGATGTCATCACAAGCCCGCTCAGAATCCTGGATCTCTTCTTTCTAATTTTATGCCAGGCTGACGGAATTCAACTCCTTCTTCAAAATTCGCGTCACGAAGACCCCACTAAAGGCGGATTTCCTATGGTCGCTAGGGCTTTTCTTCCCACTTGTTACCGACTTGATTCGTAACAATGGAGATTCGACGGCTACGAGTTTGCTAAATGCGCAGACGCTGGAGCTCGAATGGCTCTGCTGACGTCCGGACGGATTGGCCGCAGTGGAAGGAGTAGGGGTGCTTCGACTGCGGTTGAGCTTCGCGTTTGCGAAGCTCGATCCTCGCTCAGCATGACAGGAGTTCGGGGATGTTAACAGAGCCCGCTTGAATCCAGGTTTCACCATGATTTCTCACCGCCGCGGGGAAGCGGTGGGCAATCCTCCCTCGTAGTACGGCTCAGAACCGGTCTCGAGCGTTTTTCCATTTTCGCTGAAGATGGGGATGCGGAGGATGCCGGCGCGCTGGAGGGCGAACTGCAGAGTGGTTGCGAGCACTCCGAGGCCATATTGCACGCTACGGTGGAAATTGATGGAGGAGGCTTCCTGAAAATACTTGGTGGGGCAGGACACTTCGCCGATGCGGAAACCGAAATAGACGCATTGGGCAAGCATCTGGTTGTCGAAAACGAAATCGTCGCTATTCTCGCGCAAAGGCAAGCGGGTGAGTACGTCGCGGCTGAAAGCGCGATAACCGGTGTGATACTCCGACAACTTGACGCGCAGGAAGAGGTTCTCAAAAGCTGTAAGCAGGCGGTTGGCGACGTATTTGTAAAGCGGCATGCCTCCGCGCAACGCGGTACCGCCGAGGATGCGGGAACCGAGAACCACATCATAGACCCCATAGGCAATCATGCTTGCCATGGCGGTCACCAGCAACGGCGTGTACTGGTAATCGGGATGCACCATGATGACTACGTCGGCGCCGGCGGCTAATGCTTCACGATAGCAGGTCTGCTGGTTGCGACCGTAGCCGTAGTTGCGGTTGTGAGCGAAGGTCTGCAGGCCGAGCCGGTGGGCGACTTCGAGGGTACGGTCGGAACTGTGGTCGTCGACCAGAATGCGAATGTCGACGAGGTCGGGTAATTCCCGAACCGTCGCTTCCAGCGTTTTTTCCGCATTGTAAGCGGGGAACACGACGGCAATTTGATTGGGCTGGTTGAATGATAAATGGAAAGGTCGACGATTGCTCGTGGGGGCGAATGATTCTCGCAGGACTTTGAGCTGGCTGGGTTGGTAGACTAACGAACAGCCCCCGCTACGGGGCGAAGCAAGAAATATGCCTTCGCGTACTCTGTTTGAAAAAATCTGGGATGCGCACGTGGTGGCTGCTCCGGAAGGGCAGTCGGCGCTGCTCTATATTGATTTGCACCTGGTGCATGAAGTGACGTCGCCGCAGGCCTTCGACGGGCTGCGCGTCTCGGGAAGAAAGGTGCGGCAGCCTCTGCGCACGGTAGCTACCGTCGACCACAATATCCCGACGACTCCGCGGGGGTTGCCAATTACCGACCCGATTGCGGCGAAGCAGATCGAAGCGCTGCAGAAAAATTGCCGCGAGTTTGGGGTTCCATTGTTTGATATGGACTCGGCCGAGCAGGGCATTGTGCACGTCATCGGCCCGGAACTGGGCATCACTTTGCCGGGGATGACGATTGTCTGCGGCGACAGTCACACTTCGACACACGGCGCGTTCGGAGCGCTGGCGTTTGGCATTGGAACGTCGGAAGTGGAACACGTCTTGGCCACGCAATGTCTACCACAGAAGAAACCGAAGACAATGCAGATCCACGTCGCTGGAAAACTTGCGGAGGGCGTGACGTCAAAGGATCTGGCGCTGGGAGTTATCGGACAGATTGGAACTGACGGGGCAACCGGATATGTGATCGAGTACGCCGGGGAGGCGGTGCGCGGATTGTCGATGGAAGGGCGCATGACGCTGTGCAACATGAGCATCGAAGCCGGCGCGCGAGCGGGGCTGATCGCGCCTGATGAAACGACGTTCGCATACGCCAGCGGCCGACGCTTTACACCTAAAGGAAAAGACTGGGACGCAGCAGTTGCGTATTGGCGAACGCTGGCCACTGATCCCGGAGCCAGGTTCGATCGGGTGATTGAGATTGACGCTTCATCGCTCGCGCCCTTTGTGACTTGGGGGACGAACCCAGGAATGGTGGTGGCCGTGAACGCGCGTGTTCCCGAGTTGAAAAGCTTCGTACAAGAAGCGGACCGGCGCGCGGCTGAACAGGCGCTCGCGTACATGGGGCTCGATCCTGGAACGCCGATCGAAACGATCGCTGTGGATCGTGTGTTCATCGGATCGTGCACCAACTCACGGATCGAAGATTTGCGGGCGGCGGCGCGGGTGGCGAAGGGGCAACGCGTAAACCCGAAGGTTCGCGCGATGGTGGTGCCGGGGTCGCAGGCCATCAAGCGCGCGGCCGAGCAGGAGGGATTGCACCGTATTTTTCTGGATGCGGGATTCGAATGGCGCGAGTCGGGATGCTCGATGTGCCTGGGCATGAATCCGGACATCCTGCAGCCGGGGGAGCGCTGTGCATCGACCAGCAACCGCAATTTCGAAGGACGGCAGGGGCGCGGAGGACGCACGCATCTGGTGAGCCCCATGATGGCGGCGGCGGCCGCGATTGCGGGTCATTTTACCGATGTAAGGAATTGGCGATTTAACTGAGCTGCAAAAGAAAACTATGCAATCGTTTGGCAAGCACACTGGCGTCGTTGTCGCGCTCGACAAAGTGAATGTGGACACTGACCAGATTATCCCCAAGCAGTTTTTGAAACGCATCGAGCGCACGGGGTTTGGCCAATTCTTGTTCTACGATTGGCGCTTTGTGGGTGACGGAAAAGAGCACAAACAAGCAACGGGCGATTTTGTGCTTGACCAGCCGCGTTACGCGAGGGCTTCCATTCTTGTTGCAGGGAAAAACTTCGGCTGCGGGTCGTCGCGCGAACATGCCGTCTGGGCGCTGGCCGATTTTGGCTTCCGGGTGGTGATCGCATCGTCATTTGCCGACATTTTCGCCAACAACAGCCTGAAGAATGGCCTGCTGACGGTGCGGCTTAACGAAGCGCAAGTGGCCGAGATCATGCGGTTCTCCAAAGAGATCGAACATTACCAACTGACAGTCGATCTGGAAAATTCGCGGGTGGACGACGGACGAGGATTTGCCGCGACGTTTACGATGGACGAATTCTCGCGTCATTGTCTGCTGCATGGGCTGGACGATATCGGACTTACGCTCGAACACGAGGCGCGGATCGCGGCGTATGAAGCAGAACATCCCGTGCGCGCGGAAATGAGGGCGATTCTGGCGGTTTGATCCGAATCTAGTGTGAGAGCACAACGGTGGGCGACGGGCCCCAGCCCGTCCACGGTCAACTGGGCGATCGGGTAGGGGCGCGGTTTGAAAAATTTGCCGTCCCTCAGCGGCTAAAGCCGCAATGAAAATGCGATGCTTACGGCACGGCTGAAGCCGTGCCCTTTCAAAGCCGCTTCAAACTGCATCACTGGCGACGACCAATCCTTCTGACGCGAACTCCTCGTACGTTGTACACTTTCCAGTTTGAACTCTGGCGCGGTGTTGGGTCACACCCTCACGCTAATTGGAGCGCATTCGTGAAAAAGCTTTTTTTCGTCTTCACTCTCAACCTTTTGGTTCTGCTCTCCGTCGGGCGCGCCCAGAACGCTGCGCCAGCCGCCCCGAAGCAACTCACGATTGAACAGATTTTCGCGGAAGGTGGAGTTACCGGACGCGCTCCGGAGACGATCAAGTGGAGTCCGGACGGCACCAAGGTATCTTTCGTGCAGCGCGACGACGCCGGCGAACACGGCGAACTCTGGTATGTGGATACGGCGACGGGCGAAAAGAAAATCCTGGTCAGCGAGGCCAAACTGTCGCAACTCGCTCCTCCCACAAGCAAAATCCACGACGAGCGGGAGAAAGAGCGGGTGATGCGGTATCACGTTGCCGCTTATACATGGTCGCCGGATTCCAAACACCTGCTGTTCGATTCGCAGGGACAACTTTGGTATTACAGCCTCGACACGGGAACGGCGGTGCAGCTTACTTCGTCTCCGGATCCGAGTGAAGACCCGAAGTTTTCGCCGGACGGTAACCGGCTGACCTATGTGCGCAAGCACAATCTCTATGTGCATCCGGTTTCGGAGCAAACGGGCGAGCGTCCGATCACGCGCGAGGAGAAAGAAAGGAAAAAAGATAAAGACAAGGATAAGGATGGCGACACAGAGAAAGAGGACAACATCTTGAACGGCGAAGTTGACTGGGTTTACGCCGAAGAATTGGCCGTGCGCAGCAACTTCTTCTGGTCGCCGGAAGGACGCGAAATTCTTTTTCTGCAAATGGACGAGACCCGGGTGCCGACTTATCCCATTACCGACTGGTTGCCCACGCATCCCCACGTTGACGAGGAAAAATATCCCAAGGCGGGCGATCCGAATCCCAGCGTGCGTCTGGGAGTGGTGGGCAGCAATGGCGGCAAAGTGCACTGGATCAAACTCACCGACGACGACGACACATATTTGCCGCGCTTCGGCTGGATTCGCGAAGGCTGGGCATGGGCTGAAATCCTGAATCGCAAGCAGGATGTGCTGGACCTTTATTTCATCGACACGAAGTCGGGCAAGTCGCGCAAAGTGCTGACGGAATCGGCTCCGGATGCATGGGTCAACGTCAACGACGATTTCCGCATTCTGAAATCTGGCGACCGCTTTCTGTGGACCAGTTGGCGCGACGGCCACACTCATATTTATCTCTACAGTTTTAATGCTCCGGACCCGCTGGCGGCCGATGCAAAACTCGAACGGCAGCTCGAAAGTGGAGACTACGAGGTAATCGCGATCAATGGCGTGGACGAAGCCTCGGGCGCGGTTTTCTTCACGGCGAATAAAGGCGATCCGCGGCAGGAGAAGCTCTTTTCTGCGAAGCTGGACGGCTCCGGTGTGCAGAGCCTCTCCTCGGAGAGCGGAAACTATGCTGCCAGCTTTGCTGACGATGGCAAGCATTTTGTGGAGACGCATTCTGCGGCGCTTACTCCGCCGCGCATTTCGGTATGTGCGCCGGGCGGCGCCTGCCAGAAGATCTGGGAATCGCGCAGCGTGGCGGATTACGAACTGATCGCGCCGCAGCCTCTGGAATTCAAGGCGGAAGATGGCACGGTTCTGTATGGCGATCTGATTCTGCCGCGCAATGCAGATGCAAGCCAGAAGATTCCGCTCATCGTCTACATCTATGGTGGCCCGGCGGGACAAACTGTGCAGGATGCGTGGATGGGGTCAATGACGCTGTTTCACCAGATCCTGGCGCGGGAAGGATTCGCGATTTTCTCCGTTGATAATCGCGGGACGCCGAACCGCGGCAAGAAATTTTCGGCCGCAACTCGTTTGCAGTTTGGCGGAATTGAACTGAAAGACCAGCTCACGGCGCTCGACCAGTTGTATGCGCAGTTTCCGCAGCTCGACCATACGCGGACCGCGATCTGGGGATGGTCGAACGGCGGTTCCATGACCCTGTATGCGCTCACGCATTCCGAGCGCTTTAAGGCGGGAATCTCAGTGGCGCCGGTGACCAGTTGCCGCAACTACGACTCGATTTACACCGAGCGCTACATGAGTCTGCCGAAAGACAACGCCAGCGGCTATGACGATTCGATTGTGAGTGCCGCGGGAAATTTACGCGGGTCGCTGTTGCTTGTGCACGGGACCAGTGACGACAATGTGCACTTTCAAAATACGATTCAGATGACCGACGCGCTCATTCGGGCGCAGAAGCAGTTCCGTCTGATGGTGTATCCGGGAAAAACGCATGGTATCGGCGGGACGGGCACGCGCACGCAGTTGTTCCACATGATGGACGATTTCTGGAATAAAGAATTGAAATAGCTGTCAGCTCTCAGCCGTCAGCTATCAGTCTCCAGCTTTCGGCCGTCCGCGAATTTTAATGTGACTGACAGCTGAGAACTGAAGGCTGAAAGCTGGTTTATGCATCGTACAACTCTCGGCGATTTCGAGCTCACCGTCGTCTCCGACGGAACTTACTTTCTCGACGGCGGCGCGTTTTTTGGCGTGGTTCCAAAAACCCTGTGGTCGAAGAAGGCTGCGGCCGACGGACAGAACCGGCTCGACGCGGGACTGAATTCACTGCTCGTCCGCACCGGCCAAAAAAATGTTCTGATCGAAACCGGCATTGGCAACAAACTACCGGACAAGTTGGTGCAGATCTACAAACAACCGGCGAAACTGCTCGACAACCTGCACGCCGCTGGAGTTGCGCCCGAGGATATCGATATCGTCATCAATACCCATCTACATTTTGACCACTGCGGCTGGAACACGGTGCGGCGGGGAGATCAGGTGGTGCCGACGTTTCCGAAGGCGAAGTATTACGCGCAGCGCGGCGAATGGGAGCATGGCCGCCTGCAACTGGAGCGCGACGCGGTCAGCTACATGAGCCCGAATTACGATCCGCTGATCGAGAGCGGGCAGATGGTTCTGCTGGATGGCGATCAGGAGATCTCGCCCGGCGTCTCGGTAAGAGTCTTTCGCGGGCACACGGCGAACATGCAAGCGGTAATCATCGAGAGCGGCGAGGGCAAGGAAAAGAAGAAGGCGTGCTACATTTCGGACTTGATTCCGACTTCGGCTCATCTGGACTTGACCTGGGTGATGGCGTTCGATCTGTTTCCGCTCGAAACCATCGAGAGCCGCAAAAAGTACTATGCGTGGGCGATCCCAGAGAGATGGCTGACGGTGTTCACGCACGACGACCTGACGCCTTGGGGATATGTGGAACGGGGGGAGCGGGGACGACTAGGACTAGCAAAGCTTACGTAGGAACGGGTGTGCTCGCCGCCGACCTCGCCTCAAAGAACTGTTCCACCCGGGACAGTATATCCGCCCCGCTTTTGGCCTCGTAGATTGCCTTGCGCAGTGCGGCGCCGCCGGGCACGCCGTGCGTGAACCAGGAGGCGAATTGCTTCATCTTGCCTTCCGCCCCGGGCATTTCTTCTTCCAGCAGCATCCGGAAGTAAGTGCGGATCATCTGGTAGCGGTCGGCTTCGGTGGGTTCGTCGTAGGGCTTGCTGCTGGCGGTGTTTTCTGCAGAGCTTCTCCACCCCATCAAGCCAACACCGGACTCGCCGGGGGCGTTTTCTGCGGAGCTTTGCTCCGCTGGGCGGACGAATGCGTCCGCCCCTACGCGAGCAGTGGCTCGGCTCACGTACTGCTCGATCTGGCGGAAGATCCACGGGTTAGCCGGGGCCATCCTGCCGATCATCACGGCGTCGCAGCCGGTTTGGGCGACGATGGCGCAGGCGTCTTCTGGAGAGCGGATGTCGCCATTGCCAATCACGGGAATCTTGACAGCCTGCTTCACGGAGGCGATCCATTCCCAGCGCGCGGTTCCACTGTAGCCTTGCTCGCGGGTGCGGGCATGCAGCGCAACCGCGCCGAGGCCGCAAGCTTCAGCCATGCGCGCCAGTTCTACGCAGACGATTTCGTCGTCGTTCCATCCGGCACGGAATTTCACGGTGAAGGGAATCTTGACGGCGGCGCGCACCGCTTCGAAAATCTGGCGGATGAGCGGCAGATCACGGAGCAGGCCGGAGCCGCCGTTGCACTTCACTACTTTTTTCGCCGGGCAGCCGAGGTTCAGATCGACTAGATCGAAACCGAGGTCTTCCACCAGGCGGGCGGCATCGGCCAGCACGTTCGGACTGCTTCCGAAAAGTTGGGCTGAGACTGGGTGCTCGTCTTCGTAGAAGTGAAGATAGCGTCCGCGGACGCGCTGGTCGCGGAGCACTCCGTCGGCCGAAGTGAATTCGGTCATGATCAGGCCGCATCCACCGAGGTTTTTGATGAAGCGGCGGAAGACAGTGTCGGTGACGCCGGCCATGGGTGCGAGCACGGTGGCAGGAGCGATGGCAACGGTCCCAATCTTCAGACTTGCAGGAAAGAGTTTTGCCGCGGGGACGGATGAGGGAGAGACGGGCGTTTGCCCCGTCCGACCTGCCACAGCGTCCGGGTTGTCCCAGATTTTCTGCACGCCCTATTCTACGTCCTTTCGAGCACCAGCCATGATATGCGGGTCCGCGTGGTGCACCAGTTACGGGCTTGCGGAAAAACAAGCTCCCCAGCAGGAAGCGTCACCTCAGCGGCTGAAAGCCGACGCTGAAAATACGACGGTTATCGCAGCGGTAAACCGCTGCGCCACCCAAAGGCAAAATCAAGGGCAAGTGCAAAGACCTGGGCAGACGCAGCCGCGGAATCCCACCCTTGCGCAAGAAACGCGCAAGGATGAGGCATCCATCGGCCGAGCAAATCCGGCCACAAAAACAAAATACCTTAGTTCTTCAGCAATCAGCCGCTGGAAGAGCGAAGGGGAGTCTGCTTCATGCTGATGCGAAACGGGCTAGGTTGCGCCGCCTAGACTGGACGCCTTTCCATCTTGAGCAGGCGGGCAAATACACGAACGATCATGCCATCGAAACGAGTACCGCTCAGCTTGTGCAACTCCGCCAGCGCTTGCTCATCGGTTTTGGCAACGGCGAACGAGCGATCGCTGGTCATGTTCGTATAGGCGTCCGCGACGGCGAGGATGCGACCGTACAACGGTATCACCTCACCTTTTAGGCCTAAGGGATAGCCACTGCCGTCGAAGGCCTCATGATGGGATTCGACAGCCTCCGCTAGGCGCTCGATTTCAGGAATCGCGCGCAACACATCCGCGCCAATCTGGGGGTGGGTTTTGATCACTGCGAATTCATCCTCCGTCAGCGCTCCCGCTTTGTTCAGGATTCGCTCCGGGATAAACAATTTACCCACATCATGCACCCGGCCTGCGAGCGTGATGTCTTCCACTTCCTGCGCGGACAGGTTGAGTCCGCGAGCGATGATTCCGGCATAGTGCCCACATTGCTCGCCGTGTCCCGGCGTGTAGCGTTCTCTGAGTTCGGCTGCGCGCGACAGGGCTTCGATGGCTTCCTTCATCGCTCGTTGGTTTGCGTTACCTTCATTCCGATCCTGGCGTCCGCAGAGCTTGCGCAGCGTGGTGACCAACTCTTCGAGGTGCTCGGGGCCGTTATGCTCGCGTTGCAGAAATCCTTCGATATAGCCGGAGAGAAGCTGGCGTTGCACAGCGGGGCCTTCGCCAAAGGCATTGGAGGTAGAAACCTGGTTACCGCCCGCGTGCTTGGAGACGTACATGCCTTCGTCGGCCACGCGAATCAGATCTTCCATCGCGAAACCGTGCAGGGGGAAACTGGCGACACCGAAACTGCCGGTGATGTGGTGCTCTTCCAGCATGGGATCGGTCGCCAGCCACAAGCGCAATCTTTCCGCCAGCACCTGCGCCTGCTCGATACCGGTCTCGGGCATGAGAATGATGAACTCGTCTCCACCATAGCGGGCAACCACGTTGGACTGACGGCATTTCTGTTCGAGCAAGCGGCCGACGCGAGCCAGCACCAGATCGCCTTCGAGGTGGCCGAGGGAATCGTTGACCTCTTTGAATTTATCCAAATCGATGAGCACAACCGAGAAGGGGCGGCCGGAACGGGAGGCGCGCCTCCACTCCGAAGTCAGCGCCTCCCAGAAAAAGCGCCTCGTCTTGATGCCGGTCAATCCATCCGTGATCGATTGCTGCTGCAGTTTTTGGAAGACGAAGGAATTGTGCAACGCCGTCGCCAGAAGATCGGCCAGGGTATTGAGAATGAGAACATCCTGGGGAGCAAACGCATTTTCATCGCGGCTCTCCACGTTGAGCACGCCCAGCAAAGACTCGCCGTAGCTGATCGGCAGGCAAAGGACGGCTCGCGATTCCGGCAGCACGCCGGCAAGCTGTCCCGGTCCGGCATTTTGCACCAGAGCACTGGCGCCGGTGCGCGCCACTTTTCCGAGAACGCCGCTGCCGACCGCGATGCGGCGGCCCAGGGTTTGCGAGGTTGTCCCGGCCTCGGCTTTGATCTCAATATCCTTGGTGGCATAGTCCATGATGCCGATGCCGATGTGATCGTAGCGGAAGTTCTTCTGAATCTCGCGCACGATGTTGGCCATCATTTGCTCGGCGTCTTCGCTGGAGATGGCCATTTTCGAGATGCTGTTGAGGAACGCGAGATGGCGGGCGCGGCGCTGCTCCTCGGTAAAGAGGCGCGCATTTTCGATGGCCACGCCGAGTTGGCCGGCGGCGGTTTGCATGACCTCAAGATCCCTGGCGAGGAACTGTGATTCGCGCTCTGTGCTCAAAGCCGCCATAACTCCGGCGGGTCTGCCGCCGAGAAAAATGGGCGCGGCGCAGAACGACCGCGCCGGCCGGGGGGGCACGAAATCCACTCCCAGCTTGGAACGCATCTGTTCCAGATCGGATTCGATCAGCAGGGGCTCTCCGGTCCGGAGAATGTACTCGGTAAATCCGTTGGCCACTTTGCGCCCACGTTTGGGAAGGATAATTCCGCCTTCAATCTCCAGTTCGAAACGAATCTCATCTTCTTCCTGAAAGGCGATGTAGAAATTGCTGGTGTCAAAAATCTGGCCCAATTCGACCTGAACGGTGCGCAGCACTTCATCCTGGTTGAGATGAGAACTGATGGCCTGTCCGATCTCGGTGAGCAGTTCGTACTCCTTGGTGCGGCGTTGCGCTTCGTGCATGACTACGTAGTTTTCCAGCGTCAGCGCGATCTGTAGAGCCAGCCCGATCAGCAACCGCAGGTTGGAAGAACCGAACATCCGCCGTTCCGCGTGCGGGAATAAAAGCACTCCGAAGTTGTGTTCCCGCGTTTGCAGGCTCACCGCCATCAGGTCGGTGATTCCCTCCGCCAGCAGGGTTTGCTTGCAGGCCTCGAATTTTCCGCCCGAAAGCGCCGGCAAAGGCTCTTCCAGTTCCCGGAGATTCCGGAAAGTGACGACGCCTCCGCGTCGGTAGGCAAGTTCGGCGATGTAATCGCCGGCCTGTGTCTTTTGCAGTCTCTCCAGAAACTCGGCGGAAAATCCCTTTTGTACTGACGGCACGGCGCCGCGCCATTGCTGGGAAACAAAAAACACGGCGCGCCGCGAGGGCAGAGGGGCGACCAACCTTTCCACAAAAGCCTGCAAGCTGGGGACCAGGTCGCTTGCGGACAGCAATCGTCGCGGGTCGATACCCAAGGTCGAGAAGGCCAAGGCATTTTCCTGCACCGCATTGCGCTCGTTCTCAAAGAGCACCATCACCATGGCGAGGGCGAGCAACATCTGTGGAATGGGCGCGAGAAACCCTCCCAGTTGGCCCACAGCTTCGACGAAAGGTTGACTGAGTTGGCCAGCCCACATGAGCGCCGCCCACAGGGCCAGAGCAAACGCGAGCGTGCGGAAAGCCACGGAATTTCTGCGAAAAGCATAGCGGTAGTAATAAAACGAACAATACAACAGAGTGACGGCGAGCGCGATTTCCATGCGCAAATAAATTGGCGGGGGAGTTGCGGTTTCGCTGAAAACACCACCTGCCATGTGAGCCCGCAAGCTGACGCAGGCCAGCAGCACTCCGGCGACGGTCAAGGCGACGTCATACCACTTCAGTTGGAACGGTTCCTTCATCAGGCGGGTGGAGACAAAAATGCTGATCGCCATGGCCACCAGCAGCAGCGAGCTCAGCAAAAACAATAACGGGGAAGGCCCGTAGGAATGTTCGAACGCCTGCAGCGCGAAGTGCAGAAAATAGGCCGTCCACGCCAGTTGCCATGCCCGAAAATAGCTATGACGGTTTTGCTCATACAAATAGGTAAAGACGAGCAGGACCAAGAGGGCCACGGCCCCGGGGATCAGCACCAAACCTGTAGAAACACTATTCATCGATCAACCAGCCTCAATTGATGATTCCTCATCAATCCCTGATAGCCCCGGATGAAATTTTTCTGGCGTAATGCTGGCTAATCCTGTCACACCAGACCGATCGAAACAATAGGCGTCTTCCGACCGGTTCCGCCCTGGGCACGGCATTTCGAGAAGTATCTTCTTATCAGATGCAATGCCGCTATAGCCGCCTTCTCTCCAAGCGTTACCTCGGTAACCTGCCAGTAACCACACACAAGAGCCTTCGTGCAACTTGGTGCCCTTCGGGTTTCAGGCTGTTTCTGGGGCGCATCGTCAAACTGAGCCAGTACCCGGTCAGTGTGCGCGTAGAGCCAAAACCCCAATCCCGCTATACTCAAAAGTTATGCTTCGTGTTCGTTTTGCGCCGTCTCCCACCGGGTTTCTGCATGTCGGCAGTGCACGCACTTTCATTTTCAATTGGCTTTACGCCCGTCACAACCATGGAACTATGGTCCTCCGGCTCGATGATACCGACGTTGAGCGGAACACCGATGCCTCCGTTAGCTCCATCTTCGAGGGTCTGCGGTGGCTCGATCTCGGATGGGACGAGGAATACAAGCAATCGGAACGGCTGGCGCTGCATCGGCAGATCGCCGATGCGATCTTCCAGAAGGGATTGGCTTACCGGGATTTTACGCCCGCCCACAGCGGCGACAGCGAAAAGTCGGGTGCCAACCAGACCTGGCTCTTCAACCCGGGCATGCGCGAACTCTCCCGCGCCGAGAGCGACCGCCGAGCCGCTGCCGGAGAATCCTTCGCGCTACGCTTCCGTGTCCCGCGCGGCACCGATCAGCAAGTACGCTTTACCGATGCTGTCTATGGGATGCAAATCAAATCCGCGGACGACATCGAAGACTTCGCGCTCCTCCGCTCCGACGGCATGCCCACCTACCACCTCGCCTCCTGTGCCGACGACATCGATCTGCGTATCAGCCACGTCATCCGCGGCCAGGATCATCTCTCGAACACTTACAAGCATGTGCTTATTTTCGAAGGCGCGGGCGCGAGGCCGCCGCAGTTTGCGCATCTCCCGCTGCTGGTTGCACCCGACGGATCGAAGCTCTCCAAGCGCCGCCACGGGCCGGTTGTCAGCGTTACCACTTACCGCGACGCCGGATTTCTTCCCGAAGCCTTCATCAACTTTCTGTGCCTGCTCGGCTGGTCGCCGAAAGATAATCGGGAAAACATGACGCGTGAGGACCTGATCGATGCGTTTTCGCTGGAAGGCATCAACCGCGCCAACGCAGTC
>JBEKED010000098.1:0-12020 GCA_050014035.1 Terriglobales bacterium
TCGCTGCCGGGGGCGGAAGCTTTCATGTGCGATGTTTCGAGCGATGCGGCAATTGCGGGGCTGTTTGACAAGCTCAAGGAGCGCTATGGGAGATTGCATGTGCTGGTGCACAGCGTGGCGTTTGCTCCGGCGGAGGAATTGAAGAGCGACTTTGAGTTCGTGAACACTACGCGCGAAGGCTTTCGGGTGGCGCACGATGTGAGCGTGTATTCGCTGATCGCCGTGTGCCGGGGAGCGGCTCCGCTGATGGCGGACGGGGGCAGCGTGATCACCATGACTTATTATGGGGCGGAAAAGGTTGTGCCGCACTATAACGTGATGGGCGTGGCCAAGGCGGCGCTGGAATGCACGGTGCGTTATCTGGCGTACGACCTGGGGCGGCGGAAGATTCGGGTGAATGCGATCTCGGCGGGGCCGCTGAAAACGCTGGCGGCGCGCGGCATCGCGGGGCTCGGAAACATGCTCAAGGGACACGCCGAGCGCGCTCCGCTGCAACGGAATGTGGAAGTGGGCGAGGTGGGCAGCACGGGCGTGTTTCTTGCGTCGGACGCCAGCTCGGGGATCACGGGCGAGACCATTTACGTGGATTGCGGATACAACATTATGGGATTTTGAGCGATTGCAGAAGTCGGAAGTCAGATTGCGGAAGTGAAAACCGAGCCCGATTTTTCTGGCTTCTGCAATGTAGCTCTAACCTTACCAGTCTGATTACTGCCGTCACATTTGACAAATTTTTGACAAGAATCGTGGGATCGCACGCGGTAAGCTTGGCTTCTATGACGTACCAGCGGATGCTCGGTTTATGCGCCTTGATGGCGTTGTTGGCGACACCGTGTTTTGCGCATCACATGGCGGTCGTGGTCAACAAAGATAACGTTGCGCAGAACTTTAGCTCGACTCATCTGGCTAAGATCGTCAAAGGAGAAGTAAAGAAATGGCCGGATGGGAAGGACGTGGTGTTGGTGTTGCACGGCTCTTCCCCGGGCGAGATGACCACGCTGGAACATCTGACTAGGATGAGCGAGGCGGAAGTGAAGGCGGTGCTGGCCTCGCGTAAGGATACGATTCGGACAGTGGGGTCGGATGCGGATGTGATCGACGCCGTCGCATCGACACCAGGCGCGATCGGATTTGTGGAGGAACGATCGATCACCGACCGCGTAGGCGTGGTCAAGGTGGACGGCAAACTACCGATGGAAGCGGGGTATTTGCCGCATTAGGCGCGGCTACAGGGATCTTCCCGAGCCCGCGACATACCAACCCTCCGCCAGGAATTGTTCGATGGAGCGTTCCTGAACTCCTTCCTGGACGCGGAGCTCGTCGTTCAGAAAATGATAGGAAATGGATCTGCGGTCGGCGTCGATGCGGTCGATGCGGATGCGATTGCCGTCGTGGTCGGCGCAGATTAAGCCAACTGCCAGATCGGGGGCGCTGGCCTTTCTGACGATTGCCTGGGTTGGAGCCATCAGTAGATTCGATGAAACAAGTCGCGATAAAGAATCGCTTCGCGCGATTGCCAGGTTTGCATGTTTTGGGTCACAATCGTTGTATGCGTTCTCGCGCTTTGGTGTTTGCCTTTTTTGCGGCAGCGATGCTGTTCTCGGTGATGCGGGAATGGAGCGCGCCCGTAGGCTGCCCTCGCCTGCCATTAACGGGGAGTACTTCGCGGCATCGCTAGGGCGGGATTAGAACTGGTCTTATTGCTCCGCGCACTCGGTTGCACTCAGCGTCGTCCCTCAGCGGCTAA
Source organism: Terriglobales bacterium (assembly GCA_050014035.1). Lineage (GTDB taxonomy): Bacteria > Acidobacteriota > Terriglobia > Terriglobales > Acidobacteriaceae > Acidiflorens. The sequence continues at coordinate 1,748 of JBEKED010000098.1, forward strand.
AGCCGGCACTGAAAATGCGACGTTGATCGCAGCGGTAAACCGCTGCGCCACCCAAAAGCAAGAACAGAAGCGAGTTTTTCGGCAGTCTGCGAGGCCGTGCCCTACCCAAACCATTTGTGAGACCAGTTCTAGTATTTACCGTGAAATATCGCCTGATCAACGTCCGGCCAGAATTCTTTTAATACATTGAACACGCCGTCGAGGCCGACCTGCGTTCCCCAACGCTGGTAAGTTTTCACCCAGGGGTTATATTCTTTCGGGTAATACGCATTGCCGATGCCGGCGGCCGCTCCAGCCCCTACCACCTCCGAGATATTGAAAGTGCTCTTACCAGAGTTGGTTCGGGTGATTAGCAGGCGACTGACGGCATAACCGGTCCGCTTGAAAAACCCGCCCTTGCCCATGGTGTAGTATCTCGGGTCTTCGCTGGTCACTACGGGCACGATCGCTTCGGTCATGTAGTTTTCAATGCCGCCGTCGACAAAGACGTGCCAGTAGTATTTACCGAAGCCCTCGGCGCCTTGCCCAAAGGTGGGCTGCGATTTTTGTGCCATGTCGACTCCCGCGAGCGCTCCCACGAAAATGAAGTCGGAATAGTCGAATGTATCCTGGGTTGCGAGCCAGAGTTCACTCTTGAAAGTCAGCGGAGGCAAAGTGGTGTTGGCGCTGACGGCACGGTAATTAGGGACGACCCACAGAATTCGCTTCGGTTGTTTTCCATACTCTTCAGTGGGGCTGGTTGCTGCTGCGGGGTTGGCCTTGGGTGTGGGCGCATCGGGCAGCGAGGATTTTCCATCGGTCGGTTTGCTCGCCTGCGTGGTGCCCGCCTGCTGAGGGTCCGGCGCGAGCGCAACATCGGGTAACGTTATCGTCTGCTGGGATTGTTCTGTCGCGGCCATTGATTTCTGGGCTTGAACGGACGCAGTTCCCAGCGTCCCCGCCAAGGCTATCGTCAGGCAAAATGATCGAATCGCTTTCAAATCTTCCCCCACATTTTGTATTTTCTCTCAGCAGCTAAACAGTTTGCTGAAAGAGTCGAATTGCGACGCCGAGCCCCTAAAGGAGCATCTGATTTCAAACGACTTGCGGTCTCGCTAAAGCGATACCCTGATACGAATCTTAGTTTTTCAGCAAACTGTAAAAGCCGCATTGATTCTGCAAATTTCTTAAAGTTGGAACGTCAATCGGTTGCCTTCTCTTCTTTTTTCTGCAGGTGACGAGCGTGTCTCCGCTGCAAATAGTGGTGAATATCGGGCCAGAATTCCTTCAGTTCATTGCCAAAAGCATCGATACCCATTTGCGTTCCCCAACCGTATGCGCTCGACGAAGCACTACGATCGGAGGCGGGATAATATACGTTGGAGATGGCAATCGCCGTGGCATTGCCGGCAAACTCGGAGATGTTGAACGTGTTCTTGCCGGAATCTGTTCGGGCAACGAAAACACGGCTGAAGGCATAGCCAAAGCGGTGCAGGAACGAGCCTCTGCCCAATTGAAAATAACGAGGATCTACTTTTAGGATGGTGGGGAAAAGGCCGCCCACCATGATGTTGCCATCCACCTGATCGGCGAAAGCGGCGCCATAGCGCTTGGAATATCCTTTGAATCCCTGTCCGAACCCGGGAGAAGAATTTTCCGCCTGGCGGATGCCCGCCACAATGCCCACGATGGTGAACTCATAGGGGTCGAAGGATCCTTTTGCAGCCATGGCGAACTTCTCTTTCCAGGAGACCGGCTCCGCTTGCGACTCACTATCGACCGTCAAGTAGTTCGGCATGACGTAAAACATCCGATCGTCTTTCTTCCTGGTATCTTCTTTTTTCTTTGGATCTTCGTTGTTCTTCTTTGGATCCTGCTGCGCGGGGCTGTTTTGATCCTGAGAGTCAGGCTGGGGAGACGTTTGGTCCGCGGGCTTGTCTGGCTTAGGAGGAGTGGTCGCGGGCGATGGGGCGGATTGGACAGGGTCGGACGTTGGGGCCGGTGGGACGCTTTGAGCTGGGCAAAAAGTCGCGGAGGAGACGATCGACACGCACAGCAGGCCCGTAAGTATGGAATCGCGTAGCTTCAAATTGACTGTGGCTCTACCTTCAGTTGATTGCGATGCGCCGAGAATCTCTAGCCGACTGCGAAAAAACTAGTTTCCAGGCAGGAAGCGTTACCTCAGCGGCTAAAGCCGCACTAACAATGCGCTTATCGCAGCGCTGAAGCGCTGCGCCACCCAAAAAACAAGCGCCAGATCGACTTTTTTCGCAGCCTGCTAAATTCCACTCGTGGTCCGGCAGATTCTGCGGTCGGTTTCTCCCACTCTCTCCAGGGTAATTTCGACGTTCTTGTCGCGTTGGAAACGGGGGAACTTCTCTCCCCACTCTATCAGTAAGATGCAGTTTGGCGCGAGCAAGTCGTCGAGGGCCAAGGTGTCCAGTTCGCGCTGGGTATCGACGCGGTAGAGGTCGATATGGTAGAGGGTGGCGCGGGGTCCGCGATACTCGTGGACAAGAGTGAAGGTGGGGCTGGTGACGTCTTCGGCACGAGCGGCAGCGAAGCCTTCGGCAATTCCCTTGACCAGGGTGGTTTTGCCGGCGCCGAGGTCGCCGCGGAGGAGCACGATCAGCGGCGGCTTAAGTTCGGCGGCCAAGGTGCGCCCGAAGGCAATCGTTTCCTCGGCAGAATGAGTGATGGTTTCGGTGGTCATCACGAGCGACAGTATAGCGAGAAGGCAGGTGGCAGGTCTCAGGTGTCAGGAAAGCACGGCACCTGAGACCTGATTTCAGAAACCGGTCGGGGTCTGCAGTTGCGCGCTGGCGGGGTCCAGGAAACTGCGGTCGAGGGCGGAATCGAGGGCCATGCGCAGCTTACGGTGGTCGTCGTCGCCGAGCGCAATGAAGCGGAAGGGTTGCAGGCAGGCGCTCTGGAACTTGCGCGTCGGGTTCAGCATTTCGGCCATCCCGCAGATGGCGCCGGAGCGGGTGTGAAAAGCGATTTCCACGAAATCTCCGGTGGAAAGTTCGTGCTGCAACTGCAGCAATCCGCCGTTGATGGAAATGGTTTGTAGTTTTGCCCGCGCTCGCTGGCCACCTTCGGCCAGGACGGCGGCGGTTACGGAGCCATTCAGGTTTACTCGGGGAGAACGCCGGTTGGCATTGGATTGGGGGAAGTGTGTCATAGCCAAAAGAACTATGCCATGCTCTGGGGCGGTGGGGGAGATTACGAAAGCACCGGCGCATCGACAAAAGGGCCTATGCACGAGCGTATGCACTACCAGCGGGCTTGATCGATATCGGCACCCTCCAAGTTTGCGATAATAACGGCAGTAACTTTTCGTACTGGCGTGGGTGGAGTACCTTGGTGCAGTAGGACGCTGATACGACGAAGTTTGCGCGATGTAAAGGCGGTCAGGAATATGGGGATGGCAAAAGTGTGGAGACGGCAGTATGCAGTGGCGGGGATTTGCCTGGGGCTAGCGCTTTTGGCAGGATGCTCGCAGGATCCGAACGTGAAAAAACGAAAGCTGCTGGAAAGTGGGCAGCGGTACTTCGACAAGGGGCAGTACCAGGAGGCAGCGATTCAGTTTGAGAATGCGATCCAGGTCGATGACCGTTTCGCCGATGCGCACTACAAGCTGGCCCAGACGGCGATGAAGCTGGAGCAGTGGAACAGCGCCTATCAAGAGTTTTCGAAGACCATCGAAATCCAGCCCGATCGTTATGCCGCGCAACTGGATCTCGCCAATCTGCTGATCGTGGGGCGACATTACGGCGAGGCCAAGCAGAATCTCGACGTACTGGCGAAAAACCAACCCAGCAATCCGGATGTTTACCTGGCACTTTCCAGCTACGACTCGGGTGTGAGCAACCCGACGGCAGCGGTGGCGGACGCGCAGAAGGCGATACAACTCGATCCCACGCGGTACGACTTGTACATGAATCTAGCGGTGCTCGAAATGCGCGGGGAGCAGTTTGACGCCGCCGAGGGGAATTTCAAGAAAGCAGTGGAGCTGAATCCCAAGTCGGCGAGTGCATTGGTTTTGCTGGGAAACTTTTATCAGACTCGGGGACGATTTCCGGAGGCGGAGCAAACGTTTCGGCGGGCGATTGCGGCGGCGGCAAACGATCCCCACCCCAGGCTGTCACTGGCGGGGTTGTACATGGCGGAGAACAAGCCGGGACAAGCGGAAGATGTGCTGCGGCAATCGAAGAAGGATTTTGCGGACAATCCGGCCGGCTACACCATGCTGGGAGATTTTTACTACGGGAATAACCAGATCGACAAAGCCACGGACGAGTATGCGGAACTGTATCGGGATCATCCCAAGGACAGCACGGTCAAGAGGAATTACATTCACCTGCTGATTCTGAAAAACCGGCTGGACGATGCCCGCAAGTTGAACGACGAAATCCTGAAAGAGAAAGCGGATGACGAGGACGCGCTGATCCACAAGGGCATGATCGAGATGGACAGCGACAAGGGTAGCGATGCGGTGAATACGCTACAAGGGGTGTTGAAGAATAATCCGGACAATGCGATTGCGCATTATCAGCTGGGTCTGGCCTTCGACCACCTGGGGAATGGCAACCGGGCGGAAGCGGAGTGGCGGGATGCGGTTCGACTGCGTAATGAAATGGTGGATGCGCATCGCGCCTTGGCGGGAGTTGCCATCCAGCGGCACGATCCCGCCGGACTGGCGCAGGAAGCGGACCAGATCATAGCACTGCAGCCGGGGGCTCCGGACGGATATCTGCTGCGCGGACTGGCCGAGATCGATCGCAAGGATTTCGTGCGGGCCGATGAGTACTTACATCGGTCGATCGCGGTACAGCCCGACAATCCCGACGCCTATGTGCAGCTGGGCAATTTGCGGATGGCCGAGAACAAGTTGGAAGAAGCGCAAAAAGCGTTCCAGCAGGCGCTCGATCAAAGTCCGAATTTTACCGACGCGCTGGGGGGCGTACTCAACGTGGATCTGGCGGAACATCAGCCGGACCGAGCCATCGCCACGGCCAGAACGCAACTCTCGAAATACCCCAAGAACGTTGGGTTTCACATCATGCTGGGAGCGCTGCTGGTGGAGCAGAAAAAGGATCTGGCGGGGGGCGAAGAGCAATTCAGACAAGCCCTGGAGCTGGATAAGAACAGCAGCGAGGCCAGGGTGAAACTCGGCATCGTGCAGAACCAGCGTGGCGCCGTCGAGGAGGCGCTGCAAACCTATCTCGAGGGCGCCAAGATCAATCCCAAAGTGATCCCTTATTACCTGCTGGCGGGCGGCATCTACGAAAACAAGAGGGATTGGGATCATGCCAAGGAGCAATACCAGAAAGCGCTCGACATTCAGCCGGACAATCCGGTGGCGTCGAATAACCTGGCGTACGTGATTCTGCAGCAGGGCGGCAATGTGGACGTCGCTTTCGCCATGGCGCAGACGGCACGGCGACAGATGCCCGATAATCCGAGTTCGGCCGACACGCTGGGCTGGGCCTTCTATCACAAACACGTCTACGGCTCGGCGATTACGCTTTTCCGGGAAGCGGTGAAAAAGGAGCCGGACAACCCCCTCTTCAACCTTCATCTGGGACTCGCGTACGCCAAGAACGGTCAGGTTGCGCTGGCGCGGCAGCAGCTCGACCGCCTGCTGAGAATGAATCCGAATTCCGCGGATGTGGACCAATTGCGGCAGGCGCTGGCCGAGGCCAGAGGATAAGGATCGAGATCGGGCCATCGGGTGATCAAACTTCAAATGCCTCTGACTTTCGATGACGGGATCGTCGTCGGTTTACCAGATTGCTGAAAAACTCTCGAGCGCTGTGCAATCGTCCCTCAGCGGCTAAAAGCCGGCACTGAAATAAGGCGTTTATCGCAGCGGTAAACCGCTGCGCCACCCAAAAAACAAAGACGAAATCGAGTTTTCAGCAGTCTCTTTCGGCATACGGCACCTGATACGAAACTTCAGTTTCTCCGTTCGACGGACCGTCCGGGCAGGAACCAAAGCGGGTACGTACGCAAGGCAGTGAATTTGTGCACAATGTGAAATTCCGGGTTGAATCGCGTAATTCTTGCTCTCCGGAATGGCCATCCTCCCCCTGGCCAGCTCTTAACTGGCGTCTTTGCACTAAGTTGCTTTGGTGATTTGCTTGCGATCTGAAAAGAGTCGGTAGAAGAGCTCCTAAGTCATCCGTTTATGGCAGAAGCAACCGATCAGGCTCAACACGAGTTTTGGCGGGCGCCGATGGCGGCGTCGGGGACGGTCGCCTCTGCGGAACGGCGCTCGACCTGCCGCTGCGGAAGTGAGTTTATCGTTGGTTCCGTGTACTGCCACGTCTGTGGCGTGCGGCGTCCCGAGGTTGGGGGTAGCGCTCGGCGGCCGCTGGAAATCCCGGGCCAGGCTGAAATGGCGGCGGTTGGGGCGCGGCTGGGGCTTACGACGGCTGCCACTGTCGCCTTTCTGGTGGGCCTGCTCTGCGGGCTAGCCGCCTTGACGGTGGGCGTGTTTTTCAGCGCCCGAACCCTGCTCGACTGGCAGGCAATCCAATTGTGGCGCATCGAGTGGCTATTGGCCGCGATTGCTGCGTTCGTGGTGGGGTTGCTGCTGAAGAAATAGCTGTCAGCTGTCAGTTTTTCACCAGACAAGGTAGCGCTCATCTCCCCAATCACATCTCCGCACCCTAAGACACGGCAAGCCGCGTCTCTACAGGAAAAGTTGGCTCAGCTTCTTGGGTAGGCATGTTCTGCTTCGGAGGACGCGGTTGCGGACCTCCTCTGCTGGCCCATGCGATAGAGGTGGTGCAACGGACCTACCCCCTTACCCAGTGGATGGGCAGCGGCGATCGCGGCGGAGACGTACACTTTGGAAAGCAGAACCGCCTCGGGTAGCCCCCGCCCGTGGGCCAGGTGGCAGGCGAGCGCGGTCGCAAACGCGCATCCTGTTCCGTGGGTAGAATTCGAACGCTGACGGTCCGCCTTGAAGATCTCCGTTTCTCTGCCGCGCGCGGTCGTGAAACTGAGGAGGTCAGTCGCCTTTTCCAGATGGCCTCCGGTGATTACCACATTCGCGGCTCCCATATCGTGCAGGCGAGCGGCGGCGGCGCGCATCTGGTCCAGATCGGTGACCTCCAAGCTGGTCAGGACGGCGGCTTCGTCGAGGTTCGGCGTGATGACCTCAGCCAGTGGAAGTAGCTTTTCGACTAGTAGCCGAGTTCCGGCCGCGTCCAGTAAATCCGCCCCGGAACTCGACTTCAGAATGGGATCGAGGACCACATGCGGCCTGCGTTGGTCAGGAGAAGCTGGGTCAGGAGAAGCTGGGTCCGGAAAAGCCTGCGCCAGAAAGTCCGCAACCACCTCGACCACCTGCGCGTTTCCCAACATGCCTATGTGGACGGCTTCCACGGTTAGATCTGCAATCAGTTCCTGCAGGGTTTCGGCAACGATCTTCGGATTAACGCCTTCGACCCGGCGCACTCCCTGGGTCGACTGGACGGTCAGCGCGGTGATGCAGGAGACGCCATAGCATTCATGGGCGGCGATGGTCTTAATGTCGGCAGTGATGCCGGCGCCGGATGAGGGATCGAAGCCGGCAATCGTCAGGACTACGGGTGGGGTCACGGGCATGGCGTCACTGTAAACCCAAAGTTCACTCAGGGGAACAGTACTTCCGGGGATTTGGTCGGCGTAGCGTGGACCGAGACTTGCCTTGGCGCCGTCGGGTTTGCGACGATTCGAGGTTACCAATCCGGCATCAAGCCTCGCCGTATCATACTGATTATAAAAGCATTATCATAATGTTCATGTAAGTCTAACATTCCATATGGGTTGCGAGAATCTTGCCGGGGTTCGTTTTCCATAGTAACCAGTTGTATAATATTGAGCTCTTCCTACTTTCAACGACATGCGATGAAAACCCATGTTTTTCATGGGGCTAAGTGATTGATTAATTACCATTTAGTTAATGATCTACAGAGTTTTTCCCATTGACACTTCGTTTCCCAGCCCGTAGCATCGTCGAATCGTTTGACCAAAGGAGCATACGACCAGAAAACGACTTTCCACGATTGAGAGGTAATCGAATGCGACGTTTAGCCGAAGGCCTGGCGGTGGTTTTATCTGTTGCCAGTCTGGGGGCCGGAGCCGCATCCGGGCCAAGCAGCCTGGAAGCCGCCAAGGTCACAACGCCACTGGTTGGAAGATCGACCAGCGGGCAAAAAATAAACAAGTCAAGCAGCCACAAGTCGAAGCCCTATCAAGTGGGGACCGCATCCTGGTATGGAGAACAGTTCCAGGGCAAGCAAACCGCCAGCGGAGAACCCTTCGACATGCACGATTTCACGGCCGCTCATCCCAGGCTTCCGCTGGGTTCGTTGGTCAAAGTCACCAACCTGAGGAATGGCAAGGCCGTGGTAGTGCGAATCAACGACCGCGGTCCGGTGGTGGAAGGCCGGATCATTGACGTTTCCTACACCGCCGCACAGGCGCTGGGCTTCAAAGAGCGCGGAGTGCAGACGGTACGGCTGGAACTCTACCAGCCCAGGGATTCCCGTCCCGATTCCAGCAGGACGACGATGGCGCTGCTACAACCAGTAGCCAAGCTCAAATAGATTCCATACATTCGGAAATGAGAGCCTGAAGTCAGGTAATGGGTCGGTTTGATCGGACTGATTGATCAGACTGACCCATTACCGAAAGTTGCTGGTGGTTTTCTTGTCTTTTTTCTTGTCTTGGCATTTGATATAAGGAGACAAGGCGAGTAGCGTCGGGAGACACGATATGGCGGTGGAAGTCGCCACCACTGTAGCTAAGGGTGCGAGAAGTATGGATCCGCGCCAGCGTCTGATTGTTGCTTTAGATGTGTCTACGGCCGCAGCCGCCCGGAAGATCATCGCGGCCGTCGGCGACTCTGCCCATGCCTATAAAGTGGGCATGCAGCTTTACACGGCCGAAGGTCCGGCGGTGGTGCGCGAACTGGTGGGGTCGGGACGCCGGGTTTTTCTCGACCTTAAATATCACGACATTCCAAACACCGTGGGTGCGGCGGTGCGCGAAGCCGCTCAACTGGGGGTCAGCATGCTGACCGTGCATGCCTCCGGCGGCGGAAAGATGCTGCGCGCGGCGGTCGAGGCCGCGCACGCGGTCAACCCCGACGCGCTGGTTCTGGCCGTCACTGTGCTCACCAGTCTGGATGACGTAGAACTGGGCAAGATCGGTCTGCGCGGAGGAGTGCTGGAACAGGTGCTGAGACTGACGGCGCTGGCCCGTTCGAACGGATGCCAGGGGATCGTTGCTTCCGCTCTAGAAGCCGCCGCGCTGCGCGAAGAGTTTGGCCACGACTTCACGATTGTCACGCCGGGAGTGCGTCTGGCCGGCAGCGGACCGCATGATCAGGCGCGCGTCGTCACTCCCGCGGAAGCGATTGCAGCGGGAGCGTCGCACATTGTGGTCGGGCGCCCGATCACGGAAGCGGCGGACCCGGCAGCGGAGGCGCGGGCGATTCTGGGGCAGATGGGGTAGAACCGGTGTCAGGTCTCAGGTCTCAGGAAAAGCTAAGGCGCTAACCCTCATCGCGTATAGAAGACTCTCAGGTCTGCTCATCCGGATGAAATCCCGGATAAATTCATTCACTCGTAAGGCAGCGCTTGCCGCAACCGGCCACCAGCCTGCGCTGAGAACTGACACCTGACTTCCTACAGTTTTTCGAAAAATTCGCAGGCGGAGCAGGAAATATAGATTCCGCCGGGGACGCCGCGCTCGCGGTCTTTCATGCGTTTGACGATGCGGGTTTCCTTGCCGCACTTGGGACATGCGGTCGATTTCGTGGTGTCCATGACCTTTTTACGGTCGGCTGTTTTCGCAATTTTTGCCATGCAATCTCTCCTGACAGGAATGTGCCGCCAGCCCAAGAGCTGCGGTTCTACCTGGTAATTGGGGAGTATCGTCGTTGGGCGATCGTGGATGCTGGATCGACCCTTTGGAGCGGTGCACTGTACTCGCCTCTAGAATCTTACACGAATTTCAGAACCTGGGCCTCGTCTTCCAGACCCTGGTCGTGGTGCAGTTGGAAAATTGGCGTCCCGTCGCGGCTACAGGAACATAAACAGGAAAAATGAAGCGGCCCGAGTTCTCGGCCCTCTTGCGGTTGGTTCCCAGCAATTTATGACAAGCCTACGGAGCAGTGACCGTCAGCTTGACCTTGGTGGTCTTGCTCAAGGATCCATATGTGCCGGTAATGGTAATGGTCGACTTTCCGGTAGCTGCCCCGTCACTAACCGTCAGCGTCAAAGTGCTGGTGGTA
>JBEKED010000099.1:0-28449 GCA_050014035.1 Terriglobales bacterium
TTCCTGGTTGTACGAAGCCTTCATGGAAAGCTCGTCGTATCAGGCGACGCTGGGGAAGATGATCTTTGGGATGAAGGTGACGGATCTGAACGGCAATCGAATTTCGTTCGAACGCGCGACGGGGAGGCACTTTGCCAAGTGGCTTTCCGCGATGGTTCTATTCATCGGCTACATCATGGTCGGGTTCACGGAGCGCAAACAAGGGCTGCACGATCTGCTGGCGGGGACGCTGGTGCGGCGGACTTAGTCCCCCGGTTTCCGAGGCAATTGTTTTGACTGAGAACTGGGTGGTGGCTCAGTTTGGAAGTAACACGCAAACAACCTTGGCCCACATGGCAAAAAGCAGGTCCTTCCCCTTCGGCTACGCTCAGGGTCAGGATGACAATTCCCTAATTATGACAATCTGAGCCACTTCCGAGAGCTGGAGAACCGGGAACTGATCTGTGGCGTTACACTAACCTCTGATGGCCTCCCAAGTTTCACGGCTGCGGCGGTGGTTCGCGTTGATCGCGATTCTGATGATTGCTACGGTTGCGGGGATGTACTTTTACGCGCAATGGAGTGTGCGCAAGGCCATCCACACGATTCCGGCGAAACTCGGCTTGGACATTCAGCAGACGGCCGAGGGCTTCTCCATCTCGAAGTCCATCGAGGGGCGCACTCAGTTCACGGTGAGCGCATCGAAGGCAGTGCAATTCAAAGCCGGCGGACTGGCGGATCTGCACAACGTCAAGATCGTCATCTACGGCAAAGATGCCAGCCGCTTCGACCGGGTAATGGGGGATGATTTTGAGTACGATCCCGTGTCGGGCAATATCACCGCGAAGGGCCGAGTGCTGATTGACCTGGAGGCGAATCCCGAGGGCCTGCGGCATTCGGACCAGTCGCCTCCCGAAAAGACGACAGCACCGCTTCATCTGGAAACCGATGGGCTGGTCTTCAACAAAAATACGGGGGATGTTTCGGCCACAGGCAAGGTGGATTTTCAGACGCCGCAGGCATCGGGATCGGCGGTGGGCATTCAATATACGGCCAAGACGGGCACGATGAACTTGCTGTCGACAGTCGTGATGACCGTCAATCGGGCGCAGCCGGTTCATTTAAATGCGGATCATGGCGTAATTACGAAGCAGCCTCATCAGGTGGTCCTTACTACGGTGCACATGACGCGGGAGCAGCAGGAAGCGTGGTCCGACCTGGCGACATTTTTTCTGCGCCCCGACGACACGGTGGATCACATTGTGGCCGACGGCGATGTGCGGAGCGAGATTCATGGGCAGGCGTCCGACTCGGAAACTCGCGAGCGTTCCGATCACGCGGAATTGTTTTTGACGGGCTCGCGGAATTTACTCACCACGGCGGTTCTCACGGGTAACGTGCAACTCGACTCTCTTGGAGGACAACCCGCGAACGCTACCGCCGGGCAGGCAACGCTGCACTTTGGTGGAAGCGCTGCCGGACAGCAGTTGCTGGAGACGGTTCATGCCGAAGACGGTGTGCGGTTGACGCAGAAGAATAGCCGGAGCGCGACTTTGGTTGCGCCGAAGACGGCGTCAGCCTCCCCGTCAGCTTCCTCGTCAGCCCCAGCAATCTCGTCGACGCCGGCGAAGGGGACTACGCAGGATGTCGAGATGAGCGCGCCGGTTATGGACTTCGTGGTGAAAGAGGGCCGGCTGCTGGAGAGCGCCGAGACGAGCGGGCCGCCGCAGATCGTGATCACGCAGCCGGACGCAAACCAGAAAACAGTGGTGACCGCTGCCAGGTTTACAGCGAGGTTCACGGGGAACAACCGCCTGGCCACGCTGCATGGAGAACCGGACGCGAAGATTGTCAGCAGCTTGATTGACCCGAGTAAGATTCAAGCGACTAGTATCGACGCGAGCAAGGCCGGGACGATCAAGACCGGCGCGCCGGGACAAACGGATCGCGTGTCGACCAGCCGGATGCTGGACGTCGCCTTTTTTCCAGAGGGGGGCGTGCGTTCGATCACGCAGACAGGTGCGTTCACCTACTCCGACGGCACCGAAAAAGCGTGGGCGCAGCGCGCCGACTACACGACGGCCGATCAACTGGTGGTGTTGACCGGATCGCCTCGCGTGGTGGACGGCGGCATGAATACGACGGCGCACACGATCCGAATTAGCCGGGCAACCGGCGACGCCTTTGCCGAAGGCAACGTCAAGAGCACGTACTCCGATCTGCAGGCGCAGCCGGACGGCGCCATGCTGGCTTCCTCCGACCCCATTCACGTAACCAGCCACGCCATGACCGCCAATCGTTCGACGGCGATTGCGGTATACACGGGCGATGCCCGCTTGTGGCAAGACGCAAATATAGTGCAGGCTCCGATGCTGCAATTTGATCACGACCGTCGGTCTATTTTTGCTCATGGGTTTGCTCAGGGAGAGATCGATGTGGGGACGGGGCTTCGCCCCGTCCGAGCGGGGCAGAGCCCCGCTCCCACACAAGATCCAACGCAACCGGTTTCGACCGTGCTGGTGCAGGTAGATAAGACGGGGAAGGTCACGCCGATCCACATTACATCGGCACGCCTGAACTACGCCGACCCGGAGCGAAGAGTTTTTCTGGACGGTGGAGTGACCGCGCAAGAGGAGGACGCGATCATGACGGGACAGCAGATGACGGTATTTCTGCTGCCACGGAGCCAGTCGAAAGGCGGAACGAACTCGACTAGGCCAGGGCAAGTCGACCGAATCATCGCGGAAAACAGTGTGGTGATAACGCAACCGACGCGGCATGCGATTGGGGAGCGATTGGTGTACACGTCGGCAGACGACAGGTTCGTGCTGACGGGCGGACCATTGGGGGGACAATCGAGCGGACCGCCTAGCATTTTTGATGCCGAACAAGGCAAAACCACCGGCGATTCGTTGACTTTCTACAGACACGATGATAGGGTGCTCGTGGATGGAAGGGAAACGTCCCCCGCGGACGCAAGTGGCACGATAAATGCATACGTTGGCCACCGATGAAATTGGCAAGAGCTATCGTCGCCGACAGGTAGTAAGCGGAGTAAGCCTTCAGGTTCTCCAGGGCGAGGTGGTTGGGCTTCTCGGACCGAACGGGGCCGGAAAGACCACCTCTTTTTATGCCATCGTAGGTCTGGTTCCTCCCGACACAGGCAGAGTGTTGTACGACGACGAAGATATCACGAGCGTTCCCATGTACTTACGGGCGCGCGAGTACGGGATCAGTTACCTTCCACAGGAGGCTTCGGTTTTCCGCAAACTGACGGTCGAGGAGAACATCCTGGCCGTGCTTGAGGTTCAGCCTATTTCCTGGCACGAGCGCCGGGAAAAGGCGGAAAAGTTGATTGACCAGCTAGGACTGGAGCATATTCGGCAGAATCGCGGGTATGCGCTGTCGGGCGGGGAAAGGCGGCGGGTAGAAATCGCACGCTCGTTGTGCATCAGCCCTACCTTTATTTTGCTCGACGAACCGTTTTCGGGAATTGACCCGATCGCGGTGTTGGATTTGCAGAAAATCATTTCCGATCTGCGCGCGAGCGGGATCGGCATCTTGATCACGGACCACAACGTACGCGAGACGTTGTCAGTGACGGACCGAGCCTACATCATTAACGAGGGGCGGATTTTCCGCTCGGGTACTCCAGAGGAATTGGGGAATGACCCGGAGGTACGGAGGGTTTATTTGGGAGAAAGCTTCTCATTAGTGTAAAGATGATCGGGCGATCGGGCCATCGGGTGATCGGGCCATCGAAAGTCAAAGGCATTTGAATCTAGATGATCCGATGACCCGATCAGCCAATGACCCGGTGCTTTAAGTTACCAAGGCGTGGGCACATTGACCTTTCGTGACGCCACGACGACCTCCGTGCATGAGAAGCTAAAATTTCCACAACCCGATGCAGCGGAGGTTCCGCTGCAGGGTGGGTTGGAATCGTAAATTCGTAGGGAGAAATGGTGCTGCTTCAGCACAAACTGAACGTCAAGTTGTCCCAGCGGCAGATTCTGACGCCAGGCCTCGTGCAAATGGTGTCGGTGCTGGCGCTCAATAAGCTCGAGCTCAGGGACATGATCAATGCCGAGATGGTCGAGAACCCTGTGTTGGAGGAACTGGAAGATGCGGTTCCGATGCTCGACGATGTCGGACGCCAGGAAGAAGAACGCGACCGGCTAGCCGCCAAGGCCACCACGCCCGAGGAAGGCCCGCCGACCATCGCGGATGAGAAGAAGGATCCGTTCGAGGAGATCGATTTCGGCTCGTTCTTCCAGGACTATCTTGATCCCGGTTATCGCAGCTCGGGAGAGATGGAAGAGATCGAAAAGCCGTCGTTCGAAAACTTCCTCTCGAAGCCGGGGAACTTGAGCGACCACTTGCTCTGGCAACTGGGCGCGATTTCTGTGCGGCCCGCGGTCCACCAAGCCGCCGAGTTGATCGTCGGAAACTTGAACGAAGAGGGATACCTGATTGCCAGTGACGAAGAGCTGCTGGGAATCGCTCCGGTAGCGGCTCCCGAGGCCGATGTGGAAGTGGCGGCCAAGATCGTCGACGAAGCGGAAGCGCTGGGGCTGGCGGTCGCCGAAGCTCCGCCCGAAGACTCAGAGCTCGACGCGCTGGCTTCCGAATCCGCTGACCTTGATGCTTCCGGACTTGATGTTTCCGGACTTGATGCTTCCGGACTCGATACTTCTGCTCTTGCGCCGAGGGCTACTGCGGCGGCGGACGCCGCCCCGCAGCAATTGACGACGGAAGACGCGGGAGTTGCCCAGAACGCGGGGCAGGATGTTACCCCGGATATACCGTCTGGCATAACCAGCGAGATTCCGCCGCCCAATGCTAGCCACGGAACCAGCGCGGGAGCGGCAGCGGCGCCGGCTCGAATTTCCGATATAAATTTCACGGTCGCCGATCTCCATGAAGCGCTGGAAGTAGTGCGCCAGTTCGATCCGCAAGGCATCGCCTGTCGCGACCTGCGGGAATGCCTGCTCTACCAGTTGCGCTACCACCTGGAGCAGTTGCAACTGCACCCCAACGGCAATGCCCTGACCGAGCAAGTTGTGCGTGATGCGATTGCCGTCGTCGATCAGCATTTGAAGGCGGTAACGCTGAAGCAATTCAAGGAAATTGGGCGCGCCATTGGGCGTCCAGTGGAGGCGGTACAGGCGGCGCTCGACTACGTCCGCACGCTCGACCCAAGGCCAGGTTTGCGTTACAACAAAGTTCCGGCGCGGCTGATTGAGCCCGATGTGGCTTTCGTGAAGCATGGCGACGAGTGGCTGGTCGTGATGAATGACGAGGACATGCCGCAGTTGCGGTTGAATCCGGCGTACAAACGTCTGATGACCCGCGACGGGAACGATCGCGACACGCGCAACTACGTCAAAGACCGTTACAAGTCCGCGATTCAGCTCATCAAAAACATCGAACAACGCAAGCAGACGATCGCCAAGGTCTGCTACTCGATCGTGGCGCGGCAGCAGGATTTTCTGGAGCGCGGAATCGATCAATTGAAGCCCATGATGATCAAGGAAGTGGCGGAGGAAATCGGGGTGCATCCTTCCACCGTCAGCCGCGCGGTCGCTAATAAATACGTCCACACCGCTCAGGGCGTATTCGAATTGCGCTATTTCTTTTCGGAGAGCGTGCAGGGTCCTGAGGGCGGCGGCACTTCGCTCTTGATTTTGAAACGCCGCGTCAAGAAGCTGATCGGGGATGAAGACCCGAGCCGGCCGCTAACCGACGAACAAATCACCCGCATCCTGCAGTCGCAAGGCATCCAGGTCACTCGACGTACCGTTGCCAAGTACCGGGAAGATATGAAAATTCCGAGCACCCATCAAAGAAGAGTGAAGAAATAATCGGGTCATCTAAAGTCAAAGGCATTTCAACTTAGATCACCCGATCACCCGATTCTTTTCCCAGGAGCTAACTTGATGAACGTGGACTATACCGCGAGAAAATATGAAATTACTCCTGTCGTCCGCAAGGAAGTTGAAACCGGCCTCAATAAAATCCGCAAGATTCTAGGCGACCGCTTCGAGACCAAGGTAATTCTGGCGGTCGAAAAACGCCGTCACAAGGCGGAAATCACCATCAATCCACCCAATGGTCCGATTGTAGGGCTGGCCCAGACCACCGACATGATGTCGGCCGTGAATGAAGCGCTCGACCATCTGCAGAAGCAGGCACTGAAATATAAAACCAAGTGGCTGAGTAAGAAGCGCAAGGCGGTCAAAAAGTTTGACGGCCAGTCGCTGGAAGACAACCTGGAAGCGGCGCTGGGACTGGCGGAGAGTGCCACGGTTTCCGTTCTGGTTCATAAATTCCCATCGGTGGCGCGGACGACCGAAGTGCATCTGGTGCACGCGAAGGACTCAGTCGCGCTGCGTCCGATGACGTTGGAAGAAGCGATCAAAGAGGCGCACTTTCGCGACAAGGATGTTTTTGTCTTCCGCGATCCACAGGGCGTGTTGATGGTGCTGCACCGGACGCGGGACGGAAAGATGGAGTTGATCGAAGCGCCGTAAACATCGGGTCATCTCACCATCGGGTGATCGAGCCCTCGAAATTCAAAGGCATTTGACTAAGATAATCCGATGGCCCGATCATCCGATGACCCGATTTCTAGATGCCGCTGGTTGCTTCTTGCGCCCACTGCAAGGCCTGAAACCAGGTGGAGGCGACTTCTTCATCGGACAGGTGCAATTGCTTCGCAAGCTCGCTCGATTGGGCCCACTCGCCCGACTCCTGAGCCAGCATGAGCTGGTAGACGGGCCGGAGGGTGCTTTTCTGGCCGAGTAGCGCCGCCTTGGTTTCGTACTCCACCGGCAATTGTTCCAGGAGCACATCCATACTGACCTCGAGAATGGCGTCCATGATGGAAAGCAGCCCCAGCAGAAATAAATCGGACTTGGATCCAATGCGGTCGGAGAGCAGTTCGCAAAAACGGGCTCGTGCCAATCCCATGAGCACCAGTTCGCTGCAGGCCTGCTCGGCTGCCCCGATTGTGACCACCAGGCGAATCCAACGGCGCAATTCGCGTTCTCCGAGAACCGCGATGGCATGGCGGATCGACTTGATTTCCAGTGCAAATCCAAAGATCGGGGAATTCAGATAGCGAAGCAAGCGATAAGAAATCGAGGCTTCCTGCTTGAGCATCTTTTCCAGTTCCCGCATGTCGATTTCCCGGCGGGAGATCATCTCGAGCAGACGCATGTAGTGCAGGCGGCTGGCGGGAACTTCGCGGCCCATCACGAGTTCGGGCCGGCAAAAGAAGTATCCCTGAAAGTAGGCGAATCCCATGTCCCGGGTCTGCTGGAATTCGAGCGGTGTTTCAACCTTTTCCGCAAGCATTTTGCACTTTGCCGAGCCAAATCGGCGCATCATGCCGGCCCGTTCTGGGGGTGTAGTTGCGCGGATATCGACTTTGATGATGTCGGCAAACTCGCAAAGCGGTATGCGTGGATCATTGGCGGCGAAGTCGTCGAGGGCGATCCGGTAGCCAAACGACTTGAGACGCTTGCAGGCGGCGATCACTCGGTCCCCGGGTTCGACCGTCTCCAGAATCTCGGCCACGGTCTGGTTCGGTGGCAGTAACGTAATCAGGTCCTTCAACAGGACTTCACGGGTGCAGTTCACGAAGGCGAGCCGGTTGTCGCACAGCGTATTCATACCAAGAAGCAGGGAGGTATCGAGGGTAGAGCGGGCGGCGAGCTCGGGATCGGCATTGAAGTAATTTTCGACACCGTTTCGGAAAAGAAGTTCGTATCCGAAAACCCTTTGCGCCCGATCGAGGATTGGCTGGCGGGCCACGAAGCGTTGTCCCGGCAGCGCCAGCGCTTGCGATGCGGAGCGGTTTTTTCCGGTAGCGGGTTGCACTCTTCTTACATCGGCGAGGCCCGGGCGGAACTTAAGGCGAAACTGTGGATGGTTTGCAGCGGGGCAAGCATCGAGAGGCCGAGAGGAGTGGGTAGAAGGGTTCGGCGGCGCCGACATCCGCCAACATCTAAAGAACGCGCGTAAGCGGCGCGCTAGGCCACTTTGGTAATGTCCGGGTGTGGAAAACTTAGGCATTCCCCCTTGCGCAGTCGGTGGTCGCGCGAGTAACATCGAAGGTGTTCCCAATGGCCGTGCTTCCAGGCTGGCCTGTTTGCGCCAAGTGAGACTCCAGGCGCCTAGTTTGAATCTGATAGTTTGAGCCTGACAGTTTGGACATCGATACTTTGAAGATGGTTCTCGAATAGCATCCAGCCGATGTGGGGTTTGGTCTGCCGGTAGCCGATACATACAGTGAGCCACAATGCAGTGAGTGTTGCGTTGCGGGTCAAGTTTCACGCAGGCGGCCGCTATGCAGACTAGACAATCGGGCCTGCGATCGAGGCCGGGAATCACTTCTGGGGATTTAACTTCTAAAGATTAACAAGAGAAAAATATGAATGCAGGACCCGGACATTCCTCCACCGGAGGAGGAAAACACAAACGGCGCCGTGGGCGGCGTCCGCCAAGACGAGGCGCGGGCGGCGCGATGGGCCGTGAGCGCGGAGAGCACCAGGGTATATTTACCGCTCCCATGGACCACAGCTACCGCGCCAGCATGGGCGACGGCAACGGCAACCAGGGGAGAGGACCGCGGCGGCCAGGCTTTTCCGCGTCCTATCCGGTACTGGATCCTGAGCCTCTGCCCGCTCCACGAGAGGACGCGGCTTCGCGTGTTTTCGCCTTTGTCGAAGACCTGTTTTTCTTGAGCAAGATTCAGGCTACGGGGCAAAAGATGAACGTGAAGGTAGAGTTCGTCAAGAACGAGAAGGAACTCACCGAGCGGATGAAGAACAATGGGGAAGAAAAGCCTTCTCTGATTATCTTCGACTTGAATAATGCCAATGCCAAGCCTTTGACGCTGATCCCGAAACTGAAAAGCAAGTTGAAGAAGGGAACCTCGATCATTGGATTTCTTTCGCACGTCCAGGGAGACTTGAAGCAGAAAGCACACGACGTGGGCTGCGACATGGTTTTGCCGCGCTCGGCATTTTCGCAGAATCTCCCACAGTTGCTGCGCCGGCATGGCGCTAGCGACGAAATCGCCGGGTAGAACTGAAGCCGACCAAGGTCATTGCAGAGGTCAGATTGCAGAGGTCACACCTGCCGATGTTAACCTATGGCTCGGAACCTCTTTGACTCGAGCCCATCCGCTGCTTCACTCTCGTGGGCTTACCTCAGGAATCTGACCTCTAACCTCTCCACTCCCCTGATACAATTTCGCCGTGTTCCCTCACAGAATTCTGATCACTACGGCGGTCCTGGCACTGGCCCTGTTCGCTTCCGCTCAGCAGCCTGCGGCGAATTCTCAGCAGCCCCAGGTTAAAGTCAACCTTCTCAACGTATGCGCGCCTTCCGCCGACGAACAGAAAGAATTATCTTCAGCGCTCTCCAAGATACCTGCCAAGCCGGTATTCGGCACAGATTACGAGGTCTCGCGCGGGCGTTCTACGCTTGACCCGAACACTCCCATCCCCGGCATGGGGTCGTTACCTCCGGGTGCGGTCGCAACGGCCGATTGGGTTAGGATTCGGCGCGAGTTTCCCAGCGCCGCCCTGTTCAGCAACGTCCAATACGCCTTCAGCGTGGATTCGAAGGATATGGTGGAGACGCTCGTGCTGCGCGTACGCGATCCCAAGCCCAACGACCTGATGGAGGTATCCGTCGAGGACAGCGCGTCCGCAGTGGCTTCGGCGACAGCGATGTTATCTACCAGTACACCAGTTTCGCGGGTTAAACTTGAGCGCTTCGGCAAAGCGTCGGTGGTGCTGGCGCGATGTGGAGGGGACAGCGGAAATCCAACGACGGATCAGAGCATGTTCGAACCGATCTTCCGCGCCGCCTCGTCGATTATGGAGCGTTATCGCGACGCTCTGGGCGCGCGAAAAATGGTGCCCCAGGAACTGGCTCGGCTAGGTGTGCGTAGTGCGGCGAAAACGACGACGACCAAGACCGAGGCGGGCCACAAAAAGAAGCCGTAGTTTGTCTATCGGCACGAGCGACACCTTTAACGAATTGTCATCCCGAGCGGAGCGAGGGATCTGCAGTTCGCCGCAAGATGCAGATCCCTCGCTCCGCTCGGGATGACAAAGTCTAGTGAATTAAGAGTTGAAGAGCGGAATCTCGGTTTTGCGGTCTGAAGCGAAATTTGTTTTCCCGAATCTATCTACTAACGCTGCTTCTAACCTCTATGGATATACGCAATGTCGTAATCATGGGCTCGGGATGCGCCGGTCACACAGCCGCCCTGTACAGCGCCCGCGCCAACCTCAAGCCGCTGGTGATAGAAGGCCATGAACCGGGCGGACAACTATCGATGACCACGCTGGTGGAAAATTTCCCCGGCTTTTCCGAGGGCATCCAGGGCCCGGAACTGATCGAGAACATGCGCAAGCAAGCGGAACGCTTCGGCGCCGAATATCGTATGGGCCACCTGGTCAAAGCCGATCTGAGTAAGCATCCGATCGAATTGACGATCGGCAAAGAGACGATTCACACCCGCACGCTCATCATCGCCAGCGGAGCGTCGGCGCGCTGGCTGGGATTGCCGAACGAGCACGCGCTGATTGGCCACGGTGTTTCGTCCTGCGCCACGTGCGATGGCTTCTTTTTTTCGGGGAAGGAAATCGCGGTGATCGGGGGCGGCGACTCCGCCATGGAGGAAGCGACATTTCTGACGCGCTTTGCGAGCAAGGTGACGCTGATTCATCGTCGCGAGCAGTTTCGCGCGTCGAAAATCATGCTTGATCGCGCCCGCGCCAATCCAAAGATCGCGTTCCTTACCGACACCGTGGTTGATGACGTTCTCGATGTGGGCAAAAAAGAAGTCACCGCGCTGCGCCTGCGCAATCTGAAGAGCGGCGAAAGCTGGGAGTTCCCAATCAGCGCGATGTTTCTTGGCATCGGCCACATCCCGAACACCAAGATTTTCCAGGGCCAGCTTGAAACCGATGCGGATGGCTACCTGGTCACGCAAAGGAACGTCTTGACACGAGTGCCGGGCGTGTTCGCGTGTGGCGACGTGCAGGACCGCCGCTACCGCCAAGCCATCACCGCGGCTGGTTCCGGTTGCATGGCCGCGCTGGAAGTAGAGAAGTTTCTGGAGGAAGAAGGGCACTGAGCAAGCCAATCGGGCGATCTGACCATCGAAGTCACATCATTTGAGCTTTTAGATCATCCGAATGACCCGATCACCCGGCGGTCTAGTCCCGCCTGGTTAAGATCTAGTCGTTCGTTCGCGCAACACGTTCCTCCGCGTGGCAACGGGCAGGGTCTCACAGGCAGTGCGCAGTACCAGTCGCGGCGCGTTTGCCCTAATCTTCAACAAGTGCGGAACGGTGCGCTTGGGATCGGCCTTGGCCGTCTCGCGTAACAGCCAGCCCAAGCCCTTCAGGACCATGTCGTCTTCTTCTTCGTTCTGCAGCAGTTGATTCGAAAGCCGGACGATTTGTGGAAAGAATTGCTGCTCGCGTACGCCCCGGATCAGTGCCACGCACGACGCACGACGCCGCCAGCGGTTCGGCGATTTGGCCCACAAGAAAACTTCGCGGCAACGGGCCGGTTCGGCGGCTATCATCGGCCCCAGCAGGTCATGCGCCAGCGCGTCGTGATCGGCCCAACTGGTGACGCGGTCGAGCCAGGAAGCAAAGAGCTGGAATTCATCGTCGCTAAAGTGCTTCGTTTGGTTCTCAAGCAGGAAAACAGCCATCACTTTTTCTTCGAGAACCCGGCCGGAGAAAAGATCGTCCGCAACCTGCACCACGAAATCCAATCCCCGCTCGCGCGCGATACTTCGCCGGAAGCGCACCGCAAATTTTCTTAATTCGGCCGTGTACCAGCCGCGCGATTTAATGACTTCCTTGAAAAAGTGTTGGACGTCTTTCGAGTGCGGCGTCGACCCGCCATCCTTGAGCACGCGCCGAATGTGGTCGGCTATGTAGTCGGGAGTGATTTTGCGCGCGGGCATGATCTCCTTTTGTAGCCAAGGCTTTCCCTTGTGTGAGTTCGCGGAAAGCGCTCTATGATAAAAGGTATCTCACGCGAAATGCAGTGACCTAACATCACGGTTGACTGTGACCAGTGCGACCTGAGCGGCCCTACTGACGAGCCTGCTGCTTAGTGGGAGGCGCGCCGGTCTTCCGGCTTACGATTCTGTCATAACTCCAGAGCACCGCTGCCGTGGCCAAGCCAACCGCTGTCACGGTCCACCAGATTCGCGCCGGTTGATGCGTGACTTCTCCGAAATGGTGAACCAGCGTGCCGCCAAACCAACCGCCGATCAGCGATCCGATTCCGATCGGCAAGAACGCGAACCCCATGTACGTGCCCTGCTCTTCCGCAGGTGCGAGCCGTGAAATGTATTCGTAGTAGCGTGGGGCCTGAATGATTTCGCCGAGCGCCAGCACAAACAAAGAAAGCACCGCGCCCCAGAGCGTCGGCCGCAGCGCGAGAATTATCCAGGACAGAGAAGTGATGACCGTGCCCAAAATCACGGCTTGAAATGCCGGAATCCTGCGCGTCAAATAATTCACCGCCAGCGTGAGGCAGATCACGGTCAGCCCATCGGTCACCAGGATGATCTCAACATCGGCCTGAGAATTGATATACCCGTGAATGTACCCAGGCAAACTGATGTACTGCTGCCAGAACACCACCCAGTATCCGGTGAAGAGCACAAGGAACCACATGAACCGGCTGATTCCAGCGAGAACGAGGATCAGAAGACCGCCCCAGATCCACCAAGGCACGCTGTGCCCGGGATAGGCGAACAAACCCACGCGCAGCAACAAAGCGAACAGCAAGACCGGCAAAACCAGGCGGTAGTTGCCGACTACGACGCAGAAGTTCCGCGCGACAGTGGCGATTGACGGAGGAGGTGCATCTCCGGCTTTGCGCGGTTCGCGGAAAAAAATGATGACCACGAAGAACATGGCGAAGACGCTGACCGCGGCCACGCGGTAAACGTTCTCCACCCCCATGTGGCGATGCGCCCACGACGCGAAATAAGGGCCCATGGCTCCGCCGATGTTCACCATCGTGTAGTAAATCGAGTAGCCGATGGAGCGGACGTTCTCTTTGGAAGCCCGTGCCGTGGTCCCGACCACGCAAGGCTTGACCATCGAGATACCGAGCGCAGGCAGAATCAGAATGAATCCGACAAACAATCCCAACGGCACCGCGTTGCGCACCGGAGCCAGCCAGGGCGCGCCAATCGATCCGATGAGGAAATAGGCGGCGGCCAGAATGAGGTAGGCCATCGAAAGCGCGCGGCGAAAGCCTAGCCGGTCGGCAGCGGCGCCTCCAAAAATGGCGAGAAACCATACCATGCCGCCGAACAAGCCTGTCAGAGTGCCGGTTTGCTCGGTCGAGAAATTCAGCTTCTCCTGCAGATAGAGAGCAAGCGAAGCAAAAGCCCCGTAGTAGGAAAGACGCTCAAAGATTTCGGTGATGTTCGCGACCCAGAAGGGGGGTTCGAAGCCGGTGCGGATTTCCTGCAAGCGTTCAGAAAAGGTCAATCGCTGCTCCCGATGGATCGTGTGGCGCGGGCGCCCTCGCCCGCGCTCCTCATCAACAGCCAAGCCGTTCGCTGATCTGTTGGGCTGTCAGGCCTGCTACTCGAATCACTTTGTTCCGGCTGGTCAAGCCGGCTGCAATAGTAACGGAGGAACGCGATACCTTCAAAAGCTTTGCGAAAAATTCGATGCAGGCTTCGTTGGCCTTGCCGTCGACGGGAGGCGCGGTAAGCGCAACCTTCAGCGCGTCGCCGACTTCGCCGGTGATCGCATTCTTTTTTGCGCGGGGGTGAACCTTGACCGCGAACGTTGCTCCGGTTGGCGAATTTTCAATCGCAACCATCGAGTGTAGAGCGGACACTCTTGTCCGCTGCTCTTGCTGTTGCTCTTGCGCGTTGCGTGACATTCAGAAATCAAAACCGAGATCAACAAGCAGCGGACAGGAGTGTCCGCTCTACACTCCCCTGCCTCGCTCGCCGAAGATGGCTGTCCCCACGCGCACACAAGTCGCTCCCTCTTCAATCGCGACTTCGAAATCGTGTGACATGCCCATGGAGAGTATTGCCGTGCCGATTTTCGGCAATGCGCGCGCGGCAATGCGGTCGCGAATCTGCCGAAGCTGGCGAAAATACGGCCGTGAGCCCTCCGGATCTTCCGTATACGGCGGAACGGTCATTAGGCCACAAATTTCAAGGTTCGCCCATCGCGGCGCGCCCTGCAGAATCTGCTCCAGTTCGTCTGCGTCCGAAGCCAATCCGCTCTTTGCCTGCTCCCCACCTACATTGATCTCGACGAGGACGGGCAATACCTTGCCTCCGCTCTCCGCGGATGCATTCAGCCTTTCCGCCAGACGCACGGAGTCGAGGGAATCCACCGCGTCGAACAACTCCGCCGCCTTCGCGGCCTTGTTGGTTTGCAGATGTCCTATCATGTGCCATTCGGCATCAGGCAAATCGCGCAGAGCATCCTCTTTCACGCCAAACTCCTGCAGTCGGTTCTCGCCGAAGACGCGCAATCCCGCCGCGTACGCCTCGCGAATACGTTCGACTGAAAAAGTCTTGCTCACGCCCATCAGCGTGATTTCGGATGGATCGCGTCCGGCGCGCTGTGCAGCGCTTGCGACACGATTTTGCGTCTCGGCAATATTTCTCGCAATCGACATTCCTGAGTACTTACATCAGGGCAGGCTCACGAGGGCGGCCGTCCCTACGCTAGCATTACATAATCGCCGTTGGCGGAGCCGGATCTTCGGGCCTGCCCGCATTCGCCAAGGGAACCCGAATCATGACTATCGCCAATATCGCGAGCGCGCCTAGCGCCAGAAGAAATGTCGGCGTCCACTTGAAAAGTGTTACGTCGTGTCCTGAACCCACCAGACCCGCGATGGCCAATCCACACAGCGCCTCGCCCGCAATCAAACCCGACGCGGTCAGGACGCCAGCGTTCTCCACTCTCGCCTTCTGCGCATCGTTCAACCCGCGGCGATCGCGCAATTTGTCAGTGAGCCAGCGAATCACACCGCCAACAAAAATGGCGAAAGTTGTGCCCAGCGGCAGATACATGCCGACGGCAAACAGCATCACGCTCTTCACCTCGATCAGGATCATTGCCAGTCCCAGCAGGATGCCAACAATCACCAGCGGCCAAGCCATGTCCCCGCCCACAATTCCTTTCGAGAGCATCGCCATTAGTCCCGCCTGCGGCGCCGGCAGCGACGGACTGCCAAAGGTGTATGCCTTGGCAAGAATGGCGATGGGGAAGAACAGGACAAGCGATGCCACGACGATGCCAAAAAGATCTCCGATCTGCATCTTGGCGGGCGTGCCGCCGAGGATGTGTCCCACCTTCAAATCCTGCAACATCTCACCCGCCACAGCCGATGAAACGCACACGACGGCTGCTACTCCAAGTACCGCCGCTACTCCGCCGGTTCCGGAAACACCGAGCGCGACCATAAGCAACGCAGCGATCACCAGCGTACACAGCGTGAGGCCCGAGACTGGATTGTTCGACGATCCGATCATGCCAACCAGATTTCCGGAAACTGCGGCGAAGAAGAATCCGACGATAATCATCACGCCGGCCGCCACCAGGCAACCCGACAACACGCGCGAACTGGAGAGCGTGCCGGCGGCGTTGATGAAATAGTAATAAAGCAGAATCATGGCCACGAATACTACACCGATGCCGGCAAACACGGCCTTCGCGGGCAGATCGCGCTCGGTGCGATTAGCAGCGGCGTGCGCGGCTGCCGACTTTTTCAGATCGGAGACGGCACGGCCCATGCCCAGCGCCAACTGCTTGCGCATCTTGAAAAGCGTGTATGACGCGCCCACCAGCATCCCGCCGACTGCAATCGGCCGCACGATCGAAAAGTAGATGGCTTGCGCAAGGAGGGGCCAGGCGATGGCTTGTCCCGGCGGCATCGAGGCCTGAATGTAGGGACCGATGGTGAAGGTTAGAAGTGGAACGAGTAGGCCCCAGGCCAGCAATCCACCCGCGAAGTTCAGGGCAGCGAGGCGGGGCCCGATGATGTATCCCACGCCAAGATAAGCGGGACTGATATCGGGCGCGGTCATCAACGTTGCGCCGCCGGTAATAGTTGTGGCTACGTTGGGATTCGTGCTGGTGCGGAGCAGCAGCTTCTTTCCGAGGTCGCTGATCTTCACCGGGAAAGTGTTGTTGGGATTGAAAACATTGACTGCTCCCAACAGATACATAAACGCGCCGAAGCCCATGTTGGCAAATAGAATTTTCGCGGCTTTGGCGCCTTGTTGCCCGGCCTTGTGAATCTCAGAAGCGGCCACGGATTCGGGAAACGGCAGATCGGGATCCTCCACCATCACGCGGCGCAGGAGCGTCACAAAAAGAATGCCGAGTGTCCCCCCGATCATCATCAGGGCGACTGATTTCCAATATTCGGGTGTGCTGACGCTGGGCGTCAGTGTCGGCCACAAGCCGGCCATGACAAAGGCCGGGATGGTGAATATGGCGCCAGCCGCGACCGATTCGCCAATCGAGCCCACGGTTCGTGCGATGTTTTCTTCCAGCAGCGAGCCCTTCATCAACCTCAGCAATGCCATCGAGATGACTGCCGCTGGATAGGTTGCGGCAATGGTCATGCCCGCCTTCAGCCCGAGGTACGCATTGGCCGAGCCGAGCAGGGCGGTCAGGAATAACCCAATCAATACGGCCCGGAAGGTAAACTCCTTCATTTCCATGGTTTCCGGAACGTAGGGGCGATGCTTGCGGGGAGCTTCAGTATTGGCCACAACCGGAGTGCTCATGGGGACCTCGCAACCTTCTTACTGCGCGGAAATTTAATTGCCCGTTCATATTATCAGCGACGGCGCACCTTACCATGCCGAAAGGCAGCTTTACAAGTGCGGTCTTCGATATAGAAGGGTAATGCGCATCGAGCGTCTTTTGTCCGAAAGTTCTTGCGAAAACTTTTACTTGCGATTTCGCGTCTTAAACAGGATTAGAATAGTCCGATCCAGGAGGTAATTTGTGACTCCCCTCGATCAGCCCTCTTGGAGCCGGTTTTTCGAAGAATTCCGCTGCCGGGGCTGCGGTCCGCAAGAAGCCATTCGCTCGCGGCCTCGCGGGTTCTTTGAAAGATACGTGCTTCCGCTTTTGTTATTGCGAGCAGTCCGCTGTGAACGGTGCTCTCGCCGGCGCTATGTCCTGCGCACGATTCGGGCCTTCGAGCGCATTCCTCCGGAGCGCAAGCACCCCGGGAATCAACCCCCAACTGGTTCAACGTCCGATAGCCGCGTTGCGTAGCGCGTAGGCCGCAGCTTATACTGAACCGAGGAATCGCCTGGCGAAAACGAGGTCGGATGCCAGGTGCGGGAGGCCGTCTTCAGCAGTAGCAGTACTGGGTTTCGAATACGGGCTGCCCAGGGCCAAGCGGCGGACCACGTTGTGGCCAAGCATGGATTGAAGAACCAGAGCTTGGCGAACAGTGGCTTCGTTGGCTTTGCCGAGCGCGCGGCTGCGACTTTATTCTTTGTTTTCTTTCCCGCTGATTGCCGTATCTGTGGTTCCCCCCTGATCAAAGTTTCCCGGCTTCCCGTATGTAAGTCGTGTTTGCTTGCTCTGCGACCGCTACGAGCGCGCGGTCGCCTATGGCAGCTATGACGGTGCGTTGCGCGACTTGATTCATTTGCTCAAATTCCAGCAAGTACGTCCCGCTGCGGCAGTTTTGGGGCGCATGTTGGCGGAAGCGATTGCCAATCTGGAACAGGCGATGCCGGTTGGCTCAATCGCGGTGGTCCCGGTTCCGCTCTACCCGCGAAAGCAAGCCCAGCGCGGCTTTAATCAGGCGCAGATGATCGCGCGGACGGCGCTGAAGCAACTATCGCGTCCGAAAAGGTTTGATCTGTGTGAAGGAGTCCTGCTGCGCCGCCGCGAGACCGGCAGCCAGATTGGCCTGACTCGTCATCAACGACGCGAGAACCTGCGTGGCGCTTTTGCGGTCAGCGATACCGCGCGAATCGTGAACCGCGACATCTTACTCATCGATGATGTGCTGACCACGGGAACCACAGCCTCGGAGTGTGCCCGCGTACTGCTTCGTGCGGGAGCAGCGCGCGTGTGGGTGGCGACAGTGGCGCGGACTTTGAAGATTTCGGATGTGATCTCGTTAGCGGGAAATCTGCCGGAGGATCTGGCGGACGAAGAAAGTGAAGATCGCGTGGGCATGGCGGCTCACGGGTAGAAGTTATGTCGCTGCGATTACACAATTTCGCCAACAGCATGCGGTCGCATCTTCCGCTCGCGATGCTTGCCTCCGGAATGCATTCCGATGGCGATGGGCACGCGCTGCATCAGCCCGTGCTGGTGTTGAACGCCTCCTATGAGCCGATCAACGTCTGCGCCGCCCGCCGCGCTATTGTGCTCGTGCTCAAGGGTGTCGCCATGACCGAAGAAGAAAACGGACACTTCCTGCATGCTGCCCGTGTCGCCATGCGCGTGCCCTCGGTCATCCGTCTGCTGGAGTATCGGCGCATCCCGCACCAGTCACGGGCGCTGTCGCGCAAGAACATTCTGCTGCGCGACCGCAACACCTGCCAGTATTGCAGCACCACGCTGCCCTCGGGAGAACTCACGCTCGACCACGTGATTCCTCGTTCCCGCGGAGGCCTCTCCACCTGGGAGAACCTGGTCGCCTGCTGTCATCTCTGCAACCGCCGCAAAGGCAACCAACTTCCCCACGAAGCGAATATGAGGCCGGCGCGTGAACCGCGCTCTTTCAATCTGCATACCAGTCGGCACATCATGCGGCTGATGGGGCACAGTGACGACAAGTGGAGGAAGTATTTGTTTTATTAGGACTGCGGGGTTGGAAAGTCTTGGAGAAATCAGATTCGTTTTGTCATCCTGAGCGAAGCAAAGGATCTGCTTTTTCCTCGACGCCGGCAAGAAACAGGTCTTTCGCTCCGCTCAAGATGACAATTCGTCAGGAGTTGTTCTCAAAACCGGTCTTAGTCGAAAAGCCTTGAAACCTGGCCTTATTGCGGCTTTGGCGGCTCCGCCGGCTTCTGGTCAGGCGCTGGCTTCTGATTCGGGTCCGCCTTCTGCACGTCCTGTCCTTCGTAGGTAATCCTCGATTTTGATCCGAAGCGCCGGTAATTCGTGTACTTGATGATCTCGCGAATCCTCACGCCGCCCATGGCGAACTGGAGAGTGTCCTCGGCGCGGGTGTAGGTGGGGAACCAGTACTGGCCGTCGATCTGCTCGCGCCAGGTGGTGAACTTTGGAAACAGGTTCTCCTGGCCTTTCTTTTTCTTGATGTCGGGCACGGTCTTGCCATAAGTCTCCACGATCTGGAAATCGTGGTCGTCCACCCAGATTCGTCCTTGGAAATAGCGCTTCTTGCCGACGATCTGCTTGGGGGCAATGTCGAAAACATACGTGTTCAGCTCATCTTGTTTTTGCTGGCCGACGTAGAGGATGTCGTACTCTCCGACTTCGTCCGATGTCAGCACGAACGGAAGCCGGTTCTCGATGTCATCAAAATCTTCCTCGGTCATCTGGATGCGTTGCAGTGTCGGCTGCGGCGCGAAAACTACGTTCTTCGTCTTGTGTCCCTTGTCGTCGAAGGTCACGTCGAAGACTTCCTGGTACATTCCGTCCGGTGTGTCGCCGTCGAGCGTCATGACCTTTACGTCCTGCCGGAAGGTGTACTGGTCGCGCGCTTCTTTGAACTCTTTTTCCTTGGTGGCGAAGCGCTTGATGATTTCTTCGACCGTCGTTCCTTTGGGCGCAGATTTGTCGAGTGGCCCTTCCTGCGCACGCGCCCCCTTGGGCACGACAAGAAGCAGGGTGCCAAAGAGCGCGGCCAAGGAAAACAGAGGGAACGCAGAGAACGCGGCTCGGGAGCGGAATCTCATAAACTCTATTCTAACGAAAAGAGACCCGAAAGAGTTTACAGCAGCCCCCACCCCCAAGGCCGCCGTGCAAACGGCTTTTCGCAGGGGGTGGAAGACTGCGGTTCTGCCTGGTTGATTCGATGCGGCCCGCACCGCAAGGTTTACTGGATTTACTTTTCTTTACCTTTCGCGCCTTAACCGGTCCGCGAATCCTTCATGGCCCTTGCCATACCCCACTCCACCAATCCCGGCCATAACTGGTACAGCTTGATAGCCGGAATCATGGTCCAAGGCACGACGACCTCGCGCTTTCCTTTGCGATACCCGCGATAGGCCGCTCGCGCGACACGCTCAGCGGTGATCCCGCGCACTGACTGCGGACGGACATTGACGTTCCCCTGCCGGTTGGCCACCATGTGCTTTCCGAATTCAGTGCTCACATATCCTGGACAGACAGTCAGGACGTTGATTTTGTCGCGTCGCAGCTCCATCCGGGCGCCTTTTCCAAGAGCGTTCATGGCGAACTTGCTGGCACAGTACAAAGTCATAAACGGAACCGGAATGTGTCCGGCAACGCTCGAGATGTTGATGATGGTTCCGCCGCCGGTTGCGCGCATGGCTGGCACCACCGCCTGCATGCAAGCAATCGTGCCGAAGAAATTCGTTTCAAACAAATCGCGGCATATGGAGGGCTGCATCTCGACAACCGAGTCGCGAATCCCCACGCCCGCGTTATTCACCCACACGTCCACCCGGTGAAAGCGGCCGAGCGTGGATGCCAGCGCGCGGTCGACCTCCTCGCGATTGCGAACATCGCACGCCAAGGCAAGAGTGCGGTCGGTGTGGCCAATCCGTTGGCGAGCAGCCTCGGCGCGACTGGCATCGCGCGAAAGCAACGCTACGCTGGCACCCGCGTCGGCAAAAACCATGGCGATCGCTTCCCCGATTCCCATGGAAGCTCCCGTTAACACCACGACTTTTCCGTCCATCTCTTTTCCGTCCATTTCCATGGCGACTCTTGTATAGCGTGGAGCTCGGCAAGTCAATGCGCACGTAGGGGCGGACGCATTCGTCCGCCCCGCGGAGCGAAGTTCCGTAGTTGTTAGCCAAGTCAAAGCGGCGGCGCGCTGCGCTTGCCGTGCCCGGACGAATGCGTCCGGGCCTACGCGACTAGCGTAAAATCGTCTGCACTGGAGCTGCCGTGAGTTCGCTATTGCCCATCTTCCCGCTCGAAATGGTGCTGCTGCCGGGCGTTCCCCTGCCGCTGCACATCTTCGAACCACGCTACCAAGAAATGATTGCCGAGTGCCTGGAACAGAAAAAACCGTTCGGCGTGGTGCGAGCGTCCTCCGACGGAGTCGCGGACATCGGCTGCACGGCTGAGATCATGTCGGTCATCAAAAAGTACGATGATGGCCGCTTGGACATCCTGACCCGCGGAGTCCAACGTTTTGAAGTCATCGAGGTCAACGAGGACCGCTCGTTTTTGCAGGCCGAAGTTGCGGTCGTGCAAGACGAAGACGGGCTTCACGACAAGGCCGCCAGAGCGCCGTCCGAGTTGGTAGCGCAGGCCGTGCGCTTGCATGCCGAGATCACAAAACTAGCGGGGACAGAGCCCTCCGGCCCCGATGAACACGCTGCCAATCTTTCCTTCTTACTCGCAGGCTCGCTTCCGCTGGACCTGGACTTCAAGCAGAGCCTGCTGTCAACTTTGTCGGAAGCAAAACGTCTGGAGGCGGTAGTCGGTTATCTTGAGGCCGTCTTGCCGGGTCTGCGGCGAGCGGCGAAGGCTCGGTGGAACTGAAAATAGCTGTCAGTTCTCGGGTTGATAAAAGTCAGGTTCACAGCCCTCCGTGGAGCCGCCCGAACCAGTGGGCGAGATTTAGCGACATGACTAGGACGCCCGCCCCGAGGACGAGTACGTGCGGGGTCTTGCGGAGATCGAAACTGCCGACACGGCAGACGAGTAAGTAACCAACGGCAAGATTGAAAAGGCCCCACAGGACATTGACTATCGAGGAAGACAACCCCACGCCGGGTGGCGATGCGAAGGGACTTTGGAACGCATGTCCCGAGATCCCATTTCCGAGATGGGGTAGGGCGTTCGCGAGGAATGCGCCTCCGAAGAAGTACGCCACATAGTGATACCAACGCATAGTCGATCCCTTCTGGGTGCAAAACCAGATAGTAGCAGGGTTTCGGCGGAGACCGATTCAAGCGAGCGTCCACGGAAACCAAGACACTGGAAAACCCACAACTGAGAGCTGAAAGCTGAGAGCTTCTTTCACGCTATAATCCGGACAAGGCTTTCTTTGGGGGTTCCCACCATGAGTTTTTGCCGGACTCTCGGCGAATTACGCCAGAGTCCTTTCACCGAACAGCGCCTCCGGTCGCGGCGAGTAAAAGATGAGTTGCGCGAGAACCTGATGGCGCGGCTGCGCGAGGGCAGTCCGATATTTCCGGGCATCGTTGGCTATGACGATACGGTGGTCCCGCAGATCGTGAACGCTATCCTCTCGCGGCATAATTTCATTCTCCTCGGATTGCGCGGCCAAGCGAAAAGCCGCATCCTGCGGGCGCTTACGGCGCTGCTCGATCCCGAGATGCCCTACGTCGCGGGCTGCGAGATCCACGACAATCCCTACGCTCCCATCTGCCGCCACTGTCGCGAACTGTTAGCCAAGCAAGGAGACGCCACGCCAATTGCCTGGCTCACCCCCGACCACCGCTACGTGGAAAAGCTGGCCACGCCCGATGTCACCATCGCGGACCTGATCGGCGATATCGATCCCATCAAAGCCGCGCGCGGTGGACACGAACTGTCGAGCGAATTCACCGTGCATTATGGGTTGCTGCCTCGCGCCAACCGCGGAATTTTTGCCATCAACGAGTTGCCTGACTTGGCCGGCAAGATTCAAGTCGGACTCTTCAACATCATGCAGGAAGGCGACGTGCAAATTAAGGGATATCCGATTCGCCTGCCGCTCGATGTCGCGATCGTCTTTAGCGCCAACCCCGAGGACTACACTGCGCGGGGCAAGATCATTACTCCGCTGAAGGATCGGATCGGATCGGAAATTCGCACCCACTATCCGGCGACTGTCGAGGAAGGCATCGCCATCACCGCGCAGGAAGCCTGGCTCGACCGCACGCTCGAACGAACAAATGACGGGAACGGCTCGCAGTTGCGTATTCCAAAGTATGTCAACGAAGTCATCGAGCGCATCGCCTTCGCCGCCCGCGACGACAAGAAAATCGACAAGCGCTCGGGCGTAAGCCAGCGCCTGCCCATCTCAGCCATCGAGAACGTGGTATCGAATGCGGAGCGCCGCGCCCTTACACATAACGAAAAATTGATCGTACCGCGCATCAGCGACATTTACGCGGCTCTACCCGCCATCACGGGCAAGCTCGAACTCGAGTATGAGGGCGAAATGAAGGGCGCCGACTACGTAAGCCGCGAACTGATCCGCACCGCGGTAGCCAAAGCATATGACACTTATCTGCACGGCGTGAACATGAATCAGGTGGTGCAGTGGTTCGATCTCGGAGGTGAAATCCAGCTCAGCGACAACGCCGGAGCACAAGACGTTCTGCAGGGCCTCGGCCAGATTCAAGGCCTGATGGAAAAACTGACCAAGCTGAACGTTGGTCCGAAAGACGCCGCCGAGGTCCAAGTATCAGCAGCGGAGTTCGTGCTGGAGGGCCTGCACGCGCACAAGAAGATCGGACGCAACGAGGAACGCGTTTTCAGCGCGGGTGAGAAAGCACCAAAACCAGCCGACAAGCCAGTGTTTGAGCGTGAAGAACCGGGATTTGGGAGAAAAAGGAGTTTTAACTAAGTTCTCAGTTCTCGGCGAGAGGCGGATTTTACTGAGAACTGACAACTGAGAACTGGGTTTATGAAACGCATCCGCTACAGCAAATACGTTCCCGACCCCGCCAGCGAGATGAGCATGGAGGACCTGCTCAGCGCGCTCTCGGACTATTTTCTGCAAAGCGGATTCAACGATAACTTCTGGTACGAGATGCAGGAAGGCGAGCAGACGCTCGACGAATTGAAGCGCGCCCTTGAACAAGCGCTTCTCGACGGTGAAATGTTTGACGAAGAGATGCGCGACCGGCTGCAGCAGATGCAGATGGAGGGCGAACTCGAAGAACTGATTGAGAAGCTGATCGAGCGCATGCAGCAGGAAGATTACATTTCCATCGATCGTCCTCACGATCCCTCCAGGCAGTCGAGCGTCGGCGGACAAGTCGGCGATGCGCAGCAGCAAGCGAAGTTTGAGATTACCGACAAGAGCCTCGACTTTTTGGGATTCAAGGCGCTCCGCGATCTGCTTGGCTCGCTCGGCAAGTCGAGCTTTGGACGTCATGACACGCGCGACATGGCAACCGGGATTGAATCGAGCGGTGCCTCGAAGCCCTACGAGTTTGGCGACACTTTGAATCTCGACATCACGGCAACACTTTCCAGCGCAATCCAGCGCGAAGGTCTCGGGCTTCCCCTCAACCTTGAATACCGCGACTTGCAGGTGCATCAGTGCGAGTACCAGTCATCATGCGCCACGGTGTTGATGCTCGACTGCTCGCACTCGATGATTCTCTATGGCGAAGACCGCTTCACTCCCGCCAAGAAAGTGGCGATGGCGCTTTCGCAACTGATTCGCACGCAATATCCGGGAGACTCGCTGTCGCTGGTGCTGTTTCACGATTCGGCGGAAGAGGTTCCGCTCTCGCAGTTGGCCAGGGTAAAGGTTGGTCCATACTATACGAACACCCGCGAAGGCCTGCGCATGGCGCAGCGCATCCTGCAGCGCCAGCGCAAGGACATGAAGCAGATCGTCATGATCACTGACGGCAAACCATCCGCGCTCACGCTTGAAGATGGGCGCATTTACAAGAACGCCTTTGGCCTCGATCCGCTGGTGGTCAGCCAGACGCTCGAGGAAGTTTCCAAGTGCAAACGCGCCGGCGTGCTGATCAATACCTTTATGCTGGCGTCGGATTATGGCTTGGTGCAGTTCGTCCAGAAAGTGACGCAGATGTGCCGCGGCAAAGCCTATTTCACAACGCCGTACACGCTCGGCCAGTATCTGCTGATGGATTACATGTCGCGGAAAACGAAGACGATTCACTAGCGGCTTACGCCACACACAACTCTTCTTTGCGCAACCCAACCGATTTATATGTCCTTGACAGCATAATGTCTCCTATGACATATTCAATGGGTGTCGTGGGAAGTCGAATTTTCTGATGAATTCGGCACTGGTGGGAAGGTCTGAATGCCGCCGAGCAGAAGAGCGTTGATTTCACAGTCAGTCTTTTGCAGGAGGTTGGGCCGACACTGAGAATGCCCCATTCATCCGGCATTGAAATGTCGCGGCACTCACACATGCGCGAATTGCGGGTTCAGCATGAAGGACGACCGTATCGTGTTCTTTACGCATTCGATCCTCGCCGTGTAGCGATTCTGCTCATTGGAGGGGACAAGACCGGCAACAATCGCTGGTACGAGGAAAACGTACCGCGCGCCGATGCGATCTACGACGAGCATTTGAGGGAGTTAGAGAGCGAATAGGAAGACACACCGGGCAAGGCAACCCGGCGAGGAGAGTAACCATATGGCACGGAACTTCAAGGAACTTCAGGCGAAAATGGACCCCGCGAGCATCGCGGACAACCGAGTGCGGGTACGCGAAGAGCTACAGCGGATGGCATTGGAAGAACTGCGCAGCGCCAAACAACTCACCCAGTCCGACATGGCCGAGATGCTCGACGTGCCGCAGAGCTCGGTCTCCCGTATCGAGCGGCGAGCCGATATGTACCTAAGCACGTTGCGGAACTACCTCTACGCCATGGGGGGCGTGCTCCAGATTCAAGCTGTGTTCCCTGACGGAAGCGCAGCCGTCATTCACAGCTTTGGAGATTATGTGGATCAACCGTATCTGGTTTACGCGCGAGCCGAAAGCGGCGGGGGATACCGACTATACGCGCGTCCTTTTCAGCACCAGGGAGAGCAGCTTTCGACCAGGACTTTCAAGGTCTCTGGGCTTGTGAAAACAATGAAGGCCATGCATCTCGCCGAACCGCAGATCTCCAGTATCAGGAAGAGTCTTGAAAATGGCGGTGAGGTCGAGATCGGCGGTCGGGTAACAGGGGCACAACGAGTTTTCAGATTTCCAGACCTTGTAGCTGCGGGCTTTGAGGCCGCAGCCACAGAATGAATGGGGCTCGCAGGCTGGCCGCGAGTAAGAGGTTAGAGAGCACGGATTACAGAAGTAACACTCTTGTGCGTCCGCCTGGGTGCCGCTCAGGGTAAGATGTCTACAAGATCTTTCGTTTGGAGACATTATGAAACGAATCGCTGCTTTCCTGCTTCTGCTCGTCTTAAGCCTCGCGGGCTCGATGCCAGCCCAGGCGCAACGCATGAGTACCCAAGAAAATGCTCGCGAATCCCGAAAAGCGATCAAGAAGCAGCAAAAGATGTTGAATAAGGCCAACAAGAAATCGCGAAAATCAATGAAGAGGGCCACGAAGGGGCAAAAAAAAGCGAATCGGAAGGCCAACCGTTATAAGAAGTAGCGCGCCGCGTTGGACCTTTAGGAGTTTCGAGAACGAAGGATTTTGGGCACGATCAGCTTGTGCTCTGGCAGTGCCCGCCGCTCTCCCAGCAATGCGCGGCGCGGCGGCTTCTTGATCCGCTGGCCGCTTCACAACGGGCGATTTGCCGTAGAACATCACCCGCGCCAGGCTTCCGATTCATCACAAATCCACAGTGACCGCGCGCACATCCGCCTCATCCACAACGCGCTAATCTGATTCCATTCCCAGGACCTCTCCCGGTCCCGTTCCCTCCAGAAAGATCTCGCTATGCGTGCGTCAAGACGCGTATTGACCGTCGCCGTCGCTTGTCTTTTGAACTGCGGTCTGTGGAACATGGCCCTGTCGTGCTCTGCAGCCGCGCAGCAATCGGATGAGGTTGTCGCGGAGCGCATTCTAGGTCCGCACTGGAAACAACTTTCGCGCCGCGCTGGCATGATATTCACCGGAACCGTGCTCTCCACCACGACCCAGACGGCGACCACCCAGCACACAGGGACCGGTCGGTCTGCAGGCGCCACACCAGCGATCGAGTTGCGCTTCCGGATAGAGGAAGCGATCGCCGGCGTCGACCCCGGACAGGTGCTCACCATTCACGAGTGGACGGGCGCATGGACGATGCATCGCCCGATGAGCAAAGGCCAGCACATTCTTATCTTCTTATACCCACCCAGCCGTTTAGGCCTAACCAGCCCGGTCGGTGGCCCGCTGGGGCAAGTCGCTCTCGACCCGAGCGGGAAGAGCGTGTCGAAAACTACGCCAAGGCCCACCTTCGCGCTTAACTTACGAAGCTCATCGTCCGCGCCGCCACGTCCAACTGTCGATAACGCACGTGTCAGCGTTCTCCAACTGGAGCGCGCCATCCGCAGCGCCAGGAGTGAAGAGGAGTAACATGCTCAGGCGAATCCTGCAGGTTGCCGCGTTTCTGATTTGCACTGCCCTTGCCAGCCGCGCCGGAGGGCCGGCATTTGTAGCCGGCTCCGGCTACAACCCCGGAGTCGAAGGCCTGCCCTTGATTTGGGCAAGTGGCTCCGTCGAGTACTACACCAACCCAGGGCCCCTCAGTCCGATCTTCACCGAAGCGCAGGCCGACGCCTTGGTCGCCACCGCTTTCAGTACCTGGACGACCATCCCCGGGGTTGCCCTCACCGCAACGCAGGGAGGTCATCTGGCAGAGTACGTGGACGGCGGCAATATCGAAACTAACGGCTTCGGAGTTGTGACCGCCCCGGCAGACATTACACCTTCCGCCACGGGCACGCCAGTGGGAATCGTTTACGATTACGACGGCACAGTCACCGACGCAATCCTAGGCGAAGGTGCCGGAGACTTGGCCGATTGCTTCACCAATGCCGTTTACGGCGGACCTGACAATTTTTCCGCGGCCGGCAACATCGTGCACTCGCTGGTGGTAATCAACGGAGTCTGTGCCACCACCAGCACGCAGGTACCCGATGTTCAATACCGTTTGATCCGCGTTCTGGCACGCACGGTTGGCTTAGGATGGTCGCAGGCCAATCTGAACGTGATCACGGGCGAGCCGCCTCCCACCCAGGCCGACTTTGCCGGCTTTCCAGTAATGCACTTTGAAGATCCGGACACCTGCGTGCCCATTACCGTCTGCTATCCCAACCCGGACGTCCCTGCGATGGATGACATCGACTCTCTAGCGCGTCTTTATCCCAGCGTGAACTCGCAACCATCGGGCAGAATCTACGGCAGCGTGTATTTCACCGATGCCTCCGGAAACGCGGCGCAGCCGATGCAGGGCGTCAACGTGGTGGCGCGCATGATGGTCGCCGGCCAGCCCTCGGGGCAGTACGTCGCAACGTCCGTTTCCGGGTTCTTGTTTTGCGGTAACGCGGGCAACATCATCGACGGTTACACAGCTCCCGATGGCCTTCCCTACAGCCAGTGGGGTTCCGATGATCCCTCCC
>JBEKED010000100.1:0-11816 GCA_050014035.1 Terriglobales bacterium
CCCACGTTTGCCGCATTTGCAAACGTGGGACTCATTCCGAAGCCACGGACGTTTCCCCTACCCAAGAGTCTGTCATCCAGAGGGATTCTGAGTGCAATCGCCTGTTAGCGTCAGACAAACTGAAATCGCTGTTTAGCGGCCCTTACGGAATTGTACCCAGCACTTCACCGGCAGGACGCCCGTCAGCGTTGTTGCTGTACCACGCGCCATCAATGCTGAACGACATGGCAATGATCGGCTTGACAACCGTAAACCAACTGACGTTGGAGTCGCTTCCAGTGCCCGAGAGAGGTGTATCCGCGACCACCCAATACTGGGTTCCAGCGGTGACAGCAAGCGGAGTGAAGTTGGCGACGATAAGGGTACAGCAGTCGTTTCCAAAATCGGGCAGGTCTGTCACTGTGACCGGACCCGCCAGCAGCGTTCCCGGAACACCACTCGAATCTCCGTAGATGTTAAGATTCACCTGGTTCGCCCCGGCCAAATACGCTATAGGGACCTGCACCTGCGAGACATGGGAGTCGGATTTCGGGGTGAAGGGTAAAGCGACAGACTCGGCGTAGCCGATCTCGCTGTCCGGTCCCGAGACGTACCAGTAGTTGTATCCGTTGAAAGGGTCGGTCTTTGTACCCAGGTTGCTGTAGATCTTTTTCAAACTCGACGGTGCTTCCTGCGGTGGGACGTGGATCATAGACTTTTTCGGCGTAAGCACGATCTGAGGACCCTGAGCGAGCGCCGTCAGATTGCAAAGTAGCAAAAGGCATAACAACAGTAGGGTACTTTTCACGAATTGCCTCCTATCCAACGGGCCATTGTCCAGCCAATCCCTAATAACGTCAACGTGAAAGAATTTTCGGTAGTGGGTTAGTATGATTTCTACTAACCCACTACCATCTACTGTGGGAAGTTGGCGTAACATCCCGATTACACTCACGACGGGGGTTCTGAGTGTTAACGCCTGGTTACAACAATTGACTTCCGGTTTACTTGTGGTCCAAGACCAAAGGTGCGGTCTCCCGCAGAAGCTCGCCCCGATTAGGTCTTACGAAGTTCAGGTGTCATATTCGCGACTGTCTCTTGGCGGGTTCAGTCTATCTGGTCGCCGGCTGCTTTTGCACCGCGGCGATGCGCTGGCGTGTGGCGGCGACGAGCGCGTCGAAGCGCGGGTCTCCATGCAGTGATTGGAAACTATCATCCTTTTCCAGGCGCTCGAACTCGTCGATGGCACTAATGCCCTCCGCATAGGCGCGCAAGGGGACGAAGGCCTCATCCCGCTTGCCCTGCAGAGCAAGGGCACGAGCTAAATTCTGGGCTGCGGTTGCCGTGACTTCATGCGAGGGGCCGAGAACCCGCCGCAGGCCGGCGAGTGCTTCCCGCAGAATCTGTTCCGCTTCGGAGTAGTGTTTTTCTTCGATCAAGACGGAACCCAAATTACCCATGGTAAGCAAGGTGCTGGCATGTTCCGGGCCCAGGGTCTGCCGTTGCGCTTCGAGTACTTCGCGCTCCAATTTCTCCGCATCTGCGTAATGCTGCTCCTTTCTCAGAAGCGCGCCCAGATTACTCTTGGCAACCAGTGTGCCGGGATGCTGCAGCCCCAACACTCGCCGGGCGGACTCAATCAACTCTTTAAACATTTCTTCTGCGTCAGCGTAATGCTGCTCTTCGGTCAGAATACCGGCAAGATTGAACATATCCCTCAACACGGACGGATGATCGGAGCCCAGCGCTCGCCGATCCATTTCTAGCGCCTCTCGAGCTGCCTTCTCTGCCTCCGGGTATTTCTCCTCATGAGTGAGAGTGTCGGCCAGGAGCGACAGCGCGGTCGCCGTCAACCTGTCTTGCGGCCACTTTCGCCTCGCCACTTCGAGCGCGCCACGATTCAATTCTTCCGCTTCGGCGTAGCGCGATTCATACCCAAGAATCCTGGCCAACTGCACCATTGAATCGAGGGTGTCATGATGCTCGGGGCCAAGTACCTTGCGGCGAGTCTCCATCGTCTCGCGGCACAACTTCTCCGCCTCTGGGTAATGACTCTCTGCCAGCACTGCGACGGCGAGATCGTTCTTCGATTGCAACGTGTCGGGATTCCTGGGACCGAGAATACGCTGCCGAATTTCCAGGGCGCGCCGCAGCAGAGGCTCGGCCTTCGAGGTGAGCCCCAGACTCTGATAGACGGTGCCCATGACGTTCATCATCTGCGCCTGCAGCTCCGGGTCGTTCGCCAGCCCCGTCTCGATATCTTTGGAGGACTTATCCAGAATCTCGCGCGCACGGATGTCGTTGCCGCGGGCTTCACTGGGGTTTGATACCTTGAACATGCCGGTCATAAACGCGGTGACACGATCGGCGCGATCGCGCTCCCGCGTAATCCGCCGCAACTGCATCGTCTGCATCACTCCGAACGCGATCAGGAGCACTGCCAGGGCGGTGGCTGCCGCCACTCCGAATTTGTGGCGCTGAACGTATTTCCTCGCACGGTAGGTCACGCTGGCGGGCCGTGCAGTTACCGGTTCGTTCTGCAAATAGCGATGGATATCGGCGGCCAGTTCCGAGGGCGTGCCATACCTGCGGGCGCGGTCTTTTTCCAAAGCTTTCAGGGTGATCCAGTCCAGGTCACCTCGCAGCAGGCTGGCGAGTTGCCGTGGATCCGTGTTCCGGAGCTCGGCGGCGGTCGTCGAGCTGGCGTCTCCGCTGATCCTCGTGCTTGGACTTGGCGGATCGTCTTCGTGCAGTTGGCGCAGAACCTCATGCAGCGGTTTGCTCTGCCACTGTTCCGGATCGAAAGGCAGCACACCCGTAAGAAGTTGGTAGAGCACGACGCCTAGCGAATAAACGTCGGTTCGGGTATCTACATCGCGCACGGCGGGATCGGCTTGTTCCGGACTCGTGTACCCCGGTGAGCCCACAAATCCTCCGGCACGCGTGACCAGCGTCTCGTCCTGAGATTGCTGGGAGATGGCTTTGGCGATTCCGAAGTCGATAATGCGCGGTGTCGGCTTGCCATCGACTTCAACCACCAGAATGTTGGAGGGCTTCAGGTCGCGATGGATGATTGCTTTCTGATGCGCGTGTTGCACCCCTTCACAAACCTTTGTGAAAAGAGCTAAACGATCGCAGGGCGAGAGGCGCTTTTGATCGCAGTATTGCGTGATGTGCAGGCCCGGCACATACTCCATAACCAAATACGGTTGACCTTCGGCCGTGGAACCGGCGTCAAAAACCTTGGCGATGGCAGGGTGATCCATGATCGCCAGGGTCTGCCGTTCCAGATCGAAGCGTAGCAAAGCGGAGTCGTCGTAGCGCCCAGCTTTGATGATTTTCAGCGCCACCTGCCGCTTGACGGGCGCGGACTGTTCCGCCAGCCACACCTGCCCCATCCCTCCTTCCCCGAGTTTTCTGATCAGCCGATAGGGCCCAATCGAGCCCAAATCGGGTGCAGGTGCGCCCACGGGAGCAGCCGCCGAGTCGAGAGTGGCTTCGGGATCGGAATTGACGCCTGAGTTGTGCGGAATTGATTCTGGTGCCGGCTCGCTCACGCTTCTCTCTCTGGAAAGAAGATGTAAATTGTCAGCAAGTTTAGCACCCCGATGGGAGCCGGGCCACTCGCTTCGCGCACAACTCGCAGGTTTGACCGCACTCGGCATTCAAACTCGTGTCACCGTGCGATCACGCAAACAGGAGGTAATCCGAGCCGCCAACTGGTGGATAATCGTCTCAATTGGCGATAAATCGCGATTTCACTCATTGTGGTCAAAACGGGAAATAACTAGCGGCAACTGCCGGTGCCGCGCCACAATAATTTCAACCGCAAGAAACTGTGCTCAGTGCGATCAAAGATTACGGGGAATGCGTTCAACTCCAGTCTGTGGAATTAAATGTCGCGATGGAGAAAAAAGGCATGAAACACGCTAAACGTGATCGAGTTTCCTTGCTTTTGCTGTTAGCGGTCATGGCTCTTTGCTCGCGATCCTGGGCACAGGTCCCGGCCTCGCTGGTCGTGACCAGCGACATGGATTGCAACTGGAAATTGGACGGCGTCGAACAGCCTAAGTTGAATGCCGACGACGCCAACGTGATCAAGACGATTGTCGGCGAGCACGTGATACAGGCGACCTCGCTCGACGGGCAGGCGAAGTGGCAGAGCACCGTTACCGCTGATTCCTGGGCGCAGAAGGTAGTGAAGATTTCCCTCTCTGACATGCTTCCGTTCTGGGCCGATCCAGCCACAGGGCTGACTTGGGCAAAAAGAGACAACGGCAGCGACGCAACCTGGAGCCAGGCCAACGAGTACTGTCAAAATCTGACGCTGGGCGGACGGTCAGGTTGGCGTGTGCCCACGATTGACGAGCTTTGGGGCATCTTCGATTGGTCGAAGGCGGGCCAGCAAGGTCTTCACGCTAAGGGCGGGATTCACATTAGCTGGCCGGGAGTTTGGAGCAGCACCCAGGGGAATAATTCCGAGGAGAAATGGGCCTTCAGTTTCTACAATGGAAGCCGGGGCTCGAGCCCACTCGGCCCCAGCAACATCAATCGAGCGTTGTGTGTGCGCCGTTCTGGAGAATGATGTAGGCGCTTTGGTGGTCTGAGAATTGTAGTTTGCGGCGAAAAACGGCCAACTGGAAATACCCTGAACTATAGATAGTTTCCTCGCCGTTCCTATGGCATCTTTAAAGTAGTCTTGCGCCAGGTTGTGACGCTTCGCAGGAAGGGAATCATCAAAATGCGCTCAGCAAAACTCATCCTGCTCGCAATCGCGGCACACGTAGTTTCCGGAGTCGCGCTATGGGCGCAAGCTCCCAATTCCCAGAGCGACGCAGCAAACACAAACTGGACGTCCACCACCGAGTCGCGCAACGGCGATGCCGATCCCATCCGCACCGTCGAAAGTCACTCGCAGAGCGGCAATCGCACCCTCGACAGGCAATCCGTCGAGCGCCGCGGCGACGACGGAGGTTTCGCACCTTATCAGGACATCGAAAAAGAAACAGTGCAAGTAGACGCTGACACCGTGCGCACCACCACGCGCACCTTTACCCGCGATCCCGATGGCGCGAAGCAA
Organism: Terriglobales bacterium; assembly: GCA_050014035.1. Lineage (GTDB taxonomy): Bacteria > Acidobacteriota > Terriglobia > Terriglobales > Acidobacteriaceae > Acidiflorens. The sequence goes on from JBEKED010000100.1 coordinate 5,060, forward strand.
TTGGTAGAAGTAGTCGAAGAAGAAAAACACACGGCTGGAGCCGACTCGACCGCTGTGCGCTCAACCTCCGATCCCGACGTCAACGGCAATCTTCTGTTGATTCGCCGCCAGACCGAGCAGACGACCAAGACCAGTCCAAATGTCGAGGAGATCAAAACCACGGTGCAACTCCCCGATGTGAACGGCGGTCTTGCTGCGGCTGTGAAGGTTGAAGAGCGCCGCGAACGAAGCTCGAACGGCGGCGCGAATGGCACGGTGGAATCCCAAAAAACGACTCTCCTTCCCGATGGCGCCGGAAATTGGCAAGTGGGCGAAATCCGGCGAACCACCATTGCGCAAGAAGGAGACCACCGCACCACCGACGAACAAGTCTTCCTCCCTGATTCCGAAGGCAAGATCGGCGAAGTTTCTCGCACCGTAACCAACGCCTCGGAGAGTGCGCCAGGAGAAAAGCGCAACATGATAGAAACTTATTCGATCGCTATCCCAGGCGCGGTTGCCGACGGCCGCCTGCACCTGGTGGAACGCGACATCACCGCCCAGCAAACGAGCGCGACCGGTCAGCAAGTGACGCGGCAGCAAGTGGAGCAGGCGAACGCCGGCGATCCTGGCTCCGGTCTGCAGGTCATTACTGTCACCATTGACACGGTGCATCCCGGCACTTCCGGAGCGCAGGCCACGCGCACCATTCAAGCGCGCGACGCGAATGGAAGCTTCCCAGTAATTTCCGTGGACACTACGAAGTCCGACAACATTCACGCCGTTCAAGTTCAGATCGCGCCCTCCGACGCGCCGAAAACAGGCGCGAAATAGTCCCGTCGGTCGGGTGTTTGGCTTTTCCTTCGTGTGCCTTCGTGACCTTAGTGGTGGAGTTTGACTTGCCTTGCCGACCTTGTCGATAGAGGCCTGAGGCGTCGTCAGAACTCACATTCCGCAACCAGCTTCAAAAGCCGAAGAAGCGTCGCGCGCTCCTCCGAACTCATTTGTCGCCGCACACTCTCATCGGCCGTCACCCGAGCTTTGATGAGCCGTTCCCGGTACTTCCTTCCTTTGGCCATCAGCTGGACTTGAATTGCTCTGCCCGATTTTGCCCTGTGCTCCGACACCAGTCCTTCCTTGGCCAGTGACTTGATAGCCCGGTGCACGACGGTCCGGTCGAGACCGAGAAGCGTGGCGATCTGATTCTGATTGAGCGCCGTTCCATCACGCAATGTCGACAGGATGAAGCCGCGTGTCGCCGAGCACTGGGTCTTTCGCTCCAGTCTCTTTCCCACCGAGAAATACGCCGCTGCGACATGGGCAAGTACCGAGTCTTTCAGGATGTCGTCGGGAATCTCTTTTTTTGGAAGGATGTTCATAGGACGGTCACCGTAGCCTCGAGAGGTCTTCGCCATTGCGGCGGCTCGTTGTGAGCGCACGATTTTTTCCCGATCGCAATCACCATCACAATCTCATGGTGCCGGCCGGACAACCTCAGATATTTAAAGAGCCTGCGGCCGTCAAACCCCTCCATCGGACAAGTGTTCATGCCCAGCGCTTCGGCCGCGATCATCAGATTCTGGCAAGCCAACGATGTACTCTTCGTTGCCCATTTGAACAAGTCCTGCCGCGACAGCGGCGGCATCCCCATCACCATCCGCAGATTTAGCAGCCGGAACAAAGCCCGTTTGATGGCAGCAAATATTCCGAAGGGCCCGGGCATGAACAGGATCCGGCCGATCTTTGCTTTGCGCTCGTAGTCGCGAATTTTTTCTGCGGTGAAGTTGCTCCGGCGCATCCACTCCAACTGAGCTTGCGACGTGGCCGAGAGCGATCCCAGGTCGGCAACGGCCACCACCAGCGCGGAGGCGGTTGCCGCCGGCTTCTGTCCGAGGCACAGTGTCGCCACCGCGGCCTTTGTTGCCTCCGACTGCACCCAATAAAACTTGTAAGGCTGAGCGTTAAAGCTGGAGGGGGCATGGCGCGCTGCATTGAGAATTTGCTCGCGCAGCCCTTCGGAAATTTCTACGGGTTCAAAGACCTTAACCGCCCGTCTTTGGAAGATCGCGTCCAGGGACTCATTCATGGCTCCCTACCTCCATGTTGCTATTGCAACATAAGTATGTTGCGATTACAACATAAATATGTTGCAATTGCAACATTAGCCGCTGGCGCGTAGTGGGTTAGTTTGATCGTGTTTTGAAAGGGCACGGCTTCACGGCTTGCGGAAAAACTCCGTCTTGGCCTTGCTTTTGGGTGGCGCAGCGGTTTACCGCTGCGATGAACGCCTCATTTTCAGTGCCGGATTTAGCCGCTGAGGGAGCGACGCGGCGCGGCGTGCACGGCTCAGAGCCGAGACGCTTTAGTGCGCCTGCCTTCAGCCAGCCGCAGCGGAGCGGTGGAAGCCAGTTCCACGCGATTCCTCCCTTTGTGCTTGGCGCGATAGAGAGCCTGATCGGCGGCTTGGATCACCTGCTCGGGCTGGCGATAACGAGTGCTGGGTTCGGCGACGCCAATGCTGACCGTCACCGAAAGATGATCGGCTTGCTGATTCACCCGGGGCTGCGCCCCGCTGGACGGACGAATGCGTCCGTCCCTACGTAAACCTGCGGCGCTGGTTTTCTTTTTTGCAGACTTTCGGCGATCCGAATTCCCCGCGCGAAGATCTTTCCGAGGATCTTCACCTGGCTCAGCACTTTGCGCGGCTCTTCGATCCGCGCCACGCACATGAAATGCAGATGTCTCAATCATCCGACGCAGCGCGTCCAGATGTTCGAACGCTTCCTTGGCGGAAGTGTTGCGGAAGACGATGGCAAACTCTTCGCCTCCGCAGCGGAAGGCCTGTCCATCGCCTCCGACCTGCGATAGCCGCTTGGCCACCAGGCACAGCACCTGATCGCCGACATCGTGACCGTAAGTGTCGTTGAACCTTTTGAAGTGGTCGATATCGACGATGCCGATGGCGTATTGCTGATCAAGCGAAAGCAGCGACTCGTTGAAGGCGCGGCGTCCGCGAATTCCCGTGAGTTCGTCGTGGTAAGCAAGCACGTAGGAAGTCTCGATCAGCGAGGCTCCAAGGATGAGAGCAGCGGTAGCGACATAAGCCTCGGCAACCTTGCCGACCGGAGCGAATTGCAGCCACATGAAAACGGCTCCGAGAGACCACACAAAGCCCGGTTCAATCGGCTTGCGGGTTTGAAAGAACCGGCGAATAAACACGGCGATGGCAGCCACAAAGCTCAGCAGAATCCAGAGCGGAATCGCGCCCGCGCCCGCCTGATGAGAATTGGCAGGACTATTTTCGGGCCGGCAAAGCACCGCGAATACAACCGATTCGAGGAAGAGCAATGCAAAGCGAGGCGCAATTCCGGCGATGACAAGTCCACGCTCGCGCATCGAAGCGAATGCGATAAAGTTGAGCGGGATCAGCAAGGCTGCGAGCGCGACGGCCATGCGTCCGGGACCGCTGAGAGCATATCCAGTTGGAACCGAGCCGGCAGAAAAGAAATCGACCGCGCGATGCGCCAGTAGCAGCACCAGCAAAGAAAACAGGACTCGGCTGGAATTGAACCGCCAGGCAAGAAGCAATCCGGCAACGAACACGCCGACATAATAGAAAGCGAGCGAAGGCGCAACTTGAACCAGGAGAGAACTGTTGACGAGCGTGGCCGCGAGCGCCAGTAACAAGCCGCCCGGAACGAGCCACGCCTTCCAGTTTCTCGCGTTCACAACTTCAGAATACGGCAGCCGGGAGCGGAAGAAGGTTATGTTTCGGGCACAGGCGGGACGGGAGCAGATGGGAAGGCCTCAGTCTTTATCCCGCAGTCTTTAATCCTCAGCCTTCACTCCTCAGTCTTCGTCGGGCCGTTTCTTTTCCTCGATTGCCATGTCTTTGAATTCGCTGGACTCGAAAACGTCGCCGCATTCCTGGCATTCGACGTATTCGGATTCCTCGTCGCGCGAGACGATCTGTACTCGAGGGTGCTTGCACTGGTCAGGGCTGGCTTTTTTCTGGGGAGACGGCGACGACTGGCTAGGCGTCATAAGGTGTGTCGAGTGATCAACAGTTGAGGGAAACGGGCTTGCCCCAAATTTCCGATATTTTGCGGCGGTTGGCTTAAGGATGTCAAGTGCCGATAGAGCATTGTCATACCACAATAGAAATGTCCCCGTCTCAACCACAATAGAAATGTCCCCAATGGTGATAGCTCTTCGGTTCACAGCCGAGTCGCGGGGTCAGGGACGACCACACTGGGCACGTTGGCTTTCAGGAACTCGACTGCCCATTGCGGACGCACGCTGAACTCACCCAGGTTGGCGGGGATCACAACCGCATCGCCCTTGGCGAATGTCACCGGATCGCGGCCTTGAGCCTCGACGACTCCGCAGCCTTCCAGGCCGACCAGAATCTGCACCGAAGTTTTGCTGGAGTCGCCGACTTCAGACTCACAGCGGGTCGAGAACTCGTGCGGCTCTTTCAACTCGAACAGGTCGACCGTGAAGTACGGTGCGGCAATCATGGAAGACTGACGGCTCTTACCACCATGAATGCCAATCGGCGCGGGGCGAATCACTTTGCCGGAGGCGGTGCGCTCCTTGACCGAGGCCAGGCCGCGCTCCAGATGCAGCGGTCGCGCGCGTCCGTAATCGTAGAGACGATAGGTGGTGTCGGACTGCTGCTGCGTTTCCACGATGATGGAGCCGGGGCCGAGCGTGTGCACGGTGCCGCCGGCGACGTAAATCATTTCGCCCTGATAGACGTTGATCCAGTTGAGCAGCTCTTCGGCGCGATTCTCGTGGATGGATCGCTCGAATTCGGCGAGGGTGACGCCGGGCTTCAAGCCGAGGGCGATCTGCGCTCCCGGTTTAGCGTGGGCTACGTACCAACATTCGGTTTTCCCCCAGGGCTCGCCAAAACGCTGCGCAGTGGCGTCGTCGGGGTGCACCTGGACGGAAAGCTTCTCTTCGGGAAATAGAAACTTCAGCAGCAGCGGAAAGCGCTGCGGGTCGGGCGCGGCTGTACCCACGAGCGCGGCGCCGAATTCTTTGCTCAGGTCAGCTAGCGATCGTTTGGCCAGCGGGCCGTTCGCTACCACGCAGTTGTCGCCGGTGAGCCAGGCTTCCCCGATGCGTTCGTTGAATTTGTGATTGGGATAGATCGCGGAAAGATCGAGCGTCCCCCAAGGACGCGGGTCGAAGGCGGGCGACATCAGGAGTGGGTAGAGTTGGGCCATGAGGAGCAAGCTATGTCATCCTGAGCGAAGCGAAGGACCCCTACCCGCCCGAAACTGTGTGCGAGGAGTAGGGGTCCTTCGCTGCGCCCAGGATGACATCTTAAAGATGACACATGACATCCAAGTACGATACGCGTTTACAGCCCGTCGAAGAATTTGTGCATACGCTCCAGTCCGCGGTCGAGCTCAGCTACCGAGGTGGCGTAGGAAATACGGATGTGATCCTTAGTGCCGAAGCCTTCTCCGGGAACGGTGGCGACGTGCTTTTCGCGCAGGAGTTTGCCGGCGATGTCCGAGGCTGAGTTCATTCCGCTGCGGCCGAAGAATGCCGAGATGTTGGGATAAACATAAAACGCGCCTTCGGGCAGCGCGCATTTGATTCCGGGGATGGCGCGTAATCCTTTCACCACATGGTCGCGCAGCTTGATGTACTCCAGACGCATGTCTTCCACGCATTGCTGCTGGCCGCGAAGCGCCGTGACCGCGGCTTTCTGCACGATCGAGGTCGGGTTCGACGTGGACTGGCTCTGCAGCTTCTGCACGGCGGCGAGGATGGGCGCGGGGCCAAGCGTGAATCCCAAACGCCAGCCGGTCATGGCATAGGTCTTCGATAGCGAGCCCACGACGATGAAGTGATCGCGATACTCACGCAACGAACCTACCGAGAAGCGCTTGCCGGTGTAGTTCAAATACACGTAGCACTCATCGGAAAGCACCCAGATGCCGTGCCGGTGGGCGAGTTGCACGACGGCGGTCATATCTTCCGGGGTCATCACGGCTCCGGAAGGATTCGACGGAGAATTCAGGATGATGAGCTTGGTCTTCGGCGTCATCAGTTTTTCGACCATGGCGGCGGTGACGCGAAAGCCTTGCGATTCGTCGCTGTGGAGCAGTACGGGATTGCCTCCGGCGTAGCGCACCATGTCCTTGAACGAGACCCAGTAGGGGACGGGAAGAATCACCTCATCGCCATGATCGACGAGCACGGAGATGACGTTGAACAGGGCATGTTTGCCGCCGACCGAAGCGGCCGCTTCTTCACGCCGGTAATCGGAGTCGAAGTCCACGGCGTGACGGTGGATGATGGCGTCTTTCAGATCGGTGGTGCCACCGACGGCGGTGTACTTGGAAAAATTCGAGTGAATCGCGCCGATGGCGGCATCCTTAATGTGCTGCGGTGTCGAGAAGTGAGGCTCGCCGGCGCCGAAATCGACGACATCAATTCCCTGCTGGCGCAGCTTATCGGCCTCGGCCACCACCGCCATGGTCGCGGAGGGTTCGATGCGGTTGATGCGTTCCGTCAGGCGGACGGAGTTGGTAATAGGGGTCACCACTGCGCTCATGTTTTACGCCTCAAATTAATTTCAGGCTTTCTTCTTTCTGGATCTGCTCTTGCCCTCGGAAGACGCATTGACCGCGAACTCGCCCCGGTTTGCAAATTTGTGGGCAACATCCATTTTCTCACGAACTTTCTGCGCGACCAGTTCAGGCACCAGACAGTCGATGGATCCGCCAAGCTGCGCGACTTCACGCACCAGACGCGA
>JBEKED010000101.1:0-13262 GCA_050014035.1 Terriglobales bacterium
CTCTGGTGAAACCTATCTCTTCGCGGACACAGCTGCGGTTCGTTGGCTTCGGATACGCCGCCGTCGTCGCGGTTTCGGCGGTCTTAATCCTTGCGAGGTACCTGCTGGAACACTTTCATCGCGCCGAGGTCTCGGCTGCGGGCGGTATGTATGCTTTCGGCGACCTGATGCTCGCGATCTTCATCGTCTGTCTGTTTATGATCCCGACCGCCTTTCTGGTGTGGGTGATGGCAAAGTATGAAAACGTTTATACGACGTATTCGCAACTTCTGGTGGGTCTGAGCCTGAGTGCGCCAGTTTGTTTGAGTTTGTTCGTTTTGAACGAAAATCATGTTGGGCAGAGTTTGCACACTGTCTGCGCGTTCAGGCTCGCGGGGTCGCCTTTCGTTTTTGTTGGAATTGTCGTTAGCCGGTTGGTGGCCCGATTTGATCGGGCAAAACGGTTGACTTCTTATGCGCTCCTCATTGAGGGGTTGACCCTGGGGATTGCGGTTGCGCTGTTGTTCCGTGGCTGACAGCACGCGGGTAAACGGAACTTCATCGACTTTCATTGCGGGCCTATAATTTTTATAACAACGTGATTTCCGTCGTCCAACTCGGCCAGCTCGATTATGGCGAAGGGCTTCGCCTGCAACGCAAGCTCGTCGATCTGCGCAAGGCTGGAGAGATCGGCGACGTGCTGCTGCTGCTCGAACATTCTCCCGTCATCACCCTGGGACGCAACGCCAAAGCCGCCAACGTGCTCGTTTCGACCGATGCGCTGGCCGCTCGGGGCGTTGAAGTGTTCGAATGCGATCGCGGCGGCGACGTTACGTTTCACGGGCCCGGACAATTGGTGGGCTATCCGATCTTCGATCTGCGAGAGCACGAGTTGCTCCCGCTCGACGGCGATTTGCGTTCGCGGAGTTTCGCGGACAAGAGTGTCCGCGCCACGCCAGCTCGCAAGACGCTCGGCGTGGTCGACTACGTTCGGCGGCTGGAGGAAGTTTTGATTCGCACCTGCGCCGATTGCGGAATCCCGACCAAGCGTGTCGCCGGTCTCACAGGAGTCTGGGCCGATGCCGCAAGCTACGATGCTCACGTAGGGACGGGCGCCCCCGCCCGTCCAGGCGAGTCGAAGACTCTCCCCGTCACCGAAGCAAAAATTGCAGCCCTCGGCGTGCATGTTTCGCGCTCGGTGACTTCGCATGGCTTCGCTTTGAACGTCAATACGGATCTCAGCTATTTCAACCTGATTGTGCCGTGCGGAATTGCAGCCAAGCCGGTGACTTCGATGCGGCGGCAGCTGGGACGCGAGCTTGATTTGAACGCGGTCTCGCAGTCGGTATCGCGAAACTTTGGGAGGGTATTTGGGAGTCAGATGCTTTGGGTGGAGACGATCGACGCCCTGCTTGGCCACAGTGTGGGCGTGCCGGTGAAAGTGCCAGAAGGGTTGCGGCGAGTGCGCGGCGAGGATGACTTGTTTCTTGCTTGACGCAGCGTTGATTTTGGCTATCAGCGTGTGGCGCGTGCGCCCTAGCCCGCGAAAAGCTGGTAGCATGTTCGCGGACTGATCATGGCGAAGAAGAAAGTTACCCCCACCACAAAGTTCCTGAAAGCCACAAGCCAAGAGCCAAAAGCTAAGAGCTTAGAGCTCAAGGGCGATCTCCGCACTTACACCATCCGCGATTATCGACTCGAAAAGCCGAGCTTCACCTTGCGCCAGGTTCGCGTCGGCGATGAAGTGCGCTATGAAGTAGAGAGCGGTGATCTCTCCCGCCCCGCGCCTCCCCTCCGCGATTCGAAGTATCTCAGCCGCGAGCAGTCGATCGAAATCTATCGCTGGATGCTGCTCAACCGGCGCATGGAAGCCGCGCTCGAAAATCTCTACAAGCAAGGGCAGGTAGTCGGAGGCGTTTACTTTGGCCTCGGACAGGAAGCCTGCTCCTGCGCCTCGGCCTACGCTCTGCACAAAGACGAGTGGCTTGGCCCCATGATTCGCAACCAGGGCGCAATGCTGGTGCGCGGCTTTTCGCCCGCCGACATCATGATGCAATACATGGCGAAGTCGGGATCGCCCACCAACGGACGCGACGCCTCTTCGCACTTCGGCGATATCGTCACGCGCAACGTGGTCTCACCGATTTCCACGTTAGGCGATTTGATTCCGGTGCTGGCGGGCGTAGCCCTGGGAGCGCGACTGCAGGGCAAACACATCGCGGCGATGACTTACATCGGCGATGGCGGGCAATCGACCGGTGTGACTTATGAGGGACTGAATTTTGCGGCGGTGCAGAATTTAGGGCTGGTGCTGATTGTCGAGAACAATCTCTGGGGATACTCGACTCCAGCCGACATGCAGTTCCGCGTCAAGGATCTGGCGGAGCGCGCGATTGCCTATGGAATTCCCGGCGTGATCGTCGATGGCACCGATGCTTGCCAGGTTTATGACGCCTGTCATGAAGCTTGCGAACGAGCGCGGCGCGGCGAAGGCCCGACGCTCATTGAAGCGAAAATGATGCGCATGAAAGGCCACGCCATTCACGACGCGGCCGAGTATGTTCCCAAGCCGTTGTTTGAATATTGGAAGCGGCGCGATCCCATTGCCCGGCTGGAAGATTATCTGGTGAATAAGAAAAAGTGGCTGACATCCGCGGCCAACGACGAACTGATTGCGGGCGTGGAGCGGCAACTGGAAGCGGACCGGGAAATTGCGGTGAATTCCCCGATGCCAACACCGGAATCGGCCGCCGGCGGCGTGTATTGCGAGAGCGGATGCCACGAGATCAAACCGAAATACGCGATGCCTAGGGCTGCAACCGCTGCACGCAGCGAAAAGTCAGGCGGCCCGAAGCGCTCCGACAAGGCCGTGCATCTGAAATAGATGACACCTTTCATTTTTCGCGCCGAGCAATTCGTGCCGCGGCCTCTCCCTGAGGTATTCGACTTTTTCTCGGAAGCAAACAATCTGCAGAAGCTCACTCCTGCGTGGCTTCACTTCCGTATTCTGAGCGTCGATCCTGCTCCCATACGGAAAGGAACCTTGATCCGTTATTCGCTGCGCTGGAGAATTTTTCCCATTTACTGGACGAGCGAAATTATCGAATGGGAACCACCGCATCGCTTTGTCGATTTGCAGCTGAAAGGTCCGTACAAGCTGTGGCGCCATGAGCATAGCTTCGCAACCCTGGGCAACGGAACCCGCATCTTGGATGAGGTGCAATATCGATTGCCGTTTGGTGTTCTCGGCTCGATTGCCCACACCCTCAAGGTGAAGAAAGATGTGGAAACGATCTTTGCTTATCGCACCGAGGCGGTAAATCGGCTGTTCGGTGGCAAAGCTTAACGACGGGAGTACTTCAGTAACTTGTAGTAACACGTTTCGCCGAATGATGATGCTCCTGTGACGAGAACGGGACGAGTTCCCGTATGTGAGGGCATCGTGAAGCGTCTAACATCTGCTCGGTTACTTTGGAGATCAATCGCCCTTCTTACGTTAAGCTTGTTCCTATTGGGCCTTTCAGGATGCAATACCTCGACACCGGCCATCGGAGTCACGTTGACGCCGAACAGCACACCGGGCATCGATCAAGCTCAAACTCTCGCGATCACGGCTTCAGTGGCGCACGACTCGAAAGGCGCAGGGGTGAAATGGAGCGTTTCAGGCGGCGGATCGTTCAGCGGTACGCCGACCACGACTTCGGCCACCTACCAGGCGCCTGCATCGGTGACCGCCGCCTTCACGGCAACGGTGACGGCAACTTCGATCAGCGACTCGTCGAAGTCTGCCACTTTGCAGATCAGGGTCAGCCCGTTGCCCGCGGTAACGACAAGTTCCCTTCCGGCGGCCACTGCGGGAAGCAACTACAACCAAGTCTTGGCTGAGTCCGGCGGAACAAGCCCGTACACATGGAGCGTCACGCCGGCGTTACCTCCGGGATTCATTTTGGTTCCCACCTCGGGAGTAATCGGCGGCGAGCCGACCGGCTGCAGCAGCACGCCTTGCGGCTCGTACACCTTCACGGTTACGGATACGACTGGCGTTTCTGCGAGCACGCAGCCGATTCCCATCACCGTGGGCCCGCCAGCTTCGCCATTGACCATCACACCCACGACCTTACCGAATGCGACGATTGGCTCGCCCTACAGCGCCACCATGACCGCTACGGGCGGAGTTCCTGCCTACACCTGGAGTCTCAGCGGCAATCCATCCTGGCTCTCGATCAACCCTGCGACCGGAGTGCTCTCGGGCACGCCGACCGGAACATCCGGCAGCACGGCCAGTTTCACCGTGACCGTTACCGACTCGCAGACGCCGACGCACAGTACGCAATCGGTCGGCCAGTCCATCGTGGTCGTCATTGGAACGCTGACCATCACCAACACGTCGTTGCCTGCCGCTACCGTCAACACGCCGTACAGCGCCACGTTGACTGCCACCGGCGGCATCACGCCCTACACCTGGAGCCTCAGCGGCAATCCGTCGTGGCTCTCGATCAATCCTTCGACTGGAGCACTCTCGGGCACGGCGCCGGGCACTCCGGGGACCACCCCGACCTTTTCAGTTTCGGTCACGGATTCGGAAAGTCCGGCGCAAGTCAACGTCGCCAACTTCACGATCACAATCAATGCCGTTCAGGCCTGCACCGGCACGCTCGACAACCAACTCCTCACCGGCAACTACGCCCTGATGCTGAATGGCTGGAGCAGTTCCACGACAGCAGCCTCTGCCGTGGGCAGCTTCGTGGCCGACGGACAGGGAAACATTACCGGCGGCCTCATGGATAAGGCCGATCAGGCCAGTTCAGCCGGACCGCAGAACGGCGCCTTCACCGGGACGTACTGTGTGGGCTCCAACAATCTGGCAAGCATCAACGTGAACTTTAGCAGCGGACTTGGCGGGGGCACGGGTACGCTTCAGGCCGCGCTCGATTCGAGCGACGGCAATGGTCACATCATCAATTACAACAGCGGCGGCTTCCTGGCTACCGGGTTGTTGCGCAGACAGGACACCATCGCGTTCTCAACCAGCGCCATCAATGGCAACTACGCCGGCGCAGGGGTGGGAGTCGATTCTTCCGGCAACCGCCTGGCGTCGGCCGGTGCTTCCAACTACGGCGGCAACGGCAACATCTCGAACGGCGAGTTTGACAGCGATGATGCCGCGTCGGGTCCGCTCACTGGTACCTTCAGTTCCAGCGATTTCAGCGTGGCGAGCAATGGTCGCGGCACGGCAACCATTACCGTCGTCAGCGGCGCTGGATCCGAACCAAAGAAATACGTCTATTACATAGTCAGCGCTTCCGAAATGCTGCGCATGGAAATAGACCCGTCGTTGCCACCGGAGATCCACATTGGCCAGATACTGCAGCAAAGCAGCAACCTGAGCTACCAGTCGCTCGAAGGACTCAGCGTGATCGAAACTCAAGCTATCGATAATGAAAAGGTGCCGGCCACGCCTGAAGCGCAGGCTGGAATTCTCACGGTGACCTCGCCTCCGGCTTTCTCCGTGACCCTGGACCAAAACGATGGCGGCACGATGAGCACGCTAACGCCCTCGGGGAACTACAGCGTGGATTCCAGCGGCCGCGTAACCCTGACTGCAGCCGGCAACAACCCGCCGGTCTTCTACCTAGTTGGCCAAAACCAGGCTTTTCTTGTTGGGACCGACAGCACCGTGTCTTTTGGTACGCTGACACCGCAGACGGGGAGTAACTTCGACAACGCCTCGCTGGTCGGAAATTACTACGGTGGAAGTCAGCAACCGGTCGACGACAACGTCAACGAGCAAGTTGAGTTCGTAAACGCCAATGGCTCGTCGCCCAGCGGCAGTCTCAATGGAATTTCGGACACCAACGGCACGGGGGGACCGCAGACGGGCGGCACCATCTCGAATACTTATGTGGTTTCGTCCTCGGGACGAACGGTCATCAGCGGTAGCAGCGGTGGGGCGATTCTCTACATCATCTCTCCCACGCAAGCGGTCGTTCTGCCGTCAGACACCACGAACCCGGCGCTGATCGATCTCCATCAGTGACGGTAACGGCTACGCAAATCCCGGACCGGTGGCTTCATCGCGCCGGTCCGTTTCTTTTTCCGACGGCTTCTTTCGGACCACTGCCGAACTGATAAAATCAAGGTTCGCCATGTCCGCATCCTCCCAACTCATCCAGATTGACCTCGGGCCGCCAATCCACACCCCGAAACCTTCGTGGCTTAAGGCCAAGGCTCCGGTGGGTGATAACTTTCACAACCTGAAGAAGCTGGCGCGAGGGCTGGGGCTGCATACGGTATGCGAGTCGGCGCAGTGTCCGAACATTGGAGAATGCTGGCACCATCACACCGCAACCTTCATGCTGCTCGGCGATATCTGCACCCGGCGCTGCGGCTTTTGCGCGGTTCCGAAAGGGCGTCCGAAGGCCATTGACTGGGATGAGCCCCGGCGCGTGGCGGAAGCGGTCGCAACACTGGGCCTGCGCCACGCGGTCGTGACCAGCGTGAACCGCGACGACGATAATGTTGGCGGGGCGAAGATCTTTGCCGAAACTATCCGGCAGATTCGCGCGCTGGTGCCGGAGTGCCGCGTCGAAGTGCTGATTCCCGACTTCCAGGGCCTGGAAGAACCGCTGCGCATCGTGCTTGACGCGAGACCTAACGTGCTCAACCATAATACCGAGACCGTTCCGCGCCTCTACCGCGCCGTGCGTTCGGGAGCGCGCTACAAACGCACTCTCGACTTGCTGGCGAATGCCAAACAGTGGGACCCGGCGACGGTGACCAAGAGCGGCGTGATGGTTGGCATCGGAGAAGAGACCGAGGAACTGATTGAAGTTTTCCGCGACTTGGGCGAGCGCGGCGTGGATATTCTAACGATTGGACAGTATCTGCGTCCGTCGAAAGATCATTTGCCGATGACGCGCTATTACACGCCTGCCGAGTTCGTCTCGCTGAAAGAAGAAGCGCTGAAGTTTGGGTTCAAGCATGTCGAGTCGGGTCCGCTGGTGCGGTCGAGTTATCACGCGCACGAGCAGGCGGAAGCGACCAGTCGGTAGTCGTTGGTCGTTAGTCGTTGGCAAATCAGTCGTTAGTCGCTCGGCGTTAGTCGTTAGCAAACCCCCCAAATCCCTCAACAGAGTCCCGAACGACCATCGACCAACGACTTTGCGCCATCAGTCAAATGTCACAATCTTCCTGTTCGCCCGTCATAGGCTCGACTCGGCCATGCGAGCTATCTTGTGCTCGGAGGCGGCGCAATGACCACCAATTCATCATTTCAAGATCTGCGGATCTGGCAGGAATCCATGGATCTGACGGTCGAGATTTATCAGATCACAACTGGCTTTCCGAAGCATGAGATTTACGGCTTGACCTCACAGATGCGGCGCGCCGCCGTTTCGGTACCGAGCAATATCGCGGAAGGAAAGGGACATCGATCGGATCCTGAGTTTGTACGTTTTCTCTTTCATGCCAGGGGCTCTCTCCTGGAGCTCCAGACTCAGCTTCGGATAGCGCAGCGTCTACAATACCTGTCGGATGAAAAGGCGGACGAGCTTTGTCGCGCCGGGGACGGCATAGCGCGCGGACTGAACGCCCTTATCAATAGATTCCGCAGAGACGCGGCCTAGCGCCACGTGCGGCTCGGGGAGTCATTGGTCGTGAGTCGCTGGTCGTTAGTCGTTAGTCGTTGGCAAACCCTACACCCTCAACAGGGTCGCGAACGACTATCGACCAACGACCAACGACGCCTTTCTACCAAACTCGACACGCGTTCTGATTCACCATCGGCGCCGTCGCCGCACAGTGATACGCTTCGCGAAATTCCGGCATATTGGAGACGGTTCCGTTCACGCGGTACCTCGCTGGCGAATGCGGATCGACGGTAACTAACATTCGCGCCATGGCATCGGTGCGGCTCTCGCACCACACGTTCGCCCATCCCAGAAAAAAGCGCTGCTCGGCCGACAGACCATCGATCGGAGCCGGTTCCTTGCCGCCAAGCGTGCTCAGCAGAGCCATGTAGGCGATACGGAGGCCGCCGTTGTCGGCCGTGTTCTCACCCAGGGTGAGTTTGCCGTTCAGCTTCAGATCGTCGACCGCAACGAAATTCGCATACTGGTCGCGGATGCAACTGGTGCGTTCTTCAAATTGTTTCTTATCATTCGCCGTCCACCAGTCGCGGAGATTGCCGCCGCCGTCGAACTGGCTGCCCTCGTCGTCGAATCCGTGCGTAAGCTCGTGACCAATCACGGCGCCGATCCCACCAAAATTCATGGCATCGTCGGCGCGGTTGTCAAAGAATGGAGGCTGCAGAATTCCGGCGGGAAACGTGATGTTATTCTGCGTCGGGTCGTAGGTTGCATTGATGGTCATGGGCGGATACGGCCACTCCCTCTTATCGAGCGCCTTGCCAATTTTGTTCAGCCGGTACTGCAGTTCATTTAGATTCGCACGCTGCGAGTTGCCTAAAGCGTCGCCACGCACGATGTGGAGCGCCGAGTAGTCGCGCCACTTGTCGGGATACCCGATGCGGTTGGTGATGGCCTGCAATTTGACCAGCGCCTGCGCCTTCGTTTCCGCGCCCATCCAGGGCACGCTCTTGATGTCCTCGCCCAGCGCCTTTTCCAGAGCTCCGACCATGGCCAGCGTGCGCTCCTTGCCTTCGGCGCCGAAAGTTTGCTGGACGTAAATCTGGCCCACCACCTCCCCAAGATCACCGTTGGTGAACTCGACGCAGCGCTTCCAGCGCGGACGCAACTCCTTGGCGCCGGTCAGCGTCTTGCCGAAGAAATCAAAGTCTTCGTTCACGAACGCCGTCGGCAGCACGGCCGCAGTCGAATGCACGGTGTGCCACCGCAAATAGATCTTCCAATCGTCGAGCGAGTGCGCGCGGATCACCTCCTGCATGTTCTTGATGAAATCCGGCTCAATCACGTTGAGGGAATCGAAATGGGGCGCGCCCACGCCCTCGAAATAAAGGCTCCAGTTGAACGTCGGGTTGAGTGCAGCCAGTTCCGCATTGGTCATCTTGTGATAGACCTTCTGCGGGTCGCGGCGGCTGGTCTGGTCGAGCGCGCCCTTGGCCAGGGCGGTCTCAATCTCCATAACGACTTTCGCTTCCGCGGCGGCTTTGCTCTCATCGTCGCCTAATAGCGTGAACATTTTTGCCACGTGCGCAACGTATTGTTTGCGCAATTCGACTGACTTTGGGTCATCCTTGAAATAGTAATCACGGTCGGGCATGCCCAGTCCGCCCTGGTCGAGCTGGGCAATGATCTGGCTGGCATTCTTGAAATCGGAACCGGAATCGAAGCCGAATAACACATCGACGCCCTCGCGATGCAAGCGCAGAATCTCCTGCGGAAGGTCGGCCTTGGAAGAGAGTGCTGCGATGTTATGGAAGTCGCGCTCGAGCGGCTTGGTGCCGGCTTTTTCGATTGCGCTTTCGTCCATGCAGGTCGCGTAGTAATCGCCGATCTTCTGCTCGTTGACGCTCCGACCGGGCTTTTCGGCGGACGCCTTTTCAAGAATGTCGCGCACCACGTATTCGCCGCGCTGCTGCAACTCGTGGAAGCGGCCCCAGCCGGAGCGGTCCGCCGGAATCGGGTTCTGCGCCATCCACTTGCTGCATGCGTAGGCGAAGAAGTTATTACAGGGATCGATACTCTTATCGAGCATGTCGACGGAAAAACGCACGTCAGCGGGCTTTTCCTGTGCGAACAAGGCAGGCACAAGGATCATGGAAACGAGCACTGAAACGACCGACATCGTCAAGAAATTGCGCATTAGAATCCTCGAATCGGGATGGAGAACTCGGCCCCCGGCTAGGCAATCCCCGCCAGGCGGACCGTCCGTAGACTAGCATAACCGTGATGGATCCCTCGACAAACGCTCGCGTCGCTATGCATGAGGTCGAGAACTTTCCACATGACTACTGGGGTCGCGACCGTCAGGCTGAGCGGCGAACAAACGGCGCGCGGTTGAGCACCGCCCTTGTTCCGATCGTGCATGGCCGACATTGGCCCGGCAGTCGAGACGTCCGTAACTTTCCCCGGCTGGTCGCCGCGTGTAGAAAGAAAGGCGGAGCGCCGATATTGGAAAACATGGGATGGGACGAAGAGGTTCTTATCGAGCCGATTGTCGAGCCGACGATTATCGAGTCGACGATTGCAACCAACGACCCCGTTCGCATTCAGTTGAACTGTACAGCGGACGTAGCCGGCAGAACACAACGCCTGACCTTCTCGAGAACAATTGACGCCGATGCCACGGCCACAATTAATGAGCGAGACGGTGGTCTGAACGTCACGGTCAATGTGCTCAATCGTGTGCTCAATAATGTGCTCAATGTTGAGACCCATCAGGAAGTTTGGCTTGGTTCGGATCGGAAAGACTGCGGGAGCGCCTCCCGGCACTACTGGATGGACGCCTTGCCTTGCCTTTCGAGCCGTCGAGAGTCCCGGTAGCGCTCCGGCTTTTCCTTCGTGGACCTTCGTGCCCTTTGTGGTCAACGTTCTGGCAAAATGAGCCACCGCGGGCAACGAGGGATCTGCTTTTGCCAACGACGAACGATCATCGACCAAGGACTTTCGTCAGAATACTTTGACGTGGAACGTAAGGTATTTTTTCGGATTTTCCCGGATTGCCTTGATCAATTCCCGCGTCTCGACCAGCATCTGGTTGCTGTTGTTATAGAGCGCCGGATCCTTGAACAGCAGTCCCGCCGTGCCTTCGCCCTTTTCCAGCCCCTGCGAAAGCGCAGAGAGATTCGCCATCAACGTCTGCAGGTGATTGGCAAATTCCTCATCTTTCGTCATCTTGCCGAGCGCGCCCTTGCCCGCATTGATGTCGTCGGTTATCTGGCGAACGTTCGCAATCGTCTTGTTCGCGTTGTTATACAGCTCGGGATCCTTGAGCAGCTTGCCGGCCGTGCCTTTGCCCTGCTGCAAGTCGTCAATCATCAGATTAATTTTGTCGATAGCTCCGACCGCTTTCTTGTACATCTCGTCGCTGGTGAAGAGCGGACCGAGCGAGCCTTTTCCCTTCTGGATGTCATCCACCAATCCCTTGAATTCAGCCACGGTCGCGTTGAGCTGGTTGTAGAGCGCGGGATCGTAAATGACCTTGCCGATCGAACCCTGGCCGCTTTCGATGAAAGCCACGATGCGATCGACGCGCTTGAGCAGAACGTCAATGTTCTGCAGCGTGCTCTGGCTGGCGCGCACCACATCTTCGATCTGGGGCTGCTCGTGGGCTTCGAGAATGTCGCCGTCGACCGCCTCCGGACCTTTTGCTGTCTTACTGTCCACGTCCACGTAGGTCTCGCCCAGGATTCCGGCGGTGCTGAGCAACGTCACCGAATCCTTGCGCAGGTTGAAAGAATACTTAGTGTTCACCTTCATCGTGACTTCGACCGGCGTCAGCGGCTTGCCGGTCACGATGCGGATCCCCTTCACGTTGCCGATGTCCACTCCCGCCAAACGCACCGGCGCGCCTTCGCGCAGGCCTCCCGCGTTATCGAAGTACGAGCGTATCGTGATCTTGTTGGTCAACCATCCGCCGGTACCGCTCATCAGGAAAATCAGCACCATGAGCGTGGCGCTCGCGGCCACGACGGTGAGCCCGACTCGGAGTTGCGACCATTTCAGCTGCTTCTGGCTAGGCAAGGTAGTCAGTAAACGTCACAACATAATAGCAAAGGTTGCCAAGATTCAAGCCAGAAGATTCTTTGGGTAAGAAAAAATGAGGCGGGAAAGAAAACGACGGCTCCCATTGTTTCGCCCAGGAGGCGAAGAATGGGAGCCGTCTTATGCGAGGATTTGCGGCTAATCGGATTTGCGGCTAATCGAGCGCAGTTTCTGCGCTCTCCGGCTTAGCGGCGCTGCTCGCGTTCATTGCGGTTCTGCTCTTTTTTTGCCTGTTTCTGCGCTTTTTTCTGCGTTTGCTTCTCCTGATGGCTGGGCTTGGCGTTCTCCCGGGACGACGCATGTTCCCGGTTTCCGGATTCGTTATTCCTGGCCTCGTTCCGTCCCTGGTGGCTTCGCGCTTCGCTGCTGCGAGTTTCGTTGCTTCGCGCTTCATTGTTTCGCGCCTCATTATTTCGAGGTTCGCGGTTCTCCGAACGCGCCGCGCGCTCGTTGCCGCCGTTTCTAGACGCTTCACGTTCGTTGAAGTTGCGTTCGCCACCGGACGCTCGCGTCACGTTACGTCCCGAGAACTCGCCCGGCCGGGCTGTGGCCGCGATCGCCGGACGCCCATGATTTTCAGACGCGAACAGCGCACGGTTCTGGCTGGCGGCATGTTCGTGTTCCCGTTGCGCTGCCAGTGCCTCGGTGTGCGGCTCGTGCGCGTACCTTTCCTCTTCCGCCGTGGGCCGCGCCTCGACGCCCACGTTCACGTTCATCACGGCGCGGTTGTAGAAGAAGGCGCCGCCTCTCCACTCTCCACCAAAGAAGCCTACGCCGCCGTATCCGAAGCCGTAGTTAATGCCGCCGTAGAAGCCGACATGCGGTCCCCAGTAACCGGCGTGCCAGCCATAGAATCCGCCCGCAAACCCCCAGTAGCCGGGCGTCCAGAGCATGCCCACTGGCGCAACTACCCATGTGCCGGGAACCCAGTAATAGCCGCCATCTTCATTCCACGCCCAATAACCCGGGGTCCAGAGATATCCCGGACCGGGACAAATGGGCTGCGCGTACACTGGCAACGCGGGCGGAGCGATCCGCACCGAGATGCCAATCCCAATTCCAATTTGCGCCGACGCCGGCGTTGAAAGCGACAGCACCGAAACCGATAACATCAAAACTCCTAAGACCCCCACTCCCAACCTACGAACCGAGCGTTTCATATTCATTGCCTTTCCTTGGTTTGATCAATTTGGTTTGATCCAGTCTGATCTGATCAATTTGGCCCGAGCAGTAACTCGGCCTGATTACGTTACGGCCATATAAACCCAGAACTGGGCAGCTTGTTGCGAGGGGGCAGAAAATTGTTTCGAATCACCAGGTTGGTGGCCCGATCAGAGACTCGGTTTGTGCTAGGGGTGAGAGCTCACGGCTGAGAGCTAGCCTTCCAGAATGACGTGGGCCAGGGCCTGCTCGGACGTGTGGGTAAGCGAGAGGGCGATGTTTTTCGCGCCCAGCTTGGCCGCGATGGCCGCGGCCTCACCATGAAACTGAAGGGTGGGACGCTGCCCTTGCGGCCGCACCACTTCGATATCGCGCCAGCGGATGCCGTGACTCCATCCCGTGCCGAGCGCCTTCATTCCGGCTTCCTTGGCGGCAAAG
>JBEKED010000102.1:0-11691 GCA_050014035.1 Terriglobales bacterium
TGGATTACGATGCAACGCACTCACTTAAACATCGTGGCGACTCTCGAAACCAGCATTGGCCGTTTGCCGGCGAACATTGAAGCCGAGCGCTCCATCCTCGGCGCGGTGCTGCTGGATAATCATGCCTTCAACGATGCCGCCGAGCACCTGAGGCCGGAAGACTTTTCCATCGATTCGCACCGGCGCATTTATTCGCGCATGATGGATCTGGCCGAGTCTTCGCGGCCCATCGACATCATCACGCTGGTCGAGGAACTGGAGCAGAAGAAGGATCTGCAAGCGGTCGGCGATGTGGGGTACATTTCCGGGCTGCTGGATGGCGTTCCGGATCGGCCTTCGGTCGAGCATTATGTGCGCATCGTCCGCGACAAGGCGATACTGCGCGGGCTGATCAGCGTGTCGAATGCGGCGATTGCCAAGGCTAGCGAGCAGGCTGAACCGGCCGACGAAATCCTCAACGATGCGGAAGCGGCTGTCTTCCAGCTTTCGGAGAAGCGGATTGGCAAGGGCTTTCAGGGCATCAAGGAGATTGTCCGCAACTCGTTTGGCTCGGTCGATGCTTTGCTGCAACGCGGACAGCGCATCACTGGGCTTGCCACGCATTACACCGAGCTGGACGAATTGACCAGCGGATTGCAGAAATCCGACCTGGTGATTCTGGCGGCTCGGCCTTCGATGGGCAAAACTTCGTTTGCCATGAACATAGCCGAGAATGCCGCGATCGATGATGGCAAAGTCGTCGGCATCTTCTCGCTGGAAATGTCGAGCGAGGCTTTGCTGCAGCGGTTGCTGTGCTCACGCGCCATTGTCGACGCGCACAAGATGCGCACCGGTTCGCTCTGGGGCGATGACATGAAGAAGATCGTGCGGGCGATGGAAGAGCTTTCGAACGCGAAAATGTTCATCGACGACACTCCGGGAATCTCGCTCAGCGAAATGCGCGCCAAAGCTCGGCGTCTGAAGCAATCGCAGGGCAGCCTTGACTTGCTGGTCGTCGACTACCTGCAGCTCATGTCGGGAGGCAGCAAGCGGTTTGAGAATCGGACGCAGGAAGTGTCGTCGATTTCGCGCGGGTTGAAAGCGATTGCCAAAGAGCTTGCGGTTCCGGTGGTGGCGTTGTCGCAGTTGAGTCGCGCTCCGGAAAGCCGAGGAGGAGATCATCGTCCGCAGCTTTCGGACCTGCGCGAATCGGGGTCGATTGAGCAGGACGCTGATGTGGTGATGTTCATCTTCCGCGAAGAGATCTATAAGCAGGACGATCCCGACCTGAAAGGCCGAGCTGAGATCATTATTGCCAAGCAGCGGAATGGACCGATTGGGAAGTTCAATCTGGCGTTCCTGCACAATTCGACGCGATTCGCGAACATGATGGAAGGGAATAATGAACCTGGCGAATGATGACCCCAGCTTGCGGAAAAAGTTGTTGGAGGAGAAAAAGCTCACCCCGAGCGCTAAAGCGCGAACCCATTTTTGACGACTTACGGCACGACTGAAGTTGTGCCCTTCCCAAACCCTGCTCGAATCGGAGTTTATCCGCACGCCGTGAAGCCGCGCCCTTTCAAAACAGATTCAAACTGGCCCACTACCTGACGCCTGTTTTGCTTTACAACCGTTCCACTTCATCGATACTCTAACCAGACCTGTCTACAATGGCATGGGCGCGGTCGAACTGCGTCCACCGGAAAGAGCTTCAACGGAGAAACGAATTGAGCCCAAAAAGTCATCCGCCGACAGCCAGCAGACGCCTCGCACTGTACGCTGGACTGGCCATTGTCAGCTTGCTCGCCCCTTCCATCGTGCGCTCGGACGACGTGCTGGTCCGGCACCAGCGCGGCGCTCTGCACGGCTTTCTTGTATTGCGAACCCCCGACGGAGCCCTGATTGCCGAGGGCGATTCCACGCAGGTAGCGAGCGGCAGTCATGTCACCAATAAAACTCAATTTCACTTCAAGGATGGTTCGACGTACCAGGAGACGGCCATCTTTTCGCAGTCGAAGAGCTTTCGATTGCAGAATTACCACTTGATTGAACGCGGCCCTTCGTTCCCCAATCCGGTAGAGGTGTTCATCGACTGCCTGCGGGGTCAGGTGGAAGTGCGATCTCAGGATGAAAAGGGACATGACAAAGTAATCAAACAGCACATGAATCTGCCTAGCGATCTCGCCAACGGCATTCTCTTCACTATGCTGGAGAACTTGCAACCGGGCAGCGCCAAAACCACCGTGTCTTTGCTGGTGACGACTCCGAAACCGCGAATCGTTCGGGTGAACATTAGCCCGAGTGGTACTAAAGATCCGTTCTGGATTGGCAACTCCAAGTACGAAGCGATGCGCTATGAGCTGAAAATCGATATTGGGGGAATTGCCGGAAAGGTGGCTCCGCTGGTAGGGAAGCAACCACCCGATAGCCAGGTTTGGATTTTCGACGGTACTCCGCCTCTAGCGTTTAAATTCGAAGGGCAGCTTGTCGAGGGCGGTCCTATCTGGCAAATGGAACTTGCCGCGCCCGCCTGGACGCAGTCGGCCGGCAGCGACCGCCATTAGGATCTTTCTCGCCACAGGAATCAAACGCAGGGATTCGACGAATTTCGACCTTGGGACACCGATTGCCTGTGGAAAAGTATGTGGATGATAGGTCCGGAGCTTGAGTTTCACGGGTGCCGAAGATTTGGCGGAGCGATTGCAGCGCGGCTAGGCCATCGCTAACCTTGTGTTTTCAGGTTGGTTAACTCTGATTTCGACGGCGATCGACGGAACCGCGTGCTGGGCAGCCCTTTCGTTACAATATGTGAGATTTGCACATAATCCAAAAGGAGACAGCCTGCATCGGCAGCGGTTGGCGCTCGCGTAAACTTGTCTCCAGAGCCAGCCAGGGTGCTGAAAAATCGGGGTTTGCACGAGACACTTTTCGGGGACGCAAGAGGCGGATTGGTTCTTGTTTTTTCGTCGCGTTTTTTCGTCGCGTTTTTTCGTCACAGCGAAGTGTGACATCGCTCACGGCGCGACTGGCCGCCAAGCCCTACGCTGCTACAGAAAGGAGGAGACTGGATGTCCTCCTGGGTCTGAGTCAGCGTGGCTCCGGAGAGCGCTGGCGTTTCTACATTTCCAGCCCCGCCGAAAACACGCTTCCTCGTCCGCACATTTGAAAGCCGACTGCGGAATACTCCGATTCAGGCTACTGACTCCTATGTCTTCCAACCTTCTCGCCTGGAGAAAATTCTATGCTGCATCTCGATACCGGTAACACTGGTTTCATGATTCTATGCACCAGCCTGGTCATGCTGATGACACCCGGCCTCGCCTTCTTTTATGGCGGCCTGGTCGGGCGCAAGAACGTGCTCGCCATCATGATTCAGAGTTTTGTTTCGATGGGCTGGACGACGGTGATCTGGTACCTGTATGGCTATTCGCTGTGCTTCAGCGGCGACTGGCACGGGGTCATCGGCAACTTTCACAATGCACTTCTGCGCGGGGTCGACCTTACGACCGCGTCGCCGAATAACACGATTCCAATGTTTGTGTTTATCGCGTATCAGATGATGTTCGCGATTATCACACCCGCGCTCATCTCGGGCGCGTTCGCCAACCGCGTCACGTTTAAGGCCTACATGCTGTTTCTGACGGGATGGCTGACGTTTGTTTATTTCCCGTTTGTGCATATGGTTTGGGGCGGGGGCTTTTTGCAGAAGTGGGGAGTGCTTGATTTTGCCGGAGGCATCGTGGTGCATAACATCGCGGGCATCGCGGCGCTGGCATCCGTGCTGTATGTGGGGAAGCGCCACACCGAGGATCGCGGGCCGCACAGCATTCCGCTGGTTGCCCTCGGAACGGGCTTGCTGTGGTTTGGCTGGTATGGGTTTAACGCCGGCAGTGAAATGCGCGTCGATGCAGTGACGGCGACCGCATTTCTCAACACGGATCTGGCCGCTTCGTTTGCGGCAGTTGCGTGGTTGCTGGTGGCCTGGATCAACGAGAAGAAACCGAAGCTCCTCGGTTTGCTCACTGGAGCCGTAGCCGGACTGGCGACGGTTACTCCTGCGGCCGGATATGTCTCTCCGACCACTGCCGTCATCATCGGCCTGGTTTCAGGAGTGGTTTGCTACTACGCGGTTGAGATGAAAAACAAAATGCAATGGGATGACGCGCTCGATGTTTGGGGAGTCCACGGAGTCGGCGGTTTCCTCGGCATTGTCATGCTGGGAATTTTTGCCAACAAGGAATTTAATCCCGCGGGCGCGAACGGATTGCTCTACGGCGATCCCACGTTCCTGCTGAAACAAGTTGTGGCCGTAACTTTCTCGTCGGTATGGGCTTTCGTTTTTACCTATGGGATGTTGCGGATTATCGATGCGTTCACGCCGGTGAAGGTCGACGAGATCAGCGAGGCAGTTGGGCTCGATGAATCGATCCACGGCGAACATGCCTACGAAGAAACACCCGAGCACGATCTGGTGCACGCCGGCATGCACTAGCCGCATGAAAAGAAACCCAAAGAAACCGTCGGGTGCCCCACTTCTCGCGCTTTTCGAGAAGTGGGACGCCCCTGCGGCGTAATTCTTAGGTGTTACCTCGCCCTCTACTTCAGCGATGCCATATCGACAACGAAGCGGTACTTCACGTCGCTTTTCAGCAGGCGTTCGTAAGCCTGGTTGATCTGCTGAATTTTGATGTGCTCGACGTCGCAGGTAATCCCATGTTCGGCGCAGAAATCGAGCATCTCCTGCGTCTCGCGCAGGCCGCCGATGAGGGAACCGGCCAACTGCCGCCGCCTGAAAATCAGGTGGAAGCCCAGCACCGGCGACGGGGTTGGAGGCGCTCCGACGATCGTCATCGTCGCATCCCGCTTCAGCAGGTTGAGGTAGGCATTCAAATCGTGCGAAGCGGAAACCGTGTCGAGGATGAAGTCGAAGCTGCCCGCATGTTTCTGCATCTCGGCATCGTTTTTCGAAATCACCACTTCGTCGGCGCCCAAGCGTACTGCGTCTTCGGTTTTGTTCGGCGAGGTGGTGAACAAAACGACATTGGCGCCAAAGGCATGAGCGAATTTCAGTCCCATGTGACCGAGGCCGCCGAGGCCAACGATGCCGACTTTCTGGCCTTTCTTCACATTCCAGTGGCGCAGCGGCGAATAGGTTGTAATGCCGGCGCAGAGCAGAGGAGCAGCGGCGGCAAGATCCAGATCCTTGGATACGCGCAACACGAATTTCTCGGTGACTACGATGCTGTCGGAGTAGCCGCCGTAGGTCACGCCCCCGAGTTGCTTGTCTTCCCCGTTGTAGGTGAAGGTTGCGGGACCGTCGCAAAACTGCTCTTCTCCCGCGCGGCAACCCGGGCAAACGCCGCAGGAATCGACCAGGCAGCCGACCGCGGCAATGTCGCCCTCTTTGAACTTTTGGACCGCGCTGCCCACTTTCACCACCCGGCCCACGATTTCGTGTCCCGGGACGCAGGGATAAACCGTGGGCATAACACTCTCCCACTCGTTGCGAACCGTGTGCAGATCGGAATGACAGACGCCGCAGTAGAGAATTTCGATCTGGACATCCTGAGGCCGAGGAGCTCGCCGCTGAATCTTGCCCGGCGCTAAGGCTGAGGTTGGGCTTTGCGCCGAATATACTTTTGCGGGATAAGTTTTCTCGGAAGCCGACTGGGTTTCATCTAGTAGAGCGGTGGGGGAAGCTTTCTCTGGCATGTTGGTTTTTCTCCTTCCCTATATGCGACTCGAAACGAGCGCTGTGCGACTCTAAAAATTTCGTTACGGCCGAGCAGGAATCGTCGTCATGCACTCGACGTGCCCATTCGCTCCGTCGGCAGTTTTCTCCACTGAGAAGTGAAATCCCAGTTGGCTCTCAAACTTGACTGGGGCTCCGTTGAGCAAGTAAGGGGCAAAGCGGAAGGTTTTCAACGCTTCCGTGCTGGCGTCAACCAGCAGGGGATCGCCTTGGACGGGCGCGCTCCAGATTATCTTTCCGGTTTCATCGGCCTCGATCTTCAAAATTACATCGCCTTGAATTCCTTTTTTCATGGCTTCGTCGGGATAAACCGGCAGCGTTTTCTGTTTCACCAGGCCGAGCATTACTCCGGTCGAAATGCGCACGCGCGGGCTAACCGGCTGCGCCTGATTTGGGGGAGTTTGCTCCGAAGCGGCGGCCCGGTTTTGAGCCAATGCAACTGCCGTGCAACACGCGACCAGCATGACTATTGTTCTGATTCGTAACATGCAACCTCCGATAAGCAGCTTATTTGTGGAGCTCAACAGCAACCACGTAGGCAGTCCCTGGCTTAGCGGGTGACTCCACGTACTCGACCTTTGCCGACTTACCCTCCAAATCCTTGCACGGATTGAGGTCACCCTTTGGGGTGAAGCCGATGGCCGTAAACTCGATTTTGTAGTAGTTGCCGCTATGCAGTGTCATCGTCTTGCTTTTGGCGACGATGGTCAGGACGATGCCGGCCGAATGACACTGCACATTCTGCAAGGTTCCGGCCAGAAAATGATGAGGTCCTTTTTGGAGATCTTCCTGGTGTACCTCAGCGTCGGCGTTGCTCTCGCCTGCCGCGGCCTCCGCCTGGGCGTCGGCTTTTAGTGCTTCGGACAGGCGCTGGTTTTGTTCCGCCTCCTGTTGCTGCGCGGCGGAGTATTGTTCGACTTGCGTGAGAAGGTTCTGCACCATCGCCGTATCCGCCCGAGACTTGGCTATCCGCAAGGCTTCATGGAGCACGGCCACCGCGTCCTTGCTCCGCTCCATCTGCATCAGTACGCTGGCTGCGGTCATCCGATAGGCGACATTTCCCGGGTCGAGCTGCACCGCGGTGAGGACCATCATGTGCGCCTCATCGAGATTCTGGCGCCGCATGCCTTCAAAGGCCGCCAGGCGCTCGAACGGCGGCGCAAAGGACGGATTGAGCTTGATGGCGGCGCGAAGACTGCTCTCCACTTGGGCATCATTGGCGGGATTGGCGCCACTGTTCATTGAGGTCGCGGCAAAATAGTAGTGGGCGAGGTAACTTTGCGAGTCAAGTTTCACCGCCTTTTCGTACCACTGGCGCGCCTCATCCAGGTGGCCGGCGCGAAACTCCAGAAACCCCATGGTTTCATGCGCGGAAACATTCTGTGGATCTTCACGCAGCACGCGGTCGAGAAGCGGCCGGGCATCCGCAACCCGATCATTGTAGGCGAGGAAGTCGGCGCGCACCGCATCCGCTTGCGCCTCGGTCAGGGCTCGCGCCTTGAATGCCGTGTCGTCCACCCCGGTCGATGTCGCGAGTTTGAAATAGCTGAAAGTGCCTTGACGAATGTAGTCGTCCAAATTCGTTTGCAGTTGCTTGAGATCTCCGAACGCGCGGGTAGCCGCCGTCACCGGGTCGACCTTCTGCACCAGCAGTTCGGCATAGTCCTTCAGGCGTTGCGTCTTCTCCTGACGATCCTTTACGGTGAGGTAGTGGATTAACGCCCACGACTCCGCGTAGAAGATGGAGCCCTTGTTTTCCTCATGGTAATAGGGCGAGTTGGCGTCAACGACGAACAGCGTGGCCAGCGGCAGTGGCCGGTTCGTGCGCAGTAACTGCAGATTTTCCGGACTGGGCTGGCCCAGGGCGGCATCCCTATCACGGATGTCCGTATTCTGATAAAACTCCGCCAGTCCTTCATTCATCCACAAGGGCAGCCATTCCGCGGCCTTGCTCATAAGGAAGTGGGTGTACTCGTGATAGATCACCGCGTAAGGGTGATCGCCTTCGGCATCCACCCGCATGAGGACGTAGTTCTTGTCGGGAGCCCGCAGAAAAAGCCCGCCTAATTGGATTTGCCCTTTTGCCAGATAAACCTTCGGTTCGAGTTCGCGGAAGTCTTTTTCGTTCTTCACTGCCACGACGATAATGGGTGATCCGTTCTCGATGGACAGGTGCGGAAATGCGACGTGAAAGACCGAGCGCATGCGCTCAAACTGGTCGGCGATGCGCCGCCCGGTTTTCTCATTGGCGTCCGTCACCACCGTGAAATGCTGGCTGCGGACTTCCAGCCAGTTCTCCGGCTTATCGTGCGCCGAGGCCAGCGCAGCCGCGAACAGGGCGAGGAGCAAGGCGATGCGTTTCCACATAACAGCTGGGCAATACTGTTATACCGGAGAACGTTATACCGGAGGACATGGTCGAGTCCAATGAATTTAGTGGAGATACTAACTGGAGTTAGTTGCTGTCCTCGCCCACCTTCAGCACCGCGAGAAACGCTTCCTGCGGAATATCCACACGCCCGATGCGTTTCATCCGCTTCTTGCCTTCTTTTTGTTTCTCCAGCAGCTTGCGCTTGCGCGTAATGTCGCCGCCGTAGCATTTGGCGAGCACGTTCTTGCGGATGGCGGGCACCGTCTCGCGGGCAATGATCTTCGCTCCAATCGCCGCCTGAATTGCGACTTCAAACATCTGCCGCGGAATTAATTGCTTCATTTTCGTGGCCAGCGCCCGCCCGCGCTCGTAGGCAAAGTCGCGATGGATGATGGTTGAAAGCGCATCCACCGGCTCTCCTGCCACCATGATGTCGAGCTTCGACATTGGCGAAACCCAGTTGCCCGACAGGTGATAATCGAGCGAAGCGTAACCGCGCGACACCGACTTAAGCCGGTCGTAAAAATCGAGCACGATTTCATTGAGGGGCAGCTCGTACTGCAGCATCACACGCGAGGAGCTGACGTATTCAAAACTTTTCTGCTTGCCGCGCTTCTCCTCGACCAGCTTTAAGATGCCGCCAACATATTCTTCGTTGGTCAGAATCACCGCGAGAATCACCGGCTCTTCGACCTTGGCGATCTCGCTGACATCGGGCCAGCGCGAAGGATTATCGACTTCGATCACTTCGCCGTCGGTCTTGGTAATCTGGTAACGCACGCCGGGAGCCGTCGTAATCAGTTCGAGATTGTATTCGCGCTCCAACCGTTCCTGGATGATCTCCATGTGCAAGAGACCCAGAAAGCCGCAGCGAAAGCCGAATCCGAGGGCCACCGAACTTTCCGGCTCGAAGAAAAATGACGAATCGTTCAGCTTCAATTTTTCCAGCGCCTCGCGCAATTGCGTGTGCTCGTGCGCGTCGACCGTGTAGAGGCCGGCGAAAACCATGGGCTTGATTTCTTCAAACCCGGGCAGGGCCTGGAGCGACGGGCGATCATCGTCGGTGATGGTGTCGCCAATCTTGGTATCGGCGACGTTCTTGATATTCGCGATGATGAATCCAACTTCGCCCGCCACCAGTTCGTCGATCTCTACCGGCTTGGGCGTAAGCACGCCCAGAGTTTCCACTTGAAACACGTGCCCGTTCGACCACAGACGGATTTTCTGTCCCTTGCGCAACCTGCCTTCAAATACGCGCGCCAGCACGACCACGCCGCGATAGGGATCGAACCAGGAATCAAAGAGCAGCGCCTGCAGATGCCGCTCCGGCGATCCTTTTGGCGGAGGAACGCGCTTCACGATGGCTTCGAGAACGTCGGGCACGCCCTGGCCGGTCTTGGCGCTGATCAGCAACGCGTCGCTCGCATCAAGGCCGACGGCGCTCTCGATCATCTCCTTGGTGCGTTCAACATCGGCGCTCTGCAAATCGATCTTGTTGATCACGGGAATAATTTCGAGGCCATGATTGATGGCGAGATATGAGTTCGCTAGCGTCTGCGCTTCCACGCCTTGCGAGGCGTCGACCACCAACAGCGCGCCTTCGCAGGCGGCCAGCGAGCGGGAGACTTCGTAGGAAAAATCGACGTGTCCCGGAGTATCGATCAGATTGAGCTGATAAATCTGGCCGTCCTGCGCGGGATATAACATGCGGACGGCATGCGCCTTGATGGTGATACCACGCTCGCGCTCCAGGTCCATCGAATCGAGAACCTGCTCCTGCATTTCGCGCATGGCGAGCGAGCCGGTCAGTTCCAGCAGGCGGTCGGCCAGGGTGGATTTCCCGTGGTCAATGTGCGCGATGATCGCGAAATTGCGAATGTGAGCGGCATCCATGTGATAGGTCGATTCTAGCAGGGTGCAGCGGATGAAGTTTTAACAAGGATTGAACAAGGATTGTATCCTTGCTATATTGGCATTATGGCAAAGGTGACGAGCAAGCTACAGTTGACGGTTCCGAAGGCGATCGCCGAGCAGTACAAGATTCGCCCCGGAGACGAATTGGACTGGTTGCCGGCAGGGGAGACGATACGGGTCGTAAAACGGTCGCGGTCCGCATCGCGCAGAGCGGACGCTGCCACGCTCCAGCAACGGCTCGGGCTTTTCGAGCAGGCGACGGCCCGCCAGGAAAAACGAAACGCTGCATTCCGCAAGAAGCATGCGCTCGGCGCCGAACCCTCAAACCGCGGTTGGACGAGAGAGGACCTTTACGATCGTGGCCTTCCTCGTTGACACTAATATTCTGGTGTACCGCTTCGACCCACGTTTTCCGGACAAGCAACGGATCGCTCGCGATCTGCTTCATAACGGATTAGCCGACGATTCCGCCCGAATTCCCCATCAAGCGCTGATCGAATTTCTGTCCGCGGTGACACGCACAAGAGCCGGCTCGGATCCCCTGCTGTCCTCGGACGAAGCGCGCCACGAAGTTGAAGAACTCATGACTCTGTTCCCCATCCTTTATCCGAACGCGGCGGTAGTTCGTTCAGCGCTTTTGGGCGCAGCGGCATATCGGATTTCCTGGTTCGATGCTCATCTTTGGGCCTACGCCGAGCATTATGGGCTGGAGGAGATCGTCTCTGAGGACTTCGAGCACGGGAGATTGTATGGGAGTGTCCGGGTAAGGAATCCGTTTCGGCGAGGGTGAAGCTGTTGCAAGGCTTACTTTGCCGCCGGAGTTTTGTTAGTCGTGTAGTAGTTTGCGAGTTCGTCGATGATCTGTTTGCTGTAGAAGGTCTGACTCCCGGTCTTAGGGTTCTTCAGATTCAGCAGGCGCGGTCTCGCGACGCTCGGTTTCTTCTTAAGTTCCCGCATAATCTCGTTGAATCGTGAGTTCTGCATCGTCCATGACCGTGCTCTTCTAGCTGCCGAATTTACACCCGGAGTTGGTTTCTTGGGAAGGACCAGCGGCCTTGGGACTTGTTGCGATGGCTGTCCAACAAAAAAGGGGCGCGATTCCTCGCGCCCCCACCTCTACAATCTGACCTCAAACCTCTGACCTAGTCTCTTACTCCGTCCATAAACGCCCGCAACTTTCGCGAGCGGGATGGATGGCGCAGCTTTCTCA
Organism: Terriglobales bacterium; assembly: GCA_050014035.1. Lineage (GTDB taxonomy): Bacteria > Acidobacteriota > Terriglobia > Terriglobales > Acidobacteriaceae > Acidiflorens. The sequence goes on from JBEKED010000102.1 coordinate 11,227, forward strand.
GCGCTTTGGCTTCGATTTGGCGGATGCGCTCGCGCGTCACTGCAAACGACTGGCCGACTTCCTCCAGCGTGTGCTCCGAACCGTCTTCGAGCCCGAAGCGCATCTTGATGACCTTCTCCTCGCGCGGCGTCAGCGTGCGCAGCACCTGCGAAGTCTGGTCTTTGAGGTTGACGTTGATTACCGCTTCGGCCGGCGAAACTACAGCTCGATCTTCGATGAAGTCGCCCAGGTGCGAATCTTCCTCTTCGCCAATCGGCGTTTCCAGGGAGATCGGCTCTTGCGCAATCTTCAGGACCTTCCGGACTTTTGCTACCGGAATGTCCATGCGCTTGGCGATTTCTTCCGACGTCGGCTCGCGTCCCAGTTCCTGCACCAACTGCCGCGACGTGCGGATCAGCTTGTTGATAGTTTCGATCATGTGCACCGGGATGCGAATCGTGCGCGCCTGATCGGCGATTGCACGAG
>JBEKED010000103.1:0-11543 GCA_050014035.1 Terriglobales bacterium
CAGCATGGTGCTCGCTACCGACCAGGGAACCACGATCAGTTTGAATCGCGGGCAGACTTGGAGCACTTGGTACAACCAGCCGACGGGGCAGTTTTATCATGTGACCACCGACAGCCAGTTTCCTTACACTGTGTATGGCACGGAGCAGGATAGTGGGAGCGCCGCGACTCTGAGCCGCACTGACCACGCTCTGATTACGCCGCGCGACTGGTATCCGTCGGGCCCGAGCGAGAGCGGATACATGGTGGTCGATCCGCAGAACTCCGACATTGTTTACATTACCGGAACTTACGGTACGGTCGACCGCTACGACAAACGGACTGGGCTGAGCCAGGACATTGCTCCGTGGCCGGCATTTGCGTGGAATGCGGAGATTTATGAACGTAAATATCGCGATCCCTGGACTCCGGTGCTGGTTGCTTCTCCGGCGGAGCCGACGGCGCTTTATCTGGGGACGCAGTATGTGATGAAAACGGTCGATGGCGGACTGCACTGGGAGACGATCAGTCCCGATCTCACGGGAGCGATTGGCGATGGGCAGGGTGGGGGCAAGCCGACGAGTTCTCTGAATCTGGAGCAGGCGAAGCGCGCCGGTTATGGAGTCGTGTACACGATTGCGCTATCGCCGCTCGATCGCAATCTGATTTGGGCGGGCAGCGATACTGGGCTGATTCACCTGACTCGCGATGGCGGGAAGAATTGGAAAGATGTGACTCCGGCGGGAGTGAGCGACTGGAGCAAGATTTCGCTGATTGAAGCTTCGCACTTCGATGCCGGCGAGGCCTATGCTGCTGTCGACCGGAGCCGGGTCGACGATGAGACGCCGTTTATTTATCGCACGCGCGATTATGGAGCGAGCTGGCAACTGGTGACGAACGGGCTGGCGGCTCCGGCATTTTTGCGGGCGGTTCGTGAAGACCCGCAGACTAAGGGTCTGCTTTTTGCCGGAACCGAATTTGGAGTTTACGTGTCGTGGGATGACGGGGACCATTGGCAGTCGTTGCAATGGAATCTGCCGATGAGTGGAGTGCGCGATCTTACGATTCACGGAGATGACCTGGTGGCGGCCACGTTTGGACGGGCTTTCTGGATTCTCGATAACATCACGCCGCTTCGCCAGGCGCGGATGGTTGATGCGAACCGGGCGGGGGGACCGTGGTTTTACGGTCCGGCCACGGCGATTCGGATGGATCACGATTCCTTTTCGGGGTCGCCGCTTCCGCCGGAGGAGCCGACGGCAGAGAATCCTCCGAATGGCGCGATGCTGGATTATTTTCTGCCTTCGGCGGCGAGCAGCGTGCAACTGGAGATTTTCGATGCGCAACCGACGCTGGTGCGGAAATTTGTTTCGACGGACCGGGCTGCGGGAGATCAGGCTTCGCAGAGTACTTCGCAAAGCACGTGGAAACACCAGGCGCTACCTGTTGCCGAGCGCTGGTTTCCCAAGCCGGAAGTCTTGGAAAAGACTGCGGGCATGCACCGCTTCGTCTGGAATCTTACGTGGAGCAGCACCGGGGGGCCGGCCGCGGACGAGGAATCCGAATACCGCACCCCTAGTGGGCCGAAGGCTGCTCCGGGAGTCTATGAGGTGCGACTGACGGTGGATGGAAAGACGCTGACGCAACCGCTGAAAATCATTATGGACCCGCGCTCGCCGGCGACTCCCGAGATCCTTGCCGAGCAGTTGCGACTGGGACGGCAGATGTTTGGCGAGACCATCGACGCGCGACGAGCGTTGGCCGAGATCGGATCGGCGCAAAAACAACTGGCGGAGGCTCAACAAAAACTAACGGCACAGAACGCGAAGCTCAGGGCGGCGCTGGCCGAGGTGCAATCTGCCATCGGCAAGATGCTTACGAATAAAACCGGGCCGGGCTTGGGACTGCAGGAAGCTTATACGGGGCTGGCTTCGGCGCTGCGCGTGGTCGAGAACGGAGATCGGGCCGTGCCCTCGCAGGCGATTGCGGTTTATAACGAGTCGAGCACACAGGTCAAAGCACGCATCGCGGAATGGACTGGATTCAAGCGGAGTCGATTGGTGCAACTTAACCAGCAGCTGAGGGAGGGTGGGGTTGCTCCGGTGACGATTGGTGAAATTGAGCAGCAGGTGGAATTCCTCGTGTCTTGGTAGACGGTGCTGCTGCTCTCAGGCAAGCGAGGTCGACTGCTTTGCCACGGTCGTGGTGCAGGTTGGAAATTGGCGTCCCTCAGCGGCTAAAGCCGGCACCGAAGATAAGGCGTTTATCGCAGCGGTAAACCGCTGCGCCACCCAAAGACAAAAGCAAGAACAGGTGCAAAAGCAAGAACAGGTGCAAAAGCAAGAACAGGTGCAAAAGCAAGAACGGGTGCAAAAGCAAGAACAAAAGCAAAAGCAAACGCGGAATCCTTTTGGGGACGGTTCAGTGGAATCCCACCCTTGCGCAAAAGACGCGCAAGGATGGGGCACCCATCGGTCCGAATAGGTGCAACCAACTGAGTCTTGAGCAATCTGTGAAGCTGTGCCCTTTCAACGCCTCTTCAAGCTACAACCACTATTCAACACGGGGCTTTCGCTCCAGTCTGACGGGCGTGTGATAAACTTTCTTTTCGCAAAAAAGATGTTTTATCATGCTCTTTTCTAAAGAATATGTGGGCTATCTCGCCCGCGAAGTTTCCAAAAAACTGGTGGCGAGCGGTCTGATTGAGACCAAGGCAATGCCTGTGCTTACCGAGAAGGTGCACGCGGCGTTGCAGGACGAACTGGCGCTTGAAGATCGCATTAATGATGAGGTGCGCGTTATTCTCGAGGCTTATTCCGAGGAAATGCAGAAGAGCGGCGCTAATTATCAGGAAATGTTTCGTAAAGTGAAGACCGAGCTGGTCAAGAAATACAAGGCTGTTCTTTAAGCTGAAAACCGAAATCTGAGATCTGAAAACCGAAACAATGAGGACGCCCCCGCCGTGCGCTTGAGCCGCGATAAGGTCAACAAACTCGCCCACGTCGTAACGGACGCGGTTGCCGAGTTGGATGAAGTCGACTTTATCGAGGACCGCAATACTATCCGGCTGGAAGTGCGCAAGATTCTTGAAGATCTGCTCATGCAGGAAGCCCGCATCGACCAAGCTGCCCGCCTGAAAATCGAAAGCCAGCGTCGCACCATCATCGAGGGGTCGGAGGAGTGGTCGATCCTCTACCGCAAGTATTACAACGACGAAGTTAAGAAGCTGGGCGTGTAAGTATCCCCAGTTGCCAGCCGCCAGTTGCCAGTAATCAGCACCCAGCCTCAGAATGACTGGCAACTGGATACCGGCAACTGGCAGCTGCTTTCATGGATCGCATCGTCTTTGAATCCGTTCGCAAGATATTTCGCCATCGTCCGGCGCTGTTCAACTGGCTGGGACGGGAGCGGCACGGCGAAACCATTGCCTTGAAAGATGTTTCGTTTTCGGCGGCTGCGGCCGAGGTGGTGGCGCTGCTGGGGCCGAACGGCAGCGGAAAGACTACTGCTCTCAAACTGATTTCTACCATGCTTCTGCCCGATGCGGGAGCGGTGCGCGTGGGCGGGTTCGAGGCGCGGCGCGATGCGGGTAAAGTGCGGCGGCAGGTTGGGATTGCGGTCGCCGCGGAACGCTCGTTCTTTCCTCGACTCTCGGCTCGTGAGAATCTTGAATTCTTTGCCACGCTGGACGAAGTTTCGCGCGGTGAGCGCGCGCAAAGGGTTGAGGAAGTTCTCCGCGATACCGGTCTTGAAGAGCAGGCGGACATACTGGTGATGAAGTTTTCGAGCGGCATGTATCAGCGGCTGGGAATTGCGCGGGCGCTGGTGAAGCGTCCGAGTGTGCTTTTGCTGGACGAACCGACGCGCAGCCTTGACGCCGGCACCACGGCGCACTTCTGGGCCACGATCCGGGCGCTGGCGCGGCAACAGACTACGGTTCTGCTGGCTACGCACAATTTTGCGGAAGCGGCGGCGGTTGCGGATCGCCTGCTGCTGCTGCATCGGGGTGAGTTGCTGGCCGATCGCGTCGTGAGCGATGGCGAGAGCGCGGAGGCGATGCGCGCCTTCTATTTCCGGATGACGGGCGAGAGCGAGGGAGCGATTTGTAATTTGTGATTTGGAGATTTTGTAGTTTGGTAATCGGGTAATTTTGTAATTTGGCACCCAAGGGCAGCTAGATTACCAAATTACCCGATTACAAAATTACAAATTTCGTTTTTATGATTTCGACTCTGGACAAGCTTTACGCGATTCTGCGGCGCGATTTGCTTACGGCGATTCGCCACCGCAGCGGTTTTATCGTGACCCTGGTCGGAGTGTTTACGGAGTTGGCGGCTTTTTATTTTCTCTCGCGCGCCATTGGTCCTGGGTTTCGTCCCGACGGCGTCGAGTACTTTCCATTTCTGCTGGTGGGGACGGGCGTCTACACTTTTTTTGTGATGAGCGCGCAAGCCTTTCTGAGCGCGGTGCAGGAAGCGCAACAGACGGGAACTCTGGAAGTGCTGCTGACGACTTCGACGGCTCCGGCTGAACTCGTGATTCTCAGTTCCATTTCTGCTTTTTCGGGAAGCCTGGTCAATCTGCTGATTTATCTTTTCGCGGGCGTGGCAGTTTTCCGGGCATCGATTCACGCCAACTTACTCTCCTGCGCGGCGGTATTGATTTTTTCGTTAGCCATCGCTCTCGCGGTGGGGATCGCGGCGGCCACGTTGCAGGTTGCCTTCCAGAAAGGCTCGGCGCTTTTGTGGCTGCTTGGTTCGGGGTTGTGGTTTCTGAGCGGAACCATGTTTCCGGCCCAGAGCTTGCCGCGTCCGCTTGAGATTCTGTCGCGCGCGGTTCCGCTGACTTACGCCATCACGGGAATGCGCCAAGCGCTGCTGGAGGGAAGATCGATCATGGCGATGGCTCCGACACTGGCGGTGCTGGCGGGATTTTGCGTGGTGTTGTTGCCGCTGGCGCTGGCGGGCTTGTCACTCAGTTTGCGGCGGGCGCGGCAGGATGGAACTCTTTCGTTTTATTGAGCATGTTGATTCGCTCTTTGAATAGCGGCCCGATCGCGTTGGCACCGGGGAAAGCCGTGTAGTACACTGCCTTTACTCTCAAGTCTGAACTGGGGGATAGAGTCAGCTATCTGATCGACTGGCTTGACCAACTATGAAGGACAATCACGCCCCTTTCGAAAAACGGCAGCAGCCCGGACGCACGGGTGTGAAAAAAAAGGTCTACCAAAAGCCGGCGTTTCGCCACGAACGGGTGTTCGAGACGCTCGCTCTATCGTGCGGCAAAGTCATTGCCGTCAGTGGCCCATGTCAGTTTTCGACCAAAACCTCCTGACGCTGGAGAACTCGGCAAGTGTAATGGACGCGGGTGGGAGCGTGGTGCGCTCCGCATTAGTGGCGGATGTTTTGCGTGGCTGCGGTTTCGGCAGCGAGGTTGAAGGCGTGCCTGCGTCGGTGCGTCTGCGGGTCTATGGGGAGAGCATGCTGCCGACGCTTTGGCCGGGTGATGGAGTCGAAATTACAAGCTGCTCGCTGGCCGATGTGCGGCCGGGCGAAATTGTGCTGGCGCTAGATGAGGGGCGGCTTTTCCTGCATCGTTTGGTCGCGGCTACAGGGGACGGATTTTTGCTGCGGGGCGATTCGATGCCTGGTCCCGACCCCTGGTTTCCTGCGGATGCGCTGCTGGGACGGTTGACTCGGGGGCCTGAGGGAAATTCCCTTTTATCTCGATCGGTGCTGTCGCGTGCGCTGGGAAGGGTGTTCTGCCATTGCGGGCCGGCGCTGCGGCTGGCGCTGCGGCTTCACGGATTGCTGAAAAACTCGGTTGCACGCGACGGCGTTGCCTCAGCGGCTAAAGCCGTGATCGAAAGCAGGCTGGATATCGCAGCGGTGAACCGCTGCGCCACCCAAAGGCAAGACCGCGGCGGCGCTTCCTCAGCGGCTGAACAGGTTGCTGAAAAATTCGAATTCCGACGTCTGGCCCCTAAAGGGGCATCTAATTTGAAACGACTTGCGGTATCGCTAAAGCGGTACCCTGATACGAAGCAAGACCGCGGCGCCCCCCAAGAGCAAGACCGCGGCGCCCCCCAAGAGCAAGACCGTTGCGCCACCCAAAAGCAAGACCGCGGCGCCCCCCAAGAGCAAGACCGCTGCGCCACCCAAAAGCAAAATCCGGAACGGGGCATCGAAGTGGGCAAAGTATGATGGACGGGCCTCGAAAAGTCGCGTGCGTTGAGATCGGTGGGATTCCGATTGCTCTGACTACTTCAGACGATGATTTTCTCAATCTGCTGCGGCAGCGTTATGACGGGTTCCTCGTTTCTTCGCGTTCCGAGTTCGAGCTGGAGTTCGATCTGGTTCCTGTAGGATCGACCTCAGACGAAGACGTTCGGGTGCGGCGGGAGGGTGATGGCTGGCTGATTGAACGCGGCGACTTCCGCGCCCGCTGGGACCCGCGCACGGGACGAGGCAGGGTGCGGCAGAATGCGAATCCGTATTCTCTCGATTCGGTGCTGCGTATTTTGCACACGCTGATTCTGGCGGAGCGCGGCGGATTTCTTTTGCATGCGGCCAGTGCGATTTGCCATGGGCGCGCGTATCTGTTCGCGGGCGTATCGGGAGCGGGCAAAACCACGATAACGCGGCTGGCTCCCGCGGATGTCACGCTGCTGAGCGACGAAATTTCCTATCTGCGTCCGCAGGCGGGCGGGTACTCGGCGTTCGGCACACCTTTTGCGGGAGAGCTGGCGCGATCGGGGGAGAACTGCTGCGCTGCGGTTTCGGCGCTGTTTTTTCTGGAGCAGGGTCCGTCGAATCGGGTTGACGACCTGTCGTCGGCGGAAGCGGTGCGGCGCCTTCTGCGCAACACTTTGTTTTTCGCGGAGGACCACGACCTGGTGGATCGACTGTTCGCGACGGCGTGCGATTTCGTCGACACGGTTCCGGTTCGCCGGTTGACGTTTTATCCCGATGCGCGGGTGTGGGACGAGATTCGCAACTGGCAGGGGGTTCCGCAGCATGCCTGAGAATTGCATTTACATCGCGCGCAGTTCGGCGATTGCGGCGCGCGCGCTGGCGGGCGAAATGATGGTGATGAACTCGGCCGATTCGACTTTTTTCACGCTGAACGAAGTGGCGACGGCGATTTTCCAGGCGGCCGACGGGCACACTCCGCTGCGCGATATTGTGCGCGACCGGGTGTGCGGGCAATTTGAAGTCGATCTGGAACAGGCGCAGGCTGACGCCGAGCAGTTCGTCACCGAACTCTCGAGTCACGGCATTCTGATTATGTCCAATGAACCGATGGCATCGGAGACTCCCTGATGACGCTGATGAGTGAAGTTGGGCAAAAAGCATTCAACCTGGGCGTGCCGCTGGCGGTGCACATGGATGTCACGTATCGCTGCAACGAGCGCTGCGTGCATTGCTATCTCGACCACGACGATCATGGCGAGCTGACGACGGCGGAAATCAAAGACACGCTCGATCAAATGGCGGAAGCCGGCGTTTTCTTTCTGACGCTGAGCGGCGGCGAGGTGTTTATGCGCCGCGACTTTTTTGAGATTGTGGAATATGCGCGGCGGCTGATGTTCAACGTCAAGATCAAGACCAACGCGGTGATGATTCACGAAGCGGAGGCGCGGCGACTGCGCGAACTGGACGTGGACACGATCCAGATCAGTATCTATTCGCATCGGGCGGAAGTGCACGACGCCATCACCAAACTGCCGCACTCGTTCGAGCGCAGCGTGAAGGCGATTCGTTTTCTGCGGGAGCAGGGGCTGCGGGTTACGATCGCGAATGTATTGATGACGGTGAATTCGTCCGATCATATGGCGGTGCAAAAACTGGCGGTGGAGCTGGACGCGCATTACACGCTGGATCCGACGATTACTCCGATGATGGACGGCGGAACCGATGTTCTGGCGCTGCGCATTCCGGGAGAAGAGCTCACGGGCGTTTTCCAGAATCCGGCGCTGGTTGGGAACCAGGAGGAATTCTGCGCGCCTCCGCAGCCGCCGTCGGAGAAGGACCTGGAAGGTTATTCGTGCAGCGCGGGGCATTCGTTCTGCTACATTTCGCCCTACGGCGACGTTTTTCCGTGCGTGCAGTTTCCACTGCCGACGGGAAACATCCGGCAGCAGAAGTTTCTGGATATCTGGAATTTTTCTCCGCAGATGAAAGAGGTTCGGTCGGTGCAGGCGAAGGACCTGACGGTTTGCTCGTCGTGCACGCACGTGACCAGTTGCACGCGATGCCCGGGGTTGGCGTATCTGGAAGGAAGCATGCGGGGGCCGTCGACGGCCGATTGCGAGAAGTCGTTCTACCGGACGGGAGTGCCGACGGCGAATATGCTGCGGCAAGGGCTGTCGAAACCGCCGAGCACGTCGGGCGCGCGGCTGATTCAGATTCGGCCGTTGGAGATGACGGCGATCGAGATGCCACAAATCGAGATTCCGCCGGATACGGGAATGCCGGTTCCATTCAGCTGAAAGTTTCTCGCAAGAAGGTACCTCATTGTAGAGACGCGCGTCTGGCAGCGGCAGTCAAAATCAAGGGCAGCGGACAGGAGTGTCCGCACTACACGAGCTTGCCGGCGGCGGTTTGGCTGCGTTTTAGATCCACCACCGCTTCCATGGCGGCCAACTGATCCAGGATGCGTTGCAAGGCGGCGCGAAGCTCGTGCGTGGCTTCCTGGAACTTGAGGGCGGCGCCGATTCCCATGTCAAAACGGACTACTTCGGCTTCCAGCAAAACGTTGGTATGTTCGTGGGAGAAGGTGAGTTTCAACTCGGCTCCGGGGAGCAGCAGCCCGCTGGTTTCAACGTAGCAGCCGCCCAGGCTGAGGTTGGTAACGATGCCGAGTTGCGGGTGTTGCAGGCTGACGCCAGAAATTTCGGTAGTGAGGCGGCCGCGCACGCGCGGATACAGGCGACGATTTTTGGGATTGGACTGACTGCGCTTCTGGAGGTACATGCGCTTGTCGGCTTCCGAGAGGATCTTTTCCGCATCCATCCCGTCTTCGGGATAAATCGCTTTGCCCACGCTCAGCGACAGGATGTCTTCGTTGCAGATGTCCTTCCCTGCCTGCTGGGCGAGGTCCCGCATCTGTTCGGCTTTGCGGGTGGCGGCTTCAGGGGTGAGACCGGGCGCGATGACCACGAATTCGTCGCCGCCCATGCGCGCCACGTAATCGTACTCACGGCTGGTTTCCTTGAGGGAGTGGGCAAACAGGCGGAGCACGCGATTGCCTTCGAGATGGCCAAAGCGATCGTTGATCTGCTTGAAGCCGTCGAGGTCGGCGACCATGACGGTGAGCGTGTTGTTGTCACGTTTGCAGCGCGCCATTTCGCGATCGAGTTGCATGAATAAGGAGCGCGCGTTGGGCAGGCCAGTGAGGAAATCGGTGACCGCGGAACTCTCCGCCTGCTCGTACTTTTTCGCGTTCTCGATGGCGAGCGCCATCTTGGAGCTTACGGCCAGCAGAATGCGGAGGTGGTCGGAAGTAAAGAAGTCTTTCTCGGCGTGATAGAGAGCGACTACGCCGACCACGCCCTGTAAGCCTTCGAGCGGAACGGCCAGGGCGGAGTTGAGCGTGCTGTACTTCGAGCTGTCGTTTAAATAACCGGGTTCGACCGAGGGATTACCATTGAGAATTGGCTTGAGATTTTGCGCGACCCAGCCGGAGAGGCCCTGTCCCATCGGAATGCGCAGCGAAGCGAAGAGGCGGAAGTTGTCACCATTGACATACTCAGGCACGAGTTCGTCGCCGTGGCGGACGTAGATGGCGATGGCATCGTAAGGCATGGCGTGGCGCAGCTTCACGGCGAACACGGAGAGCGTTTCGCCGAGGCTGAGCGAAGCTCCGAGGTCCTGGCTGAGTTCGAAAAGCGTCTGGGCCTCCTGACGGGCGGCGGCGATGGAGCTCAAGAAACTGCGCTCCGGGAGCTGGCGGCGGCCTTGCGCCTCGAAACCGGCGGCGGGCCCGTGAGACGGCTCGGCGTTGACATTGGTATCTTTGACTTCCGTGGACAGCTTTTGTTTGCCCAGCTTGCTGGTGCGCTGGTGGACCAACTGTTCCAGGTCCACATATCTTCGTTCGAGAACGCGGACTACTTCCGGATCGAAAGACTTTCCTGATTCATCGACCAGGCGCGCCATGGCTTCGTGCAATGGAAGCGCGCGCCGATATTGCCGATCGGAAGCGAGGGCGTCGAGAAAATCGACGGCGGAGAGGATACGGGCGCCAATCGGAATTTCCGTGCCCTTCAGTCCGAGCGGATAACCGCTGCCGTCGAACTTTTCGTGGTGGGCGCGCACGATGGGGACGACGGGGTAGGGAAACTGCACGCGCTCCAGAATTTCCGCCCCGACGAGCGGATGAATTTTCATTTTCTCGAATTCTTCCGGCGTGAGGCGTCCCGGTTTCGAAACGATGTGCTCGGGAATGGCCAGCTTGCCAATGTCATGCAGCAAAGCGGCGGCCTGCAAGGCTTCCATTTCCTCGGGCCCGACGTTGAGTTCCTTGCCCACTTCGACGGCGTAGACGCGGACGCGCTGCAAGTGGTCGTGGGTGGTCTGGTCCTTGGCCTCGATGGCGAGGGCCAGGGCTTCGATGGTGCGCATATGCAAGTCGGCGATCTCTTCGACGTGGCGCTTCTCGTTCGAGAGTTTTCCCAGGTAAAGGCGATAGGAGCGATAAATGAGGTAGACGACCGGCAGCGTGAGCAGCGAGGTTTGCCAGTCGGTGAAGCCGTGCAGCCAGCTGATCATGCCGACCACGCCCGCACCTACGAGGTAATAGGGGAAGCTCCAGAAGTAGCACTCGGACCAGATCTTGCGCAGGGACCGGCGCTCGGTCAAGGAGATGACGGTGGCCACCGGAAGCGTGTTGGCCACAAAGTAAACGGCCGCGGCCAGAAATAACGAGGTGGAGGGGTTATTCACGGCGCTGTGCAACAGGGCATAGCGGTAGGTGAAAAAAGTTATCGCAACGGCGAGCGCGGTCGAGCAGATGTTGAAGGCGACTTGAATGGGATTGGGCGACTCGGGGTCAAGACACTGCACGACGACGGCGGCGCAGCCCATGACGATGGTTTCGGGCAAACTCAGTTCGAGCACGCCCAAGAGCAGGAACAGAAAGTTGACTGACATGGTCCCGGTGATGCCGGGGAGGTTGACTTTGAGGCGGGACGCGGCGAGGGCAATTACCAGATAACAGAAAAACTTGAGCGGATTCGCGCTTCTGGCGTGCAACACCGAATAGGTCAGGACGGTCGTGCCGCAGATTAGGACTACGGCGATAAACGCGCGTGCTATCGGGCGCATTCCCCTCCAGGATTGAGGGCGACTTTTCATTGCGGACGAACTCCTGCCCGGGAAAGCCGGCATGCAATTCCCCACGGCAAAATAACGGCAATAACTATTGATAACAGCCAGCGGACGGGTGGGGAAGGATTGGGGGGATTTGGCGGGAAACTTTTGTAACGCGGGGCAGTGACCTTCGAGCGATGGGGTGCGCGTAAGGTGCAGAAGAAATGGGTTTTGCGGGGCGGGCAACTGCAGG
>JBEKED010000104.1:0-11531 GCA_050014035.1 Terriglobales bacterium
AACCCCTGTGTTGAGGCACTTTTCAGGCATACGGCGGTTTCGGCGGCATGCCCTTGAGTACCTCATCACTCGTTCCAAGCAAGCTGATTTCCTTCCGCGCTACGTTTCTGGCCGAATCCTGCTTGGAATTATTTATGAAACACGTATTAGGGCTCGACCAGAATTTTGTGCATCATGCCTAGATCCTCATGCAGCAGGATGTGACAGTGAAACACAAATGTTCCGGCTATCGTCGGGTCGCGGAAATCCATGCGGACCTTCACGCTGTGATAGGGATGGCCTGGGCCCGACCAGTAGGGAATTTCGATCGTATCTCGCAGGTCGTTATCGGCAACTGGTTTTCCATCGACCTCCAGCATTTGAAAGTGAATTTGATGGATGTGGAAGGCATGGGTTTCGAGGGCGCGGTTTTCGATGGTCCAATCCTCCACCGCTCCTACTTTGGTGGTGATGGCCGGTTTCTCATCGGCCTCGAAGACCCTCTGCTTTTGTCCGTCGACCGTAATGTAAAACTGGATGGGACCGTTGGTACCGCCGAATTCCTCGGAGAAATACAGCTTGCGCTGCGCCGTGACTGCGGCATGAGCCAGGTCGGAAAACTTGAGCGCGGCGTTTGAAGCGGAAGCTGAGGCGGGTGCGGGCGCGGGCGGTGGCACGGGCGCTTTTGCCGCGTGCGAGCTTTCGCTGCCGCCGACCTGGATATTGGCAAGGGGTTCGGCGACATCCGGGTTTCCCGTGGGGCCGGTGGAATAGGCCTGGGTGTAGAAAACGGCGCTTGCTCCGGCAGGCGGAGCGTGCACGATAAACTCAGCTCGTCCGGCCGGCGGAATAAGAATTTCCTTCACGTCTCTGGTCTCCGCCAGAGGATAGCCGTCGAGTGCGACCAGTTCCAGTTTCTGCGGCGTGTCCTCTTGCAGCACCTGGAGCTCCAGGAAGTCCTGCAGCGATGCATTGGCGACTCGCCAGAACTCCTTATCACCCGGCTGCATTTCAATAATCGGTCGAAGGAACTCAGTCGACGCTACCTGATAGTTAATGGTCAGCTCGTAGGCTCCGGGGACCCAGGGGACAAGGAACTGCTGGCGAATTACGAAAATGCGTTCGGTAAGCCCCTTCACCTCGGGCCGATACTTTTCCATACCTTCGACCACGATGGCGCCGGCCGCGCCCCCATTCACTTGAAATTCGGTGAAGCCGTGGACATGGGGATGGTACCAATAAAGCCCGGGGGGCTCGGTCGTGGGAATCTGCAGGCTGTACTGAAATCCCGGTGAGCCGGGCTGAATCAGCGTATTAATGACATCGTCCTGATGGCATACGGGAGGAACATTCAAGCCATGGAAATGGACATTAGTGGAATCGATGGTCGCGTCACCGCTATCGCCGCAAGTTTTGCCGGGTGTGCTTGACATGTCCATCTTCATCTTCATCTTTTTTGCCTCTGTATCGTCATCCTTAATGCGGTCGAGGATCTCAAGATTCAGCGTATCCCCGGGATTGAGGCGCAAGGTTGGGGCTTCGACAGTGTGATCGGACGTTTTGTACTTGTAGCAGTAGTGGGTATAACCGTCCTGATCCACCGAGTGCGCCATGATAAATTCGGCGGAAAGAGCGCCGTTTTGCGAGGAAATGGAGAAGGGATTCTTGACCACGGTGCCAGCGGCGGGACGATCCGGACAGTCGGACGCCGCAAAGCTCAGGATAGAACATCCGCAGAACATGATTACCAGCAACCACGGTGAGCGCGAGCGCATCGGCTGCTCCTTCCTATTTCCGAGATCAGATACCCCACCTTCACAAACTACGAAATTACATGTGGTTTGGCAACGACCGACGGTCACTGGTGTCCAGTCCACTTCTCAAATCCGCCGCCAGCAACCGATGGAACAACTGTTCGCCCGCTTCCCTACGTGCCGAAAGCCGCCCTGACCGATAGGCGCGAGACTTCAAGCCGCGCTGCACGGCTTCACAAATTCCGAGATCCTCATCCTGCACTCGATTGCCCACGGCCACGCTTTGCTCGTTGTAAGCTCGCGCCGACTCGCTTATGTCGCTGAAATAGAAATCGAAAATCACGCGGCAATGGTCGACATCAATCGGAATCACCAGGTTGGTATCCAGATATCCTTCGTAACAATTGAACATGAAATTGGGATGGAGCCAGAAATACCAGGCGCGGTCACCTCTCCGAGTCGTGCTGGTCGCGGCATCGGCGTCGTTATCTGAACTCACCATCGGACTTGACTGCAGGCAATAACGGTCTTCATTTTCGATCGTATATTTCTTATAATCCAACACCGCACTAAGTCCTTTGTGTAAGTGCGGAACGTGGTATCCGCCATCAAGGTAGTTATCGACGAATACTTTCCAGTTACAATGAATGTCGTAGCTCTTGGTTGTAAAGTATTGCAGCTTACTTAGTCCGAGCGGGGCGGCGCGCTTCACTAATCCGCCAAGAAACTCGGTTAACGGAGCGGCGGCATCGTCCAGATTCACGAAGACAAATTGTTCCCACGTTTCTATCCGCGCCGGGATCAGACCGTTATCTTTACGTTCAAAGTTCTTGACCCCGTCGAACTCCGGCATCCCTTTGAGAGCGCCATCCAGTCCGTAATTCCATCCGTGATACGGGCAATGCAATAGGGAGGCTTGTCCGCAGGGTTCCGTCACCACGGCCGCTGCATGATGTCGGCATACGTTATAGAATGCGCGCAGGACGCCATCGTTCCCGCGCACGGCCACAAGCGGTTCTCCAGCCACGGTTGCGGTTACGAACTGTCCCGGCTTCTCCACTTGATCCACTCGCCCCATCACCTGCCAGGTGCGGGAAAAAACCGTCTGCTGCTCCAGGTCTGCGATGCGCGGATCGACATACCAAGACGCGGGAATTGTCGACGCTTCCGCTAATGGCGCTTTCTCGTCGTAACTCGCGACTATCTCGTCTACACTCCGACTCATTGCGGCTCTCACGCTTTCTTTCCGGCTACCTGCATTTTCTCCGACCCAATGGCTCGCCTTAGCAATTCCACAAACTGTTCAATGCGCGCTTCCTTCTCCTCTGGAAATGGTCCTGACTTCCGGAATAGTCCCGGATCTAACTCGGCAGTGAGCAGCGCATCCTGAAATCGGTCCATTGTCCACTCCAGGATCGAGCCGATCATGTCCGCATCCAGATCGGTTCGTAACTCGCCTCGACTTACTCCGAAAGTTACAAACTCACGCCATCCGTAAGGGTCTTCCTCTACCAGGAATCGATTGATCTCGCGGCGTAGCGCCAGATCCGTCCCATAATTGCCGATCAGATAAATTCGATATGACGACCAGTTATCGCGCACCATATTCTCGGTGCATCCGAGCCAATAGCGCAGGAGTTCAAAAAAACCGCGCTCCCGCGCCGCTGCCGGAGCTTGCATGTACTTTGGAAAGGACTGGACGGCTTTTTTGTAAGCCTCGAAAAACAATCCATCCTTGCTTTTGAAGTGCTGGAACACCGAGCCCTTGGCAATACCTAACTGCGCCGCAACGTCTTCGACGCGGGCCGCGCTGTATCCGCGTTCGGCAAAATGGCGGATGGCTACCTCGACAATGCGCGCCCGTTTCGCTTCCGAGCGCGGACGAGGCCTGCCGCCCCGCCTCATCTGCGTCGGTTTCGCGAGACTACTGGTGATTCCTTCCATGGCCCAGGCTCCCCCAAATCTATTGACCGCCGGTCAAGGCACGATACAGCACTGGGAAAGGAGTTTTCAATGGCTCTTTTCGGGCGGGTGGCGATTTTTGAACTGCGGATTGATCGTTGGTTTTGACCGATGGTCAGGGGATCGAGTTGGCCGTTCTGGCGCGATCCCGGGCACGTTATAATCGGCGCTGGTCGCGTGGAGCAACTCTACACAGGGGGATTTCCGATGTCCGAAACTGTTCAGCAATATACGCAACGGATCCTAGCCCACGCACACGGACAGGACCCGATCAAAGTTCAAACCGCGACGCCGAAGAAGCTGGCTCGCCTGATTGAAGGCATTTCTACGGCTAAGCTGCGCAAGCGTCCTGCGCCTGAAAAATGGTCGGTCGCCGAAATTCTGGCTCACCTTGCCGACGTTGAAATTGTCTATGGCTGGCGCATGCGCTCGATTCTGGGAGCTCCCGGAACGCCCGTGCAAGCTTATGATCAGAATGCCTGGGTGATTGCCGGACATTACGAAAAGCGCGACCCTCGCAAATCGATTGAACTGCAGCGCACGGTGCGCGAAGCCAATCTGGCGCTGCTGAAATCGCTTTCTCCGGAGCAGTGGAAGCACTTCGGCCACCATGCCGAGCGCGGGCAGGAATCGATCGAGCATATCGTGCGCATGGTCGCGGGACACGATCTCAACCATATTCGGCAAATTGAGGCAATTTTGAAAACGGCCAAATGAGTAGTCGTCAACGGTAGCCGGAAGTTACGGCTCCGCTACTTGCTGTAGCGGTTGCGTCGAGGGCGCGACCACAGGCTTTTTCGCGGGCGTGGTGGTGATCACAATCACGCTGACAAGCACTAGCAGGGTTCCGAGCAGGGTTCTCGGACCGATCGTCTCGCCTCCGAGGAAATATCCGACGATCACGGCCACTACCGGGTTGACATAGGCGTAGGTGCCAACCTTGGTCGGCGATTCGTGATGGATGAGCCAGACGTAGGCGGTGAAGCCGACGATGGAGCCGGCCACGATCAGGTAGACAAGCGCGTACCAGGCGCCGCTTGAAACGGCTTGAATTCGAAATCCTTGGAACTCGCCGAGGATTGCCGCGGTCAGCGCCAGCAGGATTCCTCCAGCTAGCATCTGGGCTCCGGAGCTCATGACTTTTGACGCGGGCAGGGGCAGTTTGCGCGCGAGAGCCGAGGCGATGGACCAACTTATGGCGGCGATTATTAGCGCGATGGCTCCGGCACGATCGATGGGCGCTTCACCCAAACTCTGGCTTAGGGTTCGGCTCACCAGAACAGCGACACCGCCGATGCCTACCAAAAGAGCGAGAGAGAGGCGGAGTGTGAGGCGTTGCGTGCGCAAGAAGATGATCTCCGAAAGCGCCATGAAGACTGGAATGGTTGCGAGCATGACGGCGGCGATTCCCGAGGGCACGCGTTGTTCGGCCCAGAACAACAGGCCGTAATCGACGACAAAGATGCACATCGCGAGGAGCGAAGCTGAAAGCCACTCGCGGCGGGATGGAGAGGGCGTACCTTTCAGGCGCATCCATGCGAAGAGCACGACTCCGGCGACGAAGAAGCGCATGCTGGCTAGAACCAGCGGCGGGACCTCGCGCACACCTACGCGAATGGCCAGGAAGGTCGAGCCCCAGACAAAGTAGATGATGGAGAAGGCCAGGAGGGTCTTCCATGCGGGAGGACGAGGCGATGGCTCCATGCGAAATAGATCACCGGCTGGGGCGCGGGGACGCAGAGTTTTTCCGATTGATGATCTCTCTGGCTGGAGTCTTGCTCGTTGCCCCGCACCGTGGTTGGGCCGAGCTGCGCTCGACTGGGCGGACGAATGCGTCCGCCCCTACGCATACAAAACCTAACGCCTCACTCCTCATTGTTACGAGCTGCCTATCCATATACCTACGGCGAACACCAACACTCCTCCTACAACTACCTGAAACGCTGCTGACAGGAGTGGAGTATCCATGTAGCGATTTCTGATCCACGCGATGGTGGCTAATTCCAGAGCAACGACGATCACCGCGGCTACGAACGCCACATGAAAATCTTTAATTAAGAACGGTAGCGTGTGCCCGATTCCGCCGGCCGTCGTCATCAATCCCGTCACCGCGCCGCGAAGGACGGGACGTCCGCGACCGGTCATCGATCCGTCGTCTGACAGCGCCTCGGCAAACGCCATTGAAATTCCCGCTCCAACTGAGGCGGCGAGGCCGACCAGGAATGCATCGTTGCTGCTCTTGGTGGCAAACGCCGCAGCAAACACCGGAGCCAGAGTCGAGACCGATCCATCCATCAGGCCGGCGAGGCCGGGCTGCACAATCTGCAATACAAACAGACGGCGCTGGGCTTCGTCCTCCGATTTCTTAACCGCCTGCGGAATACTCTCCTGCATCGCCTCGGCGGCCACCTGGTGTTTGCGTTCGACCTCTTCCAGATCGCCGAGCAGCTTGCGGATCCCGGCATCGGTCACGTGCGTCATTGCCTTCTGATAAAACTGGCGCGTCTCCAGTTCCATGATCTCGGCTTGCTTGCGCACGTTTTCGATTTTCAAGGGACGCGCCAGCCACATCGGTTTGCGTTGCACAAAGCCTTTCACATCCTGCCGCCGGACCAGCGGAATATGGTCGCCGAAGCGCTCCCTGTAGGTTGCGATCAGCGATGTCCGATGACCCGATTCCTCAGCGCCCATGTCATCGAACAGTTTCGCCGTTGCCGGATACGTTTCGCGCAGACCATCGGCGAAATCCGCATACACGCGGGCGTCTTCTTCTTCGAGTGAAATCGCGAGGGCCAGGATCTCGCGCTCCGACAAATCTTTAAAGTTCCGCGCCATGGAGACAAGTTTACCGATTCTGAGTTCGGTTTCAAGAACTGGGCTTGATCCAGCCTGAGACCCGGCAACTCTTGCCTTGGTCACCCGTGCAGAGTTTGCCGATCGCAACCGTGCACTGGTGTTTTAGCGGAGATCACGGTACGGAAATTGCCGCAAAACGCACAACTGCCGCGGCGCGCGCTTGCCAGGGGCGAATGGAATCGAGCGTGCAATGACGCCACTGGGTCCACTTGGAACTTCGCCGGCGGTCAGCAGCAATAACTCCGGCAGCGGATTCATGCGGAACGTTTCTTCAACTTTACATGGAGGTACATCGATGTCCATCTGCGGGATTCAAAGCAGCGTCACCAATCCATATCAACCGGCCGTCAATTCGGTGCAGCAGCAAGTGCAGCAACTCGCGCAGGATCTGCAGTCGGGCAATCTGTCGGCCGCACAGTCCGACTTTGCCACCCTGCAACAGGCCTTTTCGCAGTCGACGGCCACCCCCGGCACGGCTTCGAACGGCACTTCCGCGGCTACGACGAACGCTTTCGAACAAGCGTTCCAACAAGTGGGATCCGATCTCAAGTCGGGCAATGTTGCGGCCGCGCAGAAGGATTTCAACACCGTGCAGCATGATCTCCACAGATGGCACGATCCTTTGAGAGACGGCTTCAATCCCCAAGGAAGCGGCGGCTGGAACGCAGCCCCCGACGGCAAAACTTCCCCGATCCAGGACCTCAACGGGGTGGGCCAAGGTGTTGCTTCCAGCAACCTCACGGGCGCGCAACAGGCCTACACTTCTCTGCAGCAGGAATTGCAACAGTTCGCGCTCGGCAGCGGAGCGGTGAGCGCAGAGTCCCTCGTGTCGCTCGACGTATGAGCAGTCGCGGGAAAACTTCCGCGCTGAAAATAAAAAACAGCCATCTGCCGTCAGCTAACCGCCGTGGGGAGGGACTTCCCCTGGCGCTAGCCCGATGGCTGGTGGCTGATGACCGATCACCGATAAAAGACGGCTTCTAGTGTTCCGCCCGAATCGCTTCGATGGCTTCGTGCAGTTCACGCTCCGCTTCATGCAGATGATGCTCCGCCTTGGCGCCATGGCCGGCCATATCGTAGTGGTTGGCTTCGCGGGCGTGGTCCAGTTCGTGGATAGCTTCCTGCACGTGGCCATGAACCGCTTCCAGATCGTGCCAGTCATGCACTCGATCGGCGACCGCGATTCCGGCAACAAACGATAGACACACAGAAAGCACGACGGCAACAATGCTTTTCTTCATAATTTCCTCTCCCGGTTGTGAACACAAGTTTGTGACACAAGTTTGTGGATTCAGTTCTCCCGGCACGCTGGAATATCCGTCATTCTCCCCGGCCACAAACCTCCTGTCAAAAGGAAACGAGGGCGGACTAGTGTAACCAAAGGTTCAGGCCTCGCGTGACCTGGATCACAGCCTTATGGCCGCCATTTTCGGTACATTGAAGTAGGCATGAGCGGATTTTCCATTCTCACCAACCGCAAACGCGCCGTTGTCGCGCTGGTGCATTCCATCGTGTTCCTGCTGATTGCGGTGCGGCAAATGGTTGCGGCCAATCCGGTGCCCGGCATCTGGGTCGCGTCCACGGTATCGCGTGGCACCTGGATACTCTGCGGAATCTTTGCCGTCGTCTCCTCGATTCTTCTGTGGCTGCTCGTCATTTCACGGGGATGGATGGAGAAAATCTATTTCGCATTCTGCACCATCAGCGCCACGTCCGGGTTGGTCCGAACCGCGGCTGGCGATCAGGCATTTCACGCCGGGCTTTATATTCGGGTGCTCATGCTGGTCAGCGCGGTTCTGGTGGGACTGGTGATCGTACGCGAGCACTCGCGGGCGGTTTCTTCCACATCCTCGGAGTGCCTCGAAGAAAGTTTGTAGTCGTTCTTTTGCCGCGTCCTGTCGCTACGTGAGCATTTAACCTTCCCGTGAAGAGTCGCGGTATATCGGCACCCACGTCTCGAAAAACGCGAGACGTGGCACCGTTTTTCCTGAGCAGTTTGTTCTTGAAGAATCCTACATCGGCGAATCGGAATTGAATGTATCGGAGACAGCCTTCCAGCTTCCATCGGCCTGCTTGCTGTAGACCGTCAGATATTTTCCCTTGTCGGTCATGGGCTTCTTGGTCTTTGGATTGGTTATAGTCATGGTGTAGGTGCCCTCGGAATAGACCATATCACCACCCTTGGAGGCCATCGCCCGCGTGGACTGGAAAGTCAGCGAGAAATTGGGATCGGCAAGAATTGGCACGATGGCCGCTCGAATGGCCGCCTTCCCATTCAGGATTGGGCCGCCGGGGTAGAGTCCGGAGCCATCTTCGGCAAAATAGCTGGCCCACTTGTCGGGGTCCTTGGTCGCGGCGTCCTTAACCCAGGCTGCTTCGACGTCTTTCACCGCTTGCACATCGGCGGCGCGCGTGTCAGGCGGTGGAGCAGGGGGAGTAGGGGCATTCGAGCAGGCGACAGTGAGTGCGACGAGCGCCAGGCATACGATCAGCGAAGTGTTACGCAGCATATTCTCTCTCCTTTGGAAATGAAAACCGATCAGTATAGTCGAACTCTGCGCTCCAATGGGTCATTCGGGAGGGAGGCGTCATTGCCGTGAAGAGTCGAAGCGGTATCGGCACCCACGTCTCGACCAGCGCGAGACGTGGGGTACCGACGGGCATCCGCCCGATGCGGGGTTAGGCTGCGGCTTGTTGCTGATAGGCCGGTAGAAAGTCATCGGCAACGAAGGTTTCGAACGAGGTCGGCGTGGTGTTGTGCGAAGTGCGGGGTTCGAGCGCCCGCATGTGTCCCCGATTGAGGGCGCCAGCCATCTCGAGGATTAGTCCAACGAAATTGTCTGACATCCCCATCTGTACCATCGCGGCACGAAGCTGATCTACGGGCGCCTGGATGTATCCAAGAGCGGGTTTGCCGATGGCTTTGCCGATTATGGTCGCAGCCTCGGTGTAATCGAGATCGCGCTGTCCCTGCAACTCGCGGGTCTGCTTGCCGCGGAAACCCAGGCGCAACAGGGCATCCGCGGCGGCCTCGCCGATATCGCGGGTGGCAATCATGGGAAGTTTGAGGTCAGGGGAAACCGGTCCTATGGCGGAGCCGGTCATGCGAATTGCGCCGACCTGAGGCAGCGTGTTCTCCATAAAATAGCCGGCGCGCAGATGGAGCACGTTCGGACCATCGATCTGGTTGAGTTTCTGTTCGAGGGTGTGAAGGCCGACCACGGGACCGGTACCAGATTCTTTGTCAGCTCCGAAACTGCTCAGTGAAACGACGTGGGTGACACCCGCGGTTTTTACCGCCGCGGCGATAGCGTCGCTGACGGTCTCCTGATAACCGCGAAAGTCGTTGCTGGTGGGGTTGGGTGGAATCATGACGTAGGCTGCGTCTGCTTTGTGAAAGGCCTTGGTCAGGGAATCTGCATTGCTTACATCGCCAATGAATGCCTCTGCACCTTGGGCCGCGAGAGGTTGTAAATGAGCCGCGTTTCTGCCGACGACGCGAACCTTCTCCCCGTGGACCAGAAGGTTCTTCGCCACGATGTGACCAGTGTTGCCGCTTGCTCCAAGAACGACGTACATAGCTACCTCCATTCCCCGATTGGATGCAGCAGGTTGGGCTTGGGCTCCACGCCAGCTTCTCTAATTTCGGCAACGGCGCAATTGGGTACACGGAAGATCATAACCGCCGCGGACCGCTTCATTCCCTGTGTTAGTGTGTTGTGGATTCTCAATTGCTTAGTGTGTATAACGTGTGTATAATGTCAGAAAGTCTGAGAGAACATGCAGAGCCGGGAGGTCATCAAGCGGCTACGGAAAGACGGCTGGTATGAAGTGAATCAGGTTGGGAGTCACAAGCAATTCAAACATCCAACGAAACCGGGAAGGGTGACGGTTCCACATCCGGACCGGGACATACCGATAGGCACTCTCAGGAGCATCGAGAAGCAGGCGGGGATCAGGCTGAAATGAATTCCCGGAACCAGGAGTATGGGAGCGAGGTCATGGAATATATCGCTTATCTTCATAAGGACCGGGGTTCGGATTACGGCGTGAGTTTTCCCGATTTTCCGGGTTGCATCACGGCTGGAAAGAGCCTCGATGAAGCGAGCCGGATGGCGGCGGAGGCCTTGGCGCTCCACATCCGGGGCATGATCGAGGATGGAGACGCAGTGCCGGAGCCATCGAAGCTCGACGATGTCGCGAAGGATGCGTCCAAGCACGGCGCGATCGCCTTCATGGTGAGCGTAGACGCTCCCGATGCCACGGTGCGGGTGAACATTACGGCGCGGGAAAGCCAGATTGAAAAAATCGATGAACTGGCGGAGGCGGCGGGGATGACACGATCGGGGTATATGGTGCGGGCGGCGATTGGCGGCGGCGAAAAGAAGCGGACCGTGCGCACGAAATAGCGCGTTACCCCACCCTGTGGGCTTTTGGGGGCTTTCGAGATTCGCCTAAAGGCAACGGTCGGATCGATTGCCACACCAGGCTAAGGAACTCCTCTGGCGACTCCAATGTCCCTACAAATATCCTGCCCGGCTTTTCAACTTGCTGATACAGGCGATGATCAACGTGGCCGATACCACGATGAGATTCCAGTAACTCCCTAACCTCACCAACTGTGGCCTCTTTGATTTCCAAACGTTGTTCTCACTTTGGAGCGCTCTGTGTACCCTGCCCGCTCACACCACAAAATACTTCGCTCCGGGATGATGAACCACAATCGCCGAGGTGCTCTGCTCAGGCTCGAGCAGGAAGCCTGAGGTCAGGCGCACGCCTACGTTTTCTTCCGGCTTTAGCAACGTGAAGAGTTTGGTCTGGTCCTCCAGATTTGGGCAGGCGGGGTAGCCGAAGGAATAGCGCGAGCCACGATACTTCTGATGGAAGAGATCGCGAATGTGCGGCGAGTCCTCGGCGGCTATGCCTAACTCTTCTCGCATCTTCTTGTGATGGAATTCGGCCAGGGCCTCGGCTGTCTCG
>JBEKED010000105.1:0-11460 GCA_050014035.1 Terriglobales bacterium
TGCATAGGTCCTTCGCTTCGCTCAGGATGACAGAGCTGATTTTGCTCGCAACCTTAACGGGACTGCCCTACAGCATCTTCACCCCATCGACGTGAATCGTGTCGCCGTTGATATGTCCAGTCACGGCAACGTGATGTCCAAGGTGATCCTTAAGCGCATCGGGATTGTCCACCTTGAGGACCTTCTGGTCCTTGTCGGCAACCACGACCGGGCTCGCGCCCGCCGCAATACACTTTTTCGTGCAAGCTTCCGCGCCTTCATGCGCACCCTTGGCGCCGCACTGCGAGTCGCTTATCCACCCGTTCACGGTCTGGGCATCGCTGGCAAATGACACCGAGGCCATCGACACAATCAAAGCACCGGCAACTAACAACAAGAGATGTTTCCGCATGTCACCCTCCTTGGATTTCCCACACGCGATTCCTGAACTCTATCACAGACAGAGCGGAGTCTGGGCTGCGAGAAAGTTGGAAAGGCTCGCCCGCTCAGCCCCTGTCTACTTGCCAGTCTTGGGATAGTTCTGGGGAACGCCCTGAGGAACGTTCTGAGGATTGTTCTGAACGCGCCCGGTAGGGAGTTTCTGCGGAGGGTCGGGCGAGACCAGCACAAATTCTCCCGGCCGAGCGTAGCGAAGCTGCTCGCGGGCTTCCTTCTCAATCGCCGCCGGATCGGTCTTGAGCGAACGAATCTGTTCCGCCTGCTGATTGTTTTCCTTCTGCAGCTGATCGACCTCGTGCTCCAGCGCTTGCATCTCCGCGCGCTTCTGCCGATAAACGACCATGCCGTTGGCTCCGAACATGGCGTGCATCAACAATCCAACAATCAGAACCACGGCCGCTGCCGTCCCCAAGCGCCGCCATTCCCGCGCCAGCCACGACCAGACCGGACGCGTGCGCTCAATGCACCGCGCCGCCGCCGCTTCTGCTCGCGGAGCCTGTTCCTGCGCCCGAACCTTGGCCTGAACCTTGGCCTGAACTATCGCCTGATCCATCGCCTGGCAAACAGCCGCGCGCAGGCCTTCCCCCGGACGGGGAATGATGCGCGGTCGCGGCGGTGCTCCTAGTCGAAGATCCATGCTTTTGCTGCCTCACTCAACTTGGCGAGGTCTTCCCTGCTGCGCGCTTCGCTATAGGCGCGCACCACCGGCTCCGTGCCTGAGAGCCGGTAGCATACCCACGATCCGTCGGCGAGCACCAGTTTGAGCCCGTCCGTCCGCGCCACCTGGGCAACTTTGATGCCATGAAACTCGCTCGGATCGCGACGTAACTTCTCAGTAAACTTCTGTTTCGCTTCCGGCGTCAAGCGGAAGTTCTCCCTTAAAGGATAGTAGGAACCAACTTTGGCAAATACCTGTTCCAATTGGGTTCCCAGCGACGTTCCCCGGCGGGCAACCATCTCACAGCACAGCAGGCCCGCCAGCACACCATCTTTCTCGGGAACGTGTTTCCGGATAGACAGTCCAGCGCTCTCTTCTCCGCCGATCAGGATCTTGTCCTGTTTAATGAGTTCGCCGATGTATTTGAAGCCCACCGGAGTTTCGTAGAGTTCGATTTTATGTTCCGCAGCCAGCGCGTTAATGAGGTGAGTAGTGGCAACCGACTTGCCGACTCCATTTCTCCAGCCGCGAGTTTCAACCAGGTAATCAAAGAGCAGCGCAAGGATGTAATTGGGCTGCATGAAGGTCCCGTCGCCATCCACAATGCCAAAACGATCGGCATCGCCATCGGTGGCAATCCCAATGCCCGCGCCAGTTTCGCGCATCTTCTGCCGCAAGTCCTCGAGCAGGTGATCGTCGGGCTCAGGAGCATGCCCTCCGAAGAGCACGTCGCGAGTGTCATGCACGATTGCCACGGTCGCGCCCGCCTCGCGCAGCAACGCGTCCGAATAACCCCGCGCAGCTCCCCACATCGGGTCGAAAGCAATCTTGATGCCGGCTTTCTTGATCACATCGAGATCGACAATTTCCCGCAAACGCGAGAGATACATGCGGCGCGGATCGATCGCTTGCGACTCAGTTCGAGGCGCGCGCGCGGTTTGCGGACTGGCGTCAAACGCGGCAATCTCGCGCTCGATGGCCTGCGTAACTGCGGGCAGCGCGGGTGCGCCATCGGGCGTCGAAAACTTGATCCCGTTATATTCTGGCGGATTATGCGAAGCCGTAAAGTTGATGGCGCCGTCGGCTTTCGACTGAATCACAGCGTAAGAAATAGTCGGTGTGGGCGCGGGCTCCACAATCGCCAGAGGAGTAATGCTGTAACTGGACAAAATCTCGGCAGCCGTGGCGCAAAAAGATTCGCCCAGAAAGCGCGGGTCGCGCCCGACAATAACCTTTGCCCCGTCCGATTTCTGCGACGACACGTAGCGCGCAATGCCGTGCACCGCCCGATGCACATTGGCAAACGTAAACTCCTCGGCCATCACCGCCCTCCATCCCGAGGTGCCAAACCTGATTTGCGTTGCCATCGTCTGACTCGTATCCTTCCAGTGCAACTTGACCGTTCGATTTTCGATTCTAGTTTTCGATTCTACTGAATATGACCGACAAAAGACTCGTGCTCACGACCTGCGGTTCGCTCGAAGAAGCGCGAACCATCGCCCATGCGCTGGTGGAGCGCCAACTCGCGGCCTGCGTCAACATCACGACGCAAATTGAATCGGTCTATCGCTGGCAAGGCGAGGTAGAGACCGCAACGGAGTGGATGCTCGTGATCAAAACGACATTGGAAGCATCCCATCGCGTCCGTGAAGCATTGCGCGAGCTGCATTCCTACGAACTTCCAGAGTGCATCGAAATTGCCATAGAAGAAGGAAGTGCGCCCTACCTGGAGTGGATCGGAGAATCGGTGCGGTAAGCGGCGTCTGTGCCCTTATTTAGGACGTCTATTCCCTTATTTATTTTGTCATCCCGGAAGGGTACTGTTTTTCTAGATAGCGGCCAGCGCCTGGTCCAGATCGGCAATAATATCGTCCACGTCCTCGATCCCAACCGAGATGCGCACCAATCCGTCGGTGATCCCGATCTTGCGCCGCACCTCTTCGCCGACGGCAGCATGGGTCATGGTCGCGGGATGCGAGATGAGGGTTTCGACTCCACCCAGCGACTCCGCCAGCGAACAGATGCGCACCTTGCGCAGCATCTTGTTGGCATTCGCGAGCGACCCGGTTTCGAAAGCGATCATCGATCCAAAGCCGGACATCTGACGCTTGGCCAGTTCGTGCTGCGGATGATGCGACAGTCCCGGATAAAAAACCGTCTGCACTTTTTTGTGTTTTGAGAGATAGTCGGCAACCTTGCGTCCGTTGCAGTCGTGCTGCAACATGCGCACCGCAAGCGTCTTCACCCCGCGCAGAATCAGAAAGCACTCGAACGGAGAAAGAATGGCGCCCGCGCATTTCTGAATAAAAGCAAGTTTCTCCGCCTGCTCGGGTTTGGTGCAAACCACGACTCCGCCTAAGCCGTCGCTGTGGCCGTTGAGAAATTTCGTGGTGGAGTGGACAACCATATCGGCGCCCAGTTCGATCGGACGCTGGAAATACGGCGACATGAACGTGTTGTCGACGACCACCTCAACGCCGTGCCTGTGGCTGAGTTCGCAAATTGCGCGCAGGTCGCAAAGTTCCATCAGCGGGTTGGTCGGCGTCTCCAGGAAAACCACGCGCGTGTTGTTCTGGAAGGCGCGCTCAACCTGGCTGAGTTCGGATGTATCGACGTAGGTGAATGTCAGTCCAAAATTCACCAGCACCTGGTTGAACAGCCGCGGCGTCCCCCCATAAAGATTGTGACCTGCGACGACGTGATCTCCCGCTTTAAGCATCGTCGCGACGGCGTTAATCGCGGCCATTCCGCTGCCAAACACGCGCGACGCCGTTCCACCTTCGAGAGCCGCGAGGTTGGTTTCCAGCCGGTCACGAGTTGGATTCGACCCCCGCGAATACTCGTAGCCTTTATGCTTGCCAATCTCTTCCTGGACGTAAGTGGACGAAGCGTAAATGGGAACGTTGACCGCGCCGGTCGCTGGTTCGGGTTCTTGTCCGGCATGAATGGCACGAGTGGCGAAGCCTTGCGTTGCGGAAGCTGGTTTAGTGGTCGGTTGTTTGGCGGTCAATGGAATCAGTCCTCGGAATTGGAGAGTGGCGCAGAGAAGTTTTCCAAACGGGAAGATATATTACTATCTATTTTGAGTGTTGTCGGCTCGACTGGACGGGCGCACATCCCCACTCAGATCCCGCCTTCAAAAATCTTCTTCGACAAATACCGTTCCGCCGAGTCAGGAATCAGCGTAACCACGCGCTTCCCTGCCCCAAGCCGCTTGGCGATTTCGACCGCGGCGTACACGTTGGCGCCAGCGCTTGATCCTCCGAGCACGCCTTCGCGCGCGGCCAGTTCTTTCACCATTGCAAAAGCCTGGACGTCGGTGACCATCATGACTTCGCTGCACACCGAGCGGTCGAAATTTTTCGGAATGAAGCTCGATCCAATCCCTTCCACTTTGTGCGGACCCGGTTTGCCTCCGCCAAGCACCGAGCCTTCCGTTTCTACGACCACCGTGTGCACGCGCGGCAGGCGCTCTTTCAAAAAGCGCGCAATGCCGGTGAAAGTTCCGGCAGTACCGCTGCCCACGGTGACGGCATCAATCCTCCCTTCCATTTGTTCAAAGATTTCGCGAGCGGTAGTTTCGTAGTGGTAATCCGGATTGGCGGGGTTCTCGAACTGCGCAGCCATGAAGGCCGAAGGGTCGGTTGCCAGCAAGTCCTTGGCGCGCTGAATGGCGCCTTGCATACCCTCGGCCTCCGGAGTGCGGGTAACCTCGGCGCCGAGGGCGCGCATGATGATGACCTTTTCCTCCGAAAACTTTTCCGGAACAAACAGCCGCACCTTATAGCCCCGGCTCACACCGATCAAAGCCAGGCCGATGCCGGTGTTTCCGGCGGTGGCTTCGATCACGGTGCCGCCGCGCCGAAGCTTGCC
This sequence comes from Terriglobales bacterium, assembly GCA_050014035.1. Lineage (GTDB taxonomy): Bacteria > Acidobacteriota > Terriglobia > Terriglobales > Acidobacteriaceae > Acidiflorens. The sequence goes on from JBEKED010000105.1 coordinate 4,970, forward strand.
TTCGCTCTCGGCGCGCGCGATCAGGCCAATGGCAGCGCGGTCTTTCACGCTGCCGCCGGGGTTCAGGTATTCGAGTTTGGCAAAAATATCAGCCGAGCCCGCAGGAGCCAGCTTCTTCATGTGCAGCATCGGCGTTTCGCCGACAAGTTTGGAAATCTCGTCACTAACGCGCAGGCGGGAATTTAAGGTTGTCGAGGGCACACTTTAGAGTAAGGAACAGGAAGGGCCAGCGTCAATCTGGGGCTTTGTAATTTTGCAATTTGGTAACTTGGTAATTTGAAACCGCTCGGGACTGGCAATAAATGAAGGACTGGCAAAAGAAAGGCCGGCAAGCCGAACAAGATTACAAAATTGCCAAATTACAAAATTACAAAATCCAGCTCTACTGCCCGCCCGCGGCCGGTTCCCCTCCCGCATAATAACCGCTCTTCGTACGCACCGTAAGTTTACTGTGGCCGGAACGCGCGTCCACTTTTACTTGCCGATAGCCGCCCTGGGTTTTCGGCGTCGTCGGTTTGTATCCAATCGTGTATTGGGTGCGAATATCGTGGGCCACGGTGCGGCTGATGGCGTCCACCTCGTCCAGCGTTTGCGGAAAGAAAGCGATGCCGCCGGTTCTCTCCGCCATAATTTGCAAAGCGCGTTTCGCTTTTTTGGGATGCTCTTCCTTCTCCAAAACGCCAATGGCGTAAACGGTCGGCCCGTTCTCGCCCTGCAAGCGCCGCACTGCCTGCTCCAGCGTTTCGGAGCTCTCGTTGTCTTCTCCATCGGTGACCACAAAAATCACTTTCTTTTCCAGCTTCGCATCTTTTTTCAAATGCTCGGCGGTGGCCACGACCGCATCGTAGAGCGCCGTCCCGCCGCGCGCCTCGATTTTTTCCAGCCCCTCTTTCAGCTTTTTGATATTGGCAGTGAAATCCTGGTCAAGGTAGTACTGGTCGTTAAAGTTGACGATGCACACTTCATCCTCAGGGTTAGAAGACCGCACCAGATTCAGCGCGGCCGCGTTCACCTTTTCCCGTTTCTCGCGCATCGATCCGGAGTTATCCACCACAATCCCCATCGCCACCGGAATGTCTTCGTGGCGAAATGAGGTGATGGTCTGCGGATGCCCATTTTCGAATACGTTGAAATTGTCCTTGTCGAGCGTGGTGACGATGCGTTGCTTGTCGTCGATCACCGTGGCATGCAGCAAGACTTCATCCACCTCTTTGCGGAAAACGAAGACGCCGCTGTCGGAAGTATCCGGATTTTGAGTTGAATCTTGAGCACCCTGCGCCGTGGAAGCAGCCGGAGGTGCAGTGCCGGCCGCCGCCGATGGGGGCGCTGCTTGGGGATTCGCGGTCGAGGGCGCCGGGGTGGGCGCTTGAGTTTGCGCCAGCGAGTTAGGACTGGTTTCATCAATTGGTTTTGGGTAGGGCACGGCTTTAGCCGTGCCGTTGAGGACTTCCAAAAATGCGGGCTTTAGCCCCTGAGGGGTCTGCCGTCCCAGCGGAAAGGCATGAACGAAACCAACTCTAGACAGGAGCGCGGCCAGCAGGAAGAAAATCAGCAGAGCAACGTTATTCCGTCGGCGCATAATAACCCGTCTTGGCGTAGACCTTGAGCGGAGGCAATCCCTTGGGCGGCAAGAGTTTCACTTTAATCTTACGCCATTTGCCATCACGCACAGGATTCTTTGGACGGTATCCCAGAACATATTGGTTGCGCAACTCGATGCCAATTTTCGTGGAAACGTCCGCCAGGTCATTCGGGTTATCAATGGTAAAAGCCCGCCCACCGGTCAGTTCGGTGACTTCGCTGAGCAGGCTCGGTCCCAGTCGTTCTTCTTCGGTCGGAAAATAATGATCGTAGAGGCCGATGGCATAGATCAGAATATCGGCCTCTTTGACCATCGACTTGATCTCTCCCTCGGTATAACGGCTGTGGTTGTCGCCGCCGTCGGAGATGATCAGCAAAGCCTTCTTCGGATACTTGGCCTGCCGCATTTTTGTAACGCCGAGGTAAATCGCGTCGAGCAGCGCGGTTCGGCCCTTGGGAACGGTATAGAGCAGCCGCCCCTGTATATCGTCGACCGAACTGGTGAAATCCGAGAGTTCCTCGGGCTTATCGGCGAAGGTGATCATGAAGAATTCATCCTGCGGATTCGCCGTCTTGAAGAACTCGACCACCGCCTCGCGGGCGCGCTCGATCTTGGTGCCCATGCTCCCGCTCATGTCAAAGATCACGCCAATCGAAACTGGAGCGTCTTCGCTCGAAAACGTCTTGATCTCTTGCAGATCTTTGCCTTCAAAAACGTTGAAGTTATCGCGGTCCAGTCCAGTGACCAGCCGGTTCAACGGGTCGGTAATAGTGACGGGCACAAGAACCAGGTCGACGCCGGCTTTGAGGGGCTTAGTGTGAGTCTTGAGAGACGGATCGCCCTCCGGTTCCTTGGGAGGCGGCGGCTGGACGCGGGGCTGAATGTGTACGTCTTCCGTAGAGGTCTGGGCCAAGACCGGAAGCGCGCCGCACACAGCAACTACTAGAAGTACTGCAAAGAAGATACAAGCCGAGAACTGTTTGCGGTACAACATAGGCCCCACTATCCGCGCCGCGAAGGGGAAACGCCCGCATCCCGAAAAGCGGGACACCAACAAGTTCCTCTGAGCCGAATCGTAGCACAATCCTGAAAAAGTGTTGGACTTTTTCGGACGTGACCTTGGATTCGGCGTTCAGTCCGAGGGTTGGTTTGGGGTTCGCTTGGGGTTCGCTTAACGATCTGCGCAAAATTTTGCTCCTTTGTACTCCACTGGACCGCGCCCCGCACCCTCCCTGCTACAATTCTGCGTTCCCCTTTATGGCCATTATTTCCCCCTTTCGAGCCTGGCGCTATAACCCCGAGCAAGTACCCGTCCAGCAAGTCGCAACCCAGCCCTACGACAAGATCACTCCCGCCATGCAGGAGCGATACTATCAGGCCAGTCCTTATAACCTGGTGCGCATCATTCTCGGCAAGCGCCAGCCCGACGACGGGGCCACCGACAACGTCTACAGTCGGGCCGCGGCAGCGTTCAAGAGCTGGCGTCAGACCGGTGTTTTGCGTCAGGATCCCGCTCCTTCGCTCTATCGCTATTCCCAGACCTTCAAGCTCCCGCCAGGTGTTCCGGGAACCGGCCAGCAGGCCGAGCGCCGGGCCTTCATTGCGTTAGGGCGAATCGAAAGCTATTCCGCGGGCGTGATTTTCCGCCATGAACAGACCCTGGCCCAGCCGAAGGCCGACCGTTTGGATTTGCTGCGCGCCACGCGTGCCCACTTCGGTCAAATCTTCATGCTCTACAACGCTGCAGGCACGGTCGATGCGCTGCTGGATTCGGCGACAGCAACTCCTCCCGACATCGAAGTCACCGACGAGTACGATGTAGTGCATCGCGTTTGGAGAGTCTCCGATACCTCGGTCATTGCCTCCGTGCATAAGCAAATGCGAGATCGCAAGCTGATCATCGCCGACGGCCATCACCGCTACGAAACCGCCTTAACCTATCGCAACGAGCGCCGAGCCGCCGCCGAGACCGGCTCCGGCCTGCCCACCGCGTACGATTCGGTGATGATGACCTTCGTCGACATGGATCGTCCTGATAAAGATCGTCCTGATAAAGATCAGCCCGGCCTGGTCATTCTGCCCACCCATCGGCTCGTCTTTGGCCTGCCGTCTTTTTCGGCCGCTCGATTTCAGGAGGAGGCCAAGAAATTCTTCAACCTCGAAGAAGTCGACCCCGGAATCGATGCCACGCGCGCCACCGCCATTCTGCAAAACGCCGGCCGCGCCGGAACCGCACTGCTCGTCGTCACCGCCGGCCGCGCCTTTCTCCTGCATACCCCCAAGGCAATTGGGACTCCCGTGTTCGGAAATCTCTCTCTGAGTCAGCAGGCGCTCGACGTGGTCCAATTGCACAAGTGCCTGCTCGAAGGTGTGCTGAATATTTCAGAGGAAGCCATTCGCAATCAGGAAAACGTTACTTACTGTCGCGAAGCCTCGGAAGCGCTGGCGCAGGTACAAAACGGAAAAGTGCAGGCTGCATTCCTGATGAATCCGGCGAAAATTCAACAAGTTCGCGACATCGCCTTTGCCGGCCAGGTGTTGCCCCAGAAGTCCACCGATTTCTACCCCAAGTTGCTAAGCGGTCTCACGATTTATGCGCTGGAGTAGAAAAACAAAGTTCTCAGTTCCCAGTTCTCAGCTCCCAGTGCGAAGTTGGGTACTGAGAACTGAGGACTGGGAACTGAGAACCACGATTCTTCCTATCCTGCTCGCCAGCCTCACGCTCCTCGCCACAGCTCCCGCCGCGCCCCCTATAGAAGAGAAGCATGTCTCCGTCTACTCTCCCGTAGCCATCTACACGCTCCCCGTCGTGGAGCGCGGTGGCCGCGACTATGTCGGCCTGCTCGAACTGCTGGAGCCACTGGGCCGCGTCAGTACAGAATCGAATGGACATCTGCTGCGACTTCACTACAACGCTATCGACGCCGAGTTTACCGCCGGCAAGACGCGCGCCAAAATCCACGGCCGCGATTTCGATTTTCCCGCTCCCGTCCTGATTGAAAACTCGCGCGGCTTGATTCCGCTGTCGTCACTGAGCGCCCTGCTGCCCCGCTTTCTGGGAGCGCCAGTCAACTTTCGTGAAAGCGCGCGCCGCCTCTTCATCGCCGGAGTCGCAATCCAACCAAGCTTTCGCCTCGATGCCTCCAACCCCCCGCGCCTGATCCTGAGTTTCACCGCTCCCGTGAATCCAACCATCTCCACCGAACCGGGCAAATTGAAGATGGTCTTCAAACGCGATCCCATCGTCAATCCTGGGAGCCAGTCGATTGCGTTTGATAACCCGGTCATCACCCATGCCAGTTATTCCGAAAACAACGGTGACGCCGAGTTAGACGTGGCCGCAACCGAGCCGCTCATGGCAACTTTCAGCAACGATCGCAGGACGATCACGATTGCAACCGCTCAAGCCGTCCAACCAGCTGCCGCGAAACCGAATGTGGAAGCCGGCGCAATGCAACCTAAGAATCCAGCACAGCCGCCGGCGGCCACCAGTGGGAACAACAACAATGCTAATGCCCATCGCATTCTTGCCGTGGTCGATCCCGCGCACGGCGGCGACGAGCGCGGCGCAGCCTTAACCGACACGCTGGCCGAGAAAGACGTAACGCTGGGGTTCGCGCGCCTGCTGCGCCATGAACTAGAGATTCGCGGCTTCGCAGTCGTGCTGCTGCGCGACGCGGATACCAGTTTGACCCTCGATCAGCGCGCCTCCGCCGCCAATATGTCCCAAGCCGGAATCTACATCAGTCTGCACGCGGCCTCGCAGGGCAGCGGCGCCCGCGTCTACACCGCGCTGCTTCCCGTTGAAGGCGAGAGCAAGGGAATATTCCACGCGTGGAATACAGCCCAGGCCCCCGCTTTGTCCATCAGCCGAGTCGTATCGGCGGCCATCGTCACCGAGATGCAAAAAAGAGAATTTCCGGCCCAACGATCTTCCGCGTCCCTGCGTCCGCTAAACAATGTATTAATGCCCGCAGTCGCGGTCGAACTCGCGCCCGGAAGCGATGGCATCGCTGACCTGACCTCGGCCAATTATCAGCAACGGGCCGCGGCGGCAATAGCCGATGCAGCCGTCTCCGTCCGCGACCGCCTGGGAGTGCAACCATGAGAAACAAATCGGGTCATCGGATCATCGGGCCAATGAAGAAATCGGGTGATCGGATCATCGGGTCATCGGGTGATCGAAGATCAAAGGCCTTTGACTTTAGATCGCCCGATCACCCGATCACCCGATGGCCCGATGGTGTACACCCATGATCCCGCGCCATCTCCTCATCGGCGTAACCGCCCTGCTCCTGCTAGTCGTGGCCATGGGAATCTACCTTCGCCACATGCGGCGGCAAGCCGGACAACTCGAATCCCCCGCGACCGCCTTGTCGGTTGCGCCTCCCGCCTCCGGTGCAACCGAGACCGTCACTCTGTACGTAGCCGATGACGCCGCCGGCCTGCTCCGCGCCCGCTCCGCGCAGATTCCCCTCCCCGGAGGACGTCAGCAGCGCGCCGAAGAATTATTGCGCTCCCTCCTGCGCATCTACCAACAGCCAGGAGCCGCTCATCCTCTCTCGCCCGCAGCCGACATCCGCGCCATCTACCTGGTCGATCCGGGAGCCGCCGTCATCGATCTGAACGCTGCCTTCGCCGACCAGCATCGCTCCGGCATTCTCCCCGAGCAACTCACCGTGAACTCGCTCGTAGAAACGCTCGGCGTCAATGTTCCCGGAATCCACCGCGTCCGTATCCTGGTAGCGGGCGAGACCCGCGACACCTTAGCCGGACACGCCGACCTGACCGAATCATTCGACGTATTGACGGTCGAACAAGCAGCCAGCCAGTAAGCCAGAGGGCGTGAAGCAAATATGCTGGCTGAGAGCTTAAAGCTGACAGCTGAGAGCTGTTCCGGGCGCCGACT
>JBEKED010000106.1:0-11443 GCA_050014035.1 Terriglobales bacterium
CCAGGGCCTGGTTGGTGCAGATGTTCGAGGTCGCCTTCTCGCGGCGGATGTGCTGCTCGCGGGTGGCCAGCGTCAGCACGAAGCCGCGCTTGCCGTTTTTGTCGAAGGCCTGACCGGCTAGGCGTCCGGGCATCTGGCGGACGAATTTCTCTTTGGTAGCTAGCACGCCGCAGTACGGGCCGCCGAATCCCAGCGGCACTCCGAAGGACTGCGCTTCCATGGCCACGATGTCCGCGGCTCGCGGCGGCTCGACTATGCCTAGGGATACGGCTTCGGCGATCGAGACAATCAGTAGCGCTCCGCGTTTGTGCGCGATCTCGGCGATGGCTTCGACGTCTTCGATCGTTCCGAAGAAATTTGGCGATTGGATCAGGACGCAGGCCGTATCGTCCTTTACCGCCTTCTCTAGCTCCTTTAGGTTGATCTGTCCCGAGCCCGTATATGAGACGGTGTGCAGCGGAATCGCCTGATGGGTCGCGTAGGTATTGAGCACTTCGCGATATTCGGGATGCAGGTTGCGGGCGATGACGGCCGCATGTTTTCCGGTGATGCGGACCGCCATCATTACGGCCTCGGCCGCGCCGGTCGAGCCGTCATACATTGAGGCATTCGCCAGGTCCATGCCGGTGAGTTCGGAGATCATGGTCTGAAATTCGAAGATGGCTTGCAGAGTGCCCTGCGCGAACTCGGCCTGGTAGGGCGTGTAGGAGGTCAGGAATTCGCCGCGCTGGACTAAGGCGTCGATGACCACGGGGCGGTAATGGAAATAGGCTCCGGCTCCTAGAAAACTGGCGTAGCCTTCGCCGTTTTCTTTGGCGCGCTGCTTGAACCAGTCGACGATTTCCGACTCGGCCATTTGGCGCGGGATGGCTAGATCGCGCGTGAGGCGATACTGGGCGGGGATGGGCGAGAAAAGCTCGTCCACGGAGCGAATGCCGATCGCCTGTTGCATCGCGGCGCGGTCGGCGGGAGATTTAGGTAGATATCGCATAGGAACCTTGGTTAGATGTATCCAGTGGTGGATTCGATTGTGGAATGTGGCGGCGTCCGTGCGGTCGACCAAAAGCGGAAACCGCTAAGGACACTAAGGTACACGAAGGGAAAGCCAGAACCACTTAAGGGCACTAAGGTGCACGAAGGGAAGTCAATATTTGTTTGGCTTCTCCCTCGTGTTACTTCGTGCCCTTGGTGGTAAATGGGTTTCAGTGTCCCGCCTCTTCGCTTACAAATTTGTCGTAGTCAGGGGCGGAGAGCAGGCCATTCAGCTCCGCCGCGTCCTTGACTTTGATCTTGACCATCCAGGCGCCGTGGGCATCTTTGTTGACTTGCTCGGGAGCCGTGGCTAGCGCTTCATTCACGCCTGTGACAGTTCCCGAGACGGGAGCGAACAAGTCGGACACGGCTTTCACCGACTCGACCGTGCCGAAGGGCTTGCCGGTGGTAATCTCGGCTCCCACCTTGGGGAGTTCCACGAACACGATGTCGCCTAGCGATTCCTGGGCGTGGTCGGTGATGCCGATGGTGCCATCGGGAGTGATCCACTCATGTTCTTTTGTATATTTGCGGTCGATTGGGTATGGCATAACAGCTCTTGGCTCCTAGCTCTTAGCTTTTCGCTCTTGCTCTTTGTTTCCCTGTGGCCTCTGTTCACGCTTTCTTCGGACGTTTGTAAAATGGCGTCGGCACTACTTTTGCTTTTACTCCTTGTCCTCGGATCTCTACTTTCAGCTCGGTTCCAATCGCGGCTTGGTCGGGCGGGACATAGGCTAGCGCAATATTTTTTTTCAGGAATGGCGCGGGAGAACCGCTGGTTACGTAGCCTATCTCGCTTCCTGCTTCGTCTAGAATCTTGTAGCCATCGCGGGCTATGCCTCGGTCGACCATTTCCAGACCGACCAGCGTTTTCCTTAGGCGTTCCGCTTTCGCTTTCTCCAGCGCGGCTCGGCCGATGAAGTCGGGCTTCTCCATTTTGCAGAAACGATCCAGGCTAGCTTCCCACACGTTGATGGTGTCCGAGATTTCGTGGCCGTAGAGAGACAGACAACCTTCGAGACGCAGCGTGTTGCGCGCGCCCAGGCCGCAGGGGACGATGCCGAACTCTTTGCCTGCTTCTAGAATTCCGTACCAGACTCGGGCGCTGGTTTTCTCGTCTGGAGGGATGTAAATCTCGAAGCCATCTTCGGCGGTGTAGCCGGTGCGGCCCATCAGGATATTTTTCAGGCCGCATACGGTGCCGCGCGTCACCCAGTAGAACTTCACCGCGCTCAGGTTGGCATCGGTTAGCTTTTGCAGGACATCCACGGCCTTCGGACCCTGGATGGCAATCTGGGTGAAGTCGTCGGAGAGATGTTCGACTTTGCAGTCGAACTGGCGGGTGTTTTCGTGCACCCAGTTGAAATCTTTCTCGCGCGTGCCGGCATTGATTACGAGCAGGTATTCGTCTTCGCCCAGGCGGTGAACGATGACGTCGTCGACGAAAGTTCCTTGCGGATAGAGCAATGCGGAGTACTGCGCTTGCCCGATGGCCAGCCGGGAGGCGTCATTCATGGAGATGTGCTGGACGGCGGCTAGCGCTTCATGACCGGCCAGGCGGATGTCGCCCATGTGGCTGACGTCGAAGATGCCAACGCCGGTGCGGACGGCCATGTGTTCGTTGACGATGCCACAGCCGATTGAGGTCGGGTATTCGACGGGCATATCCCAGCCGTTGAACTCGACCATCTTGGCGCCCATCTGGCGATGGACGGCGTTCAGGGCAGTCTTGCGAACGTTGCCTGGGACGACGGGCGGAGTGGCTTCAGCAACCGACACGAAGAACCTCGGTCAGAATCGTCAGACAGTGGCTGGCTGCCGCAATCTTGAACTGATTACGTTATCACAGAGGCAGGTGTCAGGTCTCAGGAAGGCAGGTGTCAGGTGTCAGGTCTCAGGAAAACCAAAAACATTCCGTACCGGTCGGGTTTTGCTCTTCCTGAGACCTGCGACCTGCTCTTGTGACTTCGGTTACGTTTGTTAGCTGCCTGTGGCGGACTAGACTCCAGTTATGTCCTCAAAACCGGGCGCACGCCTTATTGTCTGCGCGCAGTGCGAGCGGCCCGAAGCGCAATGCTGGTGCGAAAAATACTGCGTCTTGTGCCAATCACAACTGGACGTCCACCTGTGCATCGACGGGCTCATGTACTGCGAATCTTGTCGCAGCGCCTGCGACTACAAACTGGCGAACTAGTGTTCTCTACCGTTGCTGAGACGGGGCAAGCCCCGTCTTTACAGTTGATTTCCCAGCAGCTTGCGGGAAAAGTGTTTCCGCCCGCTAATGGCGGCCCTCAGGCGCTAAAGCGCAAACCTATTTTCAGCGACTTAGCGGCACGACCAAGGTCGTGCCCTTCCCTGTTTCCTTCGTTGGCGGCGTTTTTCCGCAGCCTTCTAGATCACCACGGCTTCTTTGTACTCTCCGTAGACTTTCCGCATGGCGTCTGAGATTTCGCCTACGGTGGCATTTGCTTCTACGGCGGCCAGGATCCGCGGCATTAGATTTTCGCCGGAGCGGGCGGTGTCTTCGACGGCGCGAATTGCGGCTTTCCAGGTCTCGGCATTTCGTTTTGCGCGTAAGGCTTGCAGGCGCTCTACTTGCTTTGGTTCGAGGGCGGGATCGATGCGCTGGATGGGCACGGTGTGGTCTTGCTCGATGTGGAAGCGATTCACCCCCACCACTATCGCTTCTGTGCGATCGACGGCGGTCTGATATTCGTAAGCGGCGTTTTGAATTTCCTGTTGCACGTATCCGCGCTCGATGGCTTTTAACATGCCGCCCATGGCTTCGATTTTTTCGAGGTAATCGACGGCTCGTTTTTCGATTTCGCTGGTTAGCGATTCTACGTAATACGAACCGGCCAGCGGATCGACGGTTTGCGGCACGCCTGACTCGAAGGCGATTACCTGCTGCGTGCGCAGCGCGATTCGCGCCGAGGCCTCGGTGGGTAATGCCAGCGCTTCGTCGAATGAATTCGTGTGCAAGGACTGGGTTCCGCCAAGCACGGCGGCCATCGCCTGGATCGCGGTGCGGACGATGTTGTTTTCCGGTTGCTGCGCGGTTAGCGTGGAACCGGCCGTCTGGGTGTGGAAGCGCAGCATCCAGGATTTTGGATTCTTCGCCTTGAAACGGTCTCGCATGATCTTCGCCCACATGCGGCGGGCGGCGCGGTATTTTGATACCTCCTCCAGAAAATTACTGTGCGCGTTGAAAAAGAACGAGAGACGGGGCGCGAATTTGTCGACATCGAGGCCGGCTTTGATCGCGGCTTCCACGTAGGCGATTCCATTGCCTAGCGTGAAGGCTACTTCCTGCACTGCGGTCGATCCGGCCTCGCGCATGTGGTAGCCGGAGATCGAGATGGTGTTCCAATCGGGCACGTTTTCGTTGGTCCAGGCAAATAGGTCGGTGATGATGCGCATCGCCTGCTGCGGCGGGTAGATATAGGTTCCGCGGGCGATGTATTCCTTGAGCACGTCGTTCTGCACGGTGCCCGAGAGCTTGCGGATGTCCATGCCCTGACGGCGGGCAACGGCTACATATAGCGCCAGCAGAATCGACGCCGTGGCATTGATGGTCATCGAGGTGGAAATTTTGGTCAGGTCGATGCCATCGAACAGGCGCTGCATGTCTTCGATGGAATCGATGGCCACGCCGACTTTGCCTACTTCGCCGACGGCCAGCGGATTGTCGGAATCGAGGCCGATCTGGGTGGGCAGATCGAAGGCGACCGACAGGCCGGTGGTTCCGTTTGCCAGCAGATATTTGTAGCGCTTGTTCGACTCCTCGGCGTCGCCCATGCCGGCGTACTGGCGCATGGTCCAGAGACGGCCGCGGTACATGGTGGCTTGCACGCCTCGGGTGTAGGGAAATTCGCCGGGATAGCCGACGTCGCGGTCGTAGTCCCAGTTCGCCAGTTCGGCGGGCGTGTAGAGGGGACGGACGGGGATGTGAGAAGAAGTTTCTTGCAGGTCGGCTTTGAGCTTGGTTGGCGATTCGGGCGTTTTGAGTTCCGTCATGGTGCGCTGCCCTTCTTCACTTTTGTTTTTCGCTGCTCGCTTTTAGCTTTTCGCTCTTCGCTTTACCCGCCAGAATGAGCTCAGTCCGAACCAGGTGAAGGAAACGGTGAAGCATACGGCCAGCAACAAACGCGCGGGTCCAGTGGCGTGGCCGGACTGGTAGCGGCCATACTCGCGCATGGCGGCCATGGCTCCGACGGCGGCCATCGCCAGGAAGGTGAATCCGGTCACCTCCAGCCAGAGTTGGCCGAGCACGCGCGCGAAAGAGCCGGCGGTGGCGCGGAGTCCGGCTAACGCGGCGCGGCCCATGCGGCTGCGCTCGACCACATGGACAGCGGCCTCGAAGAACAGCCTGATTTTTCTTATGGTTTGGCCGTCGATCATTCCCTGTGTCACTCCACTCCTGACCGCACTCCGTCGGTTGTGTTGCAGTTGAGAATTGTGCCTTCCAGCGGCTAAAGCGGGCACTGAAAATAAGCCGTTTATCGCAGCGGTAAACCGCTCCACCCCATCACGCCAAAACCGGGCGTGCCGGGGGCCCGGCGCTCCACCCCATCACGCCAAAACCGGGCGTGCTGGGGACCCCGGCGCTGCGCCACCCAAAAGCAAGAACAAAATCTGTATTCCGCAGCCTGTGAGGCCGGACCCTTTCAAAGCCGATTCAAACTGCACCACTACCGTTCCGTCACCACGGTCGATTTTAGCAGCGGGCGGGGGTACAATGGCGATGGGTGAGATCACTGATGCCTGTGATGTCGCCGGTGAGCGGCGGCCGACGCCAGGGGGAATCGTGGATCAGCAACTGAAGCAGCTCATGAAAGAACTTGGCGACGCGATCAACGAATCTCTATCGGATTCGGAGCAAATCGCGGAAGTCGTGGCGCGGATCAAAGAAGGCGGCTACGATATTTTTCTCGTGCTCGAAGCCACCATCGGCGTCAGCAAGCAGGGGGAAAACACGACGGATAAGACTTCCCTGGTTTCGACGCTCAGCACCAATGCCGAGCTCAAGATCAGCGATCAGGATCTGAAGTTTCTGAAGTCGCTGCGGATCAAGATCGACGACGAGGACTAGCCCCCTTCGGCAGTGGCTTATTTTGCCGCGAAAACGGCCACCACAAAGGGCACTAAGTGTCCACGAAGGAACGGCTGGGACAAGGGTCCGGACGAAGTTTTGGGCAGGGTAAAATCTTCCGAATTTCCGCCCAATTTTCCCTTCCCTAAATAGGAAAAACGTTGCAGATTGGGATTTTTCGTCTGCTAGAATAGGCTACTCCACCAACAAATTCCCTCTTACCAGCATCTTAAGGGGGCAGTGCTGCGGTCGAAAATGGACTTCGGCGTGCACTTGGAAGGTGGAAGTTCGTCCTACGGCCGGTCTCCCGCGGTCGTCTAACGCGCACTAAGCATGGTCAGGGTATGCTCAGCGGTGGAAGCGCTTCTTTGGTTCGCCTTTGGGCAACTGGTTCGTAGATGAGGTACCGGACATGGATTCCCAGGCTTCACAGTCAGACTTGACGCTCGGCCTTCTTCCCGAGGCTCGCACCCGTTGGGGAAGGTTTGTTCTGAGTTACGGTATGCAATCGCTGGTGATGGGGTTCTTCGTATTGATCGCCATCTTGTACCCGGAGGTGCTGGTGTTGCCGGTGCACGATTATCACTTCGTGAGCCTGGTGAGCACCGCGCCGCCGATTCCGCAGGCTCCGGCGCCGGTTAAACATTTTTCAATTCCCGTTCCAAAGATTACAGAACCTACGGAACCGGTGACGCCACGGCCGCAAGCGCTGCGGGTTCCAACCGAACTGGTGCAGAAGAGACAGCCAGTACCCGAGGAGCAGGCGCCTAAGATCAATTTGGCGGCCAAGAAAGAAGTTCTGCCCGAGCTAAAGCCGGAGATTCCGCGGCCGCCGGTGAAAACGAATGTGTTCTCTAATGGCAGCTCGGCGACACCTACGATGGCAGCCGCGCCGTCAAAAGTACAAACGGGAGGGTTCGGCGATCCGAATGGCGTGCCTGCGTCCGACAATCACGGCCGCCCCGTGACCATCGCGCAGGCCGGATCGTATGACATGCCCTACGGCGCTGGATCGGGCAATGGCACTGGGGGATCGCGTGGCGCGCGCGGGGTGGTCGCGAGCACCGGATTTGGGAGCGGCGTGGCCACGGGGAATAGTTCGGGCCCGATTTCGGGCACGCGCGGCACGGTTCGGCAGGGCGCGTTCGGAGACGCCGACGTGGTCCCGGTTTCGCAGGTGAAGGCCAAGTCCGCCGAACCCGCGGTGAAGACTTTGCCGGTGGAAATTACATACAAGCCGCGTCCGGTTTACACTGAAGAAGGACGGCAGCTGAAAATTGAGGGCGAGGTGCTGCTCGAAGTTGTGTTTTCGGCGGACGGACAGATTCGCATTGTGAAGGTGGTGCACGGACTCGGCCACGGATTGGACGAATCGGCGAAGCGGGCGGCGGAAAAAATTCAGTTCAAGCCGGCGCAGAAGGACGGACACCCCGCGGATTTCGACGCGATCTTGCACATCGAGTTTCAGCTGGCGTCGTAGCAACTGCATCATAGATTGCGACAAAGAGAGACTGCATCATAGAGAGAATGAAACAAATTAAAATGTTGCGCCCCCCATTAGCACTTCTTGCGCTCTTCGTGAGCTGCTGCGTCGTGGCCTGCAGCGTCACGGCACTGTTTGCGCAAACTTCACCCGCTCAGACCACCCCGCAACCCCAACTCGCGACGCGAGACGCGGCCACGCAACAGGCCAGCACCGCCGCCAGCTTTGATCAGGTTATCGATCGAGCGGTCGAGCGCGAACATTTCTTTCTGGCGCAGATGAAGCAACTCCATCCGCTGGTGGAGACTTATCTCCAGAATCTCAGGGAAGACAAACAACTCGACGCCGCCGTCCCCAGCAGCGACGTATATTTTCTGGGGCGCCTGGATATGAGCGAGGGCACGGCGGACCGCGCTTTCACTTCGCCTACGACGGCGGGCCTGGGCAAACGGATGCTGAGCAAGCTGAAGAACGTCTATACCATGAGGTTCCTGCCGCTGGGCTTTGCGCAGATGGTGATACTCGATCAGGATTTTCAGCGTCAGTACTACGATTTCACGTTTGTGCGCCGTGAATTCCTGGGCGAAGTACGCTGCATTGTGATGGATGTGGCTCCGAAGAAGGACGCTGGCAAAGGCCGATTTCTGGGCCGGATCTGGATCGAAGACCAAGATTACAACATTGTCCGCTTCAATGGCACTTACTATCCTCATCCGCGGGCCAGTTATTACCTGCACTTTGACAGCTGGCGGGAGAATCTGCGGCCCGGAGTGTGGTTGCCGGCGATGATTTATTCCGAAGAATCGGACTTGAAATATCGACTGGGGCAGACGCTGGATTACAAGGCGCAGACGCGGCTCTGGGGCTATAACCTGAGGGATCTCCGGCGCAACTCGGAGTTCACTGAGATCACAGTCGACGCTCCGCAGGCGGTGCAGGACCAGAGTCAGAAGGCGCAGGATGCCACGCCCATCGAAGCGCAGCGGCAGTGGGAACGGCAGGCGGAAATCAACGTGCTGGACCGGTTGCAGCAGATCGGGCTGCTGGCGCCGGAAGGCGAAATCGACAAAGTGCTAGCGACCGTCGTCAACAATGTGATGGTCACCAATAACCTGGATATTCAACCGGAGATCAGGTGCCGGGTACTGATGACGACGCCGCTGGAATCGTTCACCATTGGTCACACGATCGTGATGAGCCGCGGCATGATCGATGTGTTACCCGACGAAGCGTCGCTGGCCATGATTCTGAGCCACGAGTTGGCGCACATCGTGCTCGGTCATCACCTCGATACCAAGCTTGCCTTCAATGACCGCATGTTCTTTCCCGATGAGCGCACTTTCGAGCGCTTGGATTTTGCCCGCGATAAGGGTGAAGAAGAAGCCGCCGACAAGAAAGCAATCGAACTGCTCAACAATTCTCCTTACAAGGACAAACTGGGCAATGCGGGGTTGTTCCTCAAAGCGGTGCAGGCGCGGGCTCCGGCTTTGAAGAATCTGATACGGGCGCATCTCGGCGACAGCCTGCTCAACGGGGATGCCACTCGTATGTCGTCATTGATGACGGCCTCGCCGCAATTCGACCCTAAAAAGACTGATCAGATCGCGGCGCTTCCGCTGGGCGGGCGGGTCAAGATTGAGCCCTGGAACGATCAACTGGAACTGATCAAGACCAAGCCTGTCGCGGTCACGGCAGCGGCGGACAAGATGCCCTTTGAAGTAACGCCGTTCTTCCCATTCCTCACCCGACTGGGGACGGCGGCTCCGGGAAAAGAGGCTCCCGCGGCGGAGAAAACTGCGGTTGCTCCATCAGGACAATAGGAAGAAGCGAGATCTCAAGGCGCAGGCGAACGCATACGTTCCGGTGCACGCTGAGGGAGCCTGATCGAAACTTTGAGGTTGCGAGGTTTATACGCGGCCTTTTTGGGAAAAAAGGCCGGCGGGCAAATCAGGGGAACGCTGCTCGACACAAAAACTGAGTTCTCGGGAAGGCTATTGCGTACCCAAACTGCTGCCGACTTGCGAGAACACGTTGTTGGCATTGCTGCCAATCAGTTTCACCGTGCCAATCACGATGACTAAGATGACCGCGAGCATAACGGCGTATTCCGCGACGTCCTGACCGTGCTCTTCAGTCCAAAGCTGACGGATTTTTTTGATCACGTTTGCCCCCGATCAACGGCGCTACTCGGGCTTCCGACACGATCTCGGACAGTCGTTCGCCACCGTGTAATTGTTAAACTATCGTAAACGCGAGCCTTCCCCAATAGCACAAGCGTGCCTGCTATGGCACTATCGTGCTAAGTCCTCGGGGATACCCCTTACATCTGGCCAAGCTATTGATTACGCGATGATTGCGCGAGCTTTGAACGCAGAATCTTGGGTAGTGGCTCATTTCGCCAAAACGTCCACCACGAAGGGCACGAAGGTACACAAAGGAAAAAGCAGTAGAATTTAACACCTTCATGGCACTTTGTGTGGTTCGTGGTTCAGGGTCTTTGAGGGCGCATCGTTGAAGTGAACCACTACGAAGTGAGCCACTACCCAATCTTGATTTACATTGTAGGCTTGCCCCATGTCCACCGGTTGGACTTCCTGGATTAACGGCAGGCGGTTGCGCGCTCACGGGATGATTCTGGCGCTCTGCTTATGGTCAGTCTACGTTTGGAACGTCGCCGCGCCTGGCCTACTCGACCGTAACGGAAATCTGAAGGGGACCGACTTTTCGCATCTTTATACGCTGGGATCGGTCGGGCTTGCGCATCGTACGGCCGACTTATACGACACAGACGCGCAGGCAGAACTCACGGCGCGACGCATTCCGGCCGCGGCCGGAATCAGGTATATCCC
Organism: Terriglobales bacterium; assembly: GCA_050014035.1. Classification (GTDB taxonomy): domain Bacteria; phylum Acidobacteriota; class Terriglobia; order Terriglobales; family Acidobacteriaceae; genus Acidiflorens. The sequence goes on from JBEKED010000106.1 coordinate 10,457, forward strand.
CATGTACCCGCCCCAGGTCTCAATGTTCTTCGCGCCATTGGCGGCTCTACCCTACGGCGCAGCCTTGGTCGTCTGGCTGGTGTTAAGTGCGCTGCTCTACGGCCTCTGTTGCTTCGCGCTGTGGCGGGCGTGCCCAACCCTGAGGAATGAACGCCTAACCGTCCTGCTGCTGGCGATCGCATTTCCCGGGTTCTTCCACCTGATCGTATGGGGACAGACGTCGGCAATGGCGCTGGCATGCTTCACGGCGGCATTTTTCTGCTTGCGAGACGAACGGCCGTTTCTGGCAGGATTGGCGCTGGGATGCCTGATTTTTAAGCCGCAGCTGGGAATTGCGGCGGCCTTCGTATTCGCCTACACGCGTGCATGGCGAGTCATGGCGGGAGGCATACTGTCCGCAGCGGCTCAACTGGCTGTGCCAGCGAGCTATTATGGCCCGGAGTGCGTGCGCGCATGGATGCGCACGTTGCGCAACGTGGTCTATAACACCCCGGTGCTCGAGCCCAAGCCGTATCAGGCGCACTCCTTGCGAATGTTCTGGAGCCTGCTCATTCCCGGGCGCACAGTACCGTTCGCCGTCTACGTCTTAAGCTCTGTGGTGATACTGGGCTTGACGGCTGCAGTGTGGTCCCACCGCCCGACACTTCCTTTGGGGCTGCGCTATTCATCGCTGCTCGTGGCCAGCGTGCTGGTCGCGCCGCACCTGATCGTGTATGACCTGGTGATTCTTGCTCCGGTATTTCTGTTGCTCTCGGACTGGCTTATCGATCGCTCGCACTCGTCATCATTGATCGCGCAGCCGCCGGGGTCCGATTCCTACATGGGCGTCGTGCTTTACCTGGCATACCTGTCGCCGCTCGCGGGCGGGCCCATTGCCCGCTGGACGCATGTGCAAATCTCCGTCGTGCTGATGAGCGTTTTGGTTTGGATGATCTGGCGGGAGGGGCGTCGGTGGCGCTTTGGCAGCATGAGAGCGATGGTGGAGAG
>JBEKED010000107.1:0-11431 GCA_050014035.1 Terriglobales bacterium
ACGAAACTCTGGCCATCCTGTAACTCGAATTCCGTCTCCGCCTTGCGGGTGCTGATGGCGGGGATAGTGGTTCCGGCCACGGTGACTGCGTCGGCGAAGTCGAGCGTGCTGACTTCGGGAGCCACATGCAGGTGGATGGCGCCGTTCGGCTGAATCACGGGGGTGAACTTCAAGCGCACGCCAAACTCGCGGAACTGAATAGTGACAGTCGCGATTCCACTGGCATTTTGTTGCGCCACGGGAAAAGGAAATTCTCCGCCCGCCAGGAAGCTCGCTTCTTTACCGTTGACTGCGATCAGGTTGGGCTCGGCCAGAATCTGCAAGAGATTTTGTGTCTTCAGGGCTTCAATGACGGTGCCCAGATGGACGGACGGGTTAAAGAAGAAAAGGTTGAGAGCATTGTTCACCGTCGCGGTGACGGGAAATGGGCTCAGCGATCCCGTATCGTTGATGGCCCCGAGTCCGGTGACGCCTCCGAACTGGCCAGTGGTTACGCTGCCGGGAGTATTGCCGGCGCCGGTAGAGAAGAGGTTGATACCCAACTGGGTCATGGCGGTGCGATCGACTTCGGCAAACTTGACTTCGAGCAAAACTTCCTGAGCTCCGACCGGGCCGAAGGTCAGCACATTCACCACATTATGGGAATAGGCCGAGGCCAGTGCGCCCGCGTGCTTGGCGACGTCTTCAGTGGTGACGTGACCGGAGAGAACGATCGCATTGCGCGAGGGCGTCACGCTGATCTCCTCGTTCGGGAAGAGGCGATGCATTTCCTCGGAAGCGGCCGTGATATCGACATCCACGCGCAGATCGAAGCTGCGCGATTGTTCCAGTTCGTCCCAGATGAGCAGGGAAACCTCACCCGGAGAAAGTCCATTGACCAGAACCTGGGTGGGTGTGACGACCAGCGCATCGGCCACGGAGGGGTCAGTGACCGAGACGCGTTTCAATCTATCGGTGGTGTTAATCAGCAGAGACTTACCCACCATGACGCGCAGGGGAGCGGCGCCGGCGGTCACGTTCTGGGCGGAGGACGGGGCGGGCGCGTTATCGGGATTCGGCGAGCTTTGATTTGGAGAAGCCTGATTTGGAGAAGCCTGATTTGGAGAAGCCTGATTCTGCGAAGACGGCGGGGGGGCGGCGGCGGGCGCAGCCGGTGCAGTGCCGTCGACAGCGACCGTGCGCGAGAACATCGTGGTCGCAACGAAAAGCAAAAGGGTTGCGACGAGCGTAGGAGATTTAGTCAATTCGAACCTCTGCGAGGATGCACCAGCACATACATCAAGAGATGAGCCTGCGCGAACTACTGCGGCGGTGTTGTATCAAACTTCTTTTCTTCCCGTTTATTGCCCCGGATCATTTCCACTTCGTACGGCGGGGGCGGGGCAGCTTTGGCTACTTCTTTGTGTACTTTGGGTTTGAATTCTTTCACCTCCGGCTTTTCACCCGGATACAGCGAACTGGTCCGGGTAGCGCCAATGCCGCCCTGTTTGGTGTCGAGCGGATTGCGCAACGAGAGCTGAATCCGCCCTTCCTGCGAAACCAGCGCCAGCCTCTGCGCGTCGTCCGGAGAAACCAAGAGAGTAATCACCGGGGCGACTTGCGCTTCGGCAGAAGTGCGGTCCAGGCTCTTGCCCACGGCGAGGACGAGGACATTTTCAAGGACGGTGCTGGTCTGAGTTCCGCCGGGGCCTTGATTGCCGGTGGCCATCACATCGACGCGCGTGCCCGGCTGCACAAATCCGGCCACGGCCACCACGTCGTTGACACGCACCGATACGGCGCGCATTCCCGGCGGGATCATGGAGGGCAGGCCGGCTCCGGCGTTGAGCGCGGCGAGCTTGCCCGGCAGAATAAATTCGCCTTTGTTCATGGGCAGAATGGCACCGCGCCCCAGAATCTTTGCCGGGGATGAGAACGCGCCGGGAGGGATCGCCGTTGCCGGAATGTTAATCACGGTAACATCGGCGGCCGCCAATCTGGTGCCAACCTGGATATCGTTGGCTGCGACCACGACCGGGGCTCCGATGCCGATGGTGGCTTTGCCCGCGGCGCTCTGCATCTGGCTATAGACGGCATAGCTCACGAGCAAGCCGATCGCCAGCGCCAAGCCTCCAATCATCAACAACCGGCTTCGATTCATTCCTCTCCCTCCGGAAAACATCTCCGGACTGATTCGTGGCCGCGGCGGAAGAACTTTCCGCGCGAGCCATGGACTGGGTGCTGCAGCCAGCGCTTATTGCGGAGCGAGTTGGCTACCGACTTGCGAAAACACATTATTCGCGTTGCTGCCAATCAGACGCACGGTGCCGATTACGATCACCAGAATTACGGCGAGCATGACGGCGTATTCCGCAATGTCCTGCCCTTCATCATTGCGCCACAAGAGTTTGCAAAAGTCTGTCATTTTATACTCCTTCGAATCGTGCCTTCTCAGATCCCAAACTGGAACCAACAGGGCAACCAATTTCTGGTGTGCGCCCTAGTTTCGCAGATTCCGGACGGCTCTGGGGAATATTTTTTCACTTTGTTGCCCTTCTGACGACGGGTTGGTGGAAATGAGGGGGTTTTCGCCGGCAGAAGGGGCCCGAAGCAGAATGACCGCTTTTGAGTCGTGAAACGCTTCCTGCCAGTTGGGGTCGAGAAGCAGGGCTTGCGCTACCGCGGAGGAAGGCGGTACGAGTAAAGCGTCCACGTTCCAATGGTCGAGAACTTCTCGCCAGCCGGTTCGGAGCTGCATCACGGTGCGAATGGACTGGCGGAGCAGGTCGTCGCCATAGAGGTCGGCGCGACCGTCCACAAATACGCGATATTCAGGATAGAGTTTCCAGATGGCATAGCCTCCCCAGTCATAGAAAACGAAGATGTTTCGCGGATAGTTACCGGCATGCAGGAAAGCCACCGCTTTTTGAGGAAAATGCTCGGCTTCGCGGGCATCCTGGTTGCGGGCGAGACTGACCCACCGGGACGCGGCAAACAACGCCAGCAGCACGAGGACGGCCGCGTTGAAAAGCAGGCTGGTCCGCAAAGAGAGGGGTACTTTACGTCTCGCGCTTTTTGAGACGCGGGATGGAGACGCCGGAAGCGCCGCGGCCATCACCGGCATCGCCAGCAAAATGAAAATTGGGATGTGGCGGGCGGCGTCCAGAGCGGCGAAGGCGGTAACCAACAAAGGCACGAGCACGCGTCCCCGTGGCCTCGTGCGGAAACTGGCCACGGCGGTCAAAAGCAGCAGCCATACCAGCAGTAGTGGGCGATACAGGCTTTCGTGAAAATCCGGCGAGCGCCACTCGCCAATCAACGAGCGCATTCCGGAGGAGAACAAAGTATGGAGCGGATAAAGATAGAGATGCGCGCCGTTCGGGTTCAAAGGCACGAGCGCCAAACAAACCAGCAGTAGCGCTAGCAACCGAAAAACGATGGGGCGCGCTTCTTGCCAGGGCGTGTTGCCGGCGGCCGTTTCGATAACCAGGCCGAGAACATAGGCCAGCAAGAGCGCCGGGCCGAGCGCGAATCCGCCGTGCAGATTCAGCCACAAGAGGAAAAGAGGCGGTATCCAAAACAGAAGCCGGGGATGGGCTTCGCCACGTTCGACCAGCCAGAGCAGGAAACTAGCCAGGGTAAAGGTGAACATCTGCGGACGCACGCCCCAGGAAGGAGCGGCCGCCAATGCGCCCAGCGCGGTGGCGGCGGCTGCCCAGTGCGGCGGGGTTCCGCGGGAAAGACAACGCAGATAGAGCAGCAAAAAACCTGCGGTCGTAATCTGCGCGGAGAATACGATGAGGGCGGGGGGGCCAGCGTGCTTCCAGAGTTGGTAAAAGAGGACCTCCGATAACCATTCATGAGATACCCAGGGCTGCCCGGCGCGGGTGAAGGAAAAAGGGTCGGAATGCGGAACGTGGCCGGTTTCCACGATCCATTGCCCGGTGCGCAAGTGCCACCAGAGGTCGGGATCAGTGGCCGTACGGGCGGTCATGGCGAGCAGACCGAAGAGCAGGATCGCGGCAAAAATATAACGTTCGCTCCAGCGAGCCGTGTTCCAGTGGGGCTTTGCGAGCGTCACCATTTGGACGAGATTATAGAATCAGTGGTCGATAAAAGCTTCTCATGACTGAGTTCGTCCAAAAGCGGAAGTTTCTCATCACCGCCTTTCTGTTGGCGATGACATTTTGCAATTTCGTAATGCCGCTTCAGGCGATATCGTCGCTTCACAAGGGGTATCAGGACTTCACCATCTATTACACCGCCGGTCTTCTTCTCCGAAATGGTCAGGCTTCCGATCTGTACAATCTAGCCGCGCAGTATCGGATGCAACTCACGTTTGCACCTCATGTTCCCATCCGAAAGGGACCGCTGGTTTACAACCACCCGCCGTTCGAAGCGGTCTTGTTCGTTCCTTTCACGTTGTTAAGTTATTGGCCCGCCTACCTGCTCTGGACCGCGCTCAACCTGGTCATGCTGACGGCGAGCGTGATGATTCTGAGAAAGCAATTTTCTGAAATCGCGGCGGTTTGTCCGCTCTTTTTGGGTCTGGGAACCACAGCATTCTTTCCGGCGGTGCTCGGCATTTTTCAGGGTCAAGACGTGATTCTCCTGCAACTCCTCTTTGTGCTGGCGATGGTCAGTCTTGATCGAGGTAGGGATGCGGCGGCGGGCGCATTTCTCGCGGCGGGCTTGTTCCTCCCACACCTGATCGTGCCCGTCGTGGTTCTCCTTGCGGCGTGGCGCTGGCGTGTTCTCCTCGGCTTCGCGCCAGTAGCTCTTTTTCTAGGCGCTATCTCGGTTGCGATTATGGGGTGGGGCGGTCCCCTCGATTACGTGCGCTTTGTTTTCCACGTAGAAAAAACAGGTTCCGGCAGTTATGGACCGCAGGTGGTGCCAAACCTTCGAGGGCTCATCGCGGATCTGCCCGGACTCAGTGCGTCGGGGCCGTGGGTAGCCCTGCTAATCGTGGCTTCGTCGGCGGCTGTGTCCCTTATGGCGTTGCGCCGCATCCGCACCGGCCGAGACTCCACGCTCTTCTCCTGCAGCCTGGCTGCACTCACGGCTATCCTGGTCAGTTTTCACGCTCTTTCGTACGATCTCACTCTGCTGCTTCCCATGGCGCTTTTCCTGCTCTCACGAGCGATTGGCGTGACGGGGACGAAAATCGATGCGCCGACGGTTCTTTTGGCCATCCTCTTATTTCTGCCGCCGCTCTATGTCTTCCTGTTACTCGCAGTCGACCGCTTTTTCTTGTTTTCATGGATTCTCCTGGCGCTTTACCTGCGCCTGGTTCTGACGCCTGCGCCCGCGGAGGTACCTGCCTGAGCACAAATCACTCCGCGCCTTTCCGTTCATGGACGTTACTATTTCTGGCGAGCCTCTGTGTTTTCGGCACGTGGACTTATATCCACCGGGTACTGATTCCGCATCAGATCTCTGAAGCCGCGCTGCACGGCACTCCGCGAGGCAGTCTATCCGATCTCTATCCTCGTTGGATCGGGGCTCGGGAACTTCTGGTGCACGGCCGGGACCCTTACAGCCCTGAGGTCACGCGCGAAATTCAAGCCGGATACTACGGCCGTCCCCTCGATCCTTCCCGTCCCGCAGATCCAAAAGACCAGCAAGGTTTTGCCTATCCCGTATACATTGTTTTTTTTCTGGCGCCCACAATTCACTCCGGTTTTGCGGTCATCCAAAAGACATTCTTCTGGATTCTGGTGGTCATAACGGCGGCTAGCGTTCTTCTCTGGCTTCAGGTGTTGCGTTGGAAGGTTGCGCCGTCGGTTCAGGCGGCCATGATCGGGTTGACTCTGGGCAGCATGGCGGTGATGCAGGGACTGAAACTGCAACAACTCAGTTTGGTCGTTGCCGCCATGTGCGCCGCGTCCATGTCGCTGCTGGCCGCCGGACGCCTGATTCCCGCTGGCTTTCTGCTGGCCTTGGCAACCATCAAGCCACAACTCGTGTTACCACTGGCATTGTGGTTGGCGATTTGGACCGTCGGAGACCTGAAGCACCGATACCGAGGAGTTGCTTCATTTCTGACCGTAACGCTTGTGCTTTGCGCCGCCTCGGAGTGGCTTCTGCCACATTGGATTGGGCGCTTCTGGCATGCGGCTGCCGCCTACCTGCAATATACGCGGGCCACGCCAATTCTGGAGTCCATTCTCCCGGGCCCAGCGGGGAAACTACTGGAAACGCTGTTCGCCGCAGCCACCGCCCTGTTTTGCTGGAAGCGGCGCAAACAGCCGGAAAATACAGACGCATTCCAGTCGTGCACCTGTCTGGTTTTGGCCCTGACGGTACTTACGGTGCCCACTTTTTCGCTCTACAACCAGGTGTTGCTGCTTCCCGCCATCCTGCGGGCCGCACGAGACCGAGGAACGATCTGGGAAGAGAACTTTATCAGCCGCGCGCTGCTGATTATTGTGGCGGTTTTGTTAGCGTGGCCGTGCATAACCAGTGCTGCGCTGGCAGGACTCTCTTTTGTTTTGCCGCCGGAAACCGTCGAGCGCGCGTGGTCGACGCCGCTTTGGACAGTGCCCCAAATCCCCATCGGAGTGACTGCCCTGGCGCTGGTTGATCAGTACCGGAAGATTCACGGCATCGACAGCGCTGCGAAAGTGAGATAAGACTCCATGAAGCCGCGCTATTGGCATTACTGGATCGGCGTGCTGTTGAGCCTGGCCCTCGTCCCAGTTTTGCGCCGGCTGCACCTTCCAGTCAGGTTCGATTGGAAAACGTTGGTCACTGATTACTGGATCGTGGCCGTGCAGTCCGGGTTCGTTGCCGTGCTGTTGTGCCTGATCGGGCTGCCCCGGCCAGTCCTTATTCTTGTCCTTGGGCAACTTGTCGAGCGTTACCGGCGCCAACCACTTCGCATCGTTCTGCTGCTGCTATACCTCGCTTTTCTTTGCCGGGTATTTCCCTGGCTCACGGCTGTAGTCCTGACCGTCATTGCCGTTGCCATAGTTGAATTCCGTGAGAGGGAGCCTCACAGGCCTCGCCAATCCCTTGGTTCGGTCCTGTTGCCCGCGCTTTATCTTTTTGCCGGTTTTCTGCTGGTGTGCTCTTACAACGCCATCATCGTCTCGGTTCATTTCGCTTTCGCTTATGATCCGGCATTCAATGCGATGGACAAGTGGATCCTACATGGACGGTCTGTTTCCGATCTGTCGCACTGGGCGCTTCGGACTTTCCCGCTTCCCTTTTTTCAGTTTCTCGAATTCATCTACTTCGGCATGTTTCCGCAGATTGGGGCGACCATTATTCTCGTCACTCTGTATGACGGGAGGGGCCGTGGCCTGCAGTTCGTGGGCACGATTCTGATGGCATACTATTTCACCCTCGGGATCTTTTACTTATGGCCGAGCCATGGGCCGTATTCTCTGTGTCCGGAGCATTTTTCGCGGTTTCCCGCCACTCTGTGGGTGTACGCTATCCAAAAAGGGATGATGGCGCGTGCTGTGGCACTTTGGAATCATGTGCCGATCCGGCACATCTCCCCCGACTACTTCATCGCCTTCCCCAGCATGCACGTCGCCCAACCACTGATCGTAATGTGGTTCCTGCGCCGCTGGAAACGCATGTTGATTGTTCTGTGCGCCTACGACAGTCTGTTGATTGTGGCGATTCTTCTGCTGGAGTGGCACTACCTTGTCGATATCATCGGGGGCATTCTGGTCGCAGGAGCTGCGATAGCGATCACCGGCCAGGGGACTTTTCCTGCACCGGCAAAGCCGGGCTCGTCGTAGAATGCATTGGGGGCCTATGCCACGGGCGCTTTTACTGGCATGATGGCCGCGGGGGAATTCAGGGTACATGTCGGCATCTTCGCACTCGGGTATATCCAGCATCTTTCCCATCGCGATTTTTGTGCAGGGAAGCGATCAGCAGACGCTGTCGCTGAATCACACGCCCTACACCGTCGGCCGCAAAGTCGATCGCGACCTGGTGATTGCCGACCCGCGCGTCTCGCGCGAGCACGCTTCCATCGTTTCGGAGAACGGTGAGTTTTTTGTTGTCGACCTGGGCAGCAAACACGGAACCTTCGTCAACGGCGAAAAAGTTGACCGCCACAAGCTGCAGCGCAACGATCGGCTGGAATTTGGCGCGCGCGATATTGCCTACCTGATCTTTCACCCGTTGCATACAACCTCGAACACGGCGCGCGAGTTCCTGAGCCAGATCTCGGGCATTCAGATTGCGCCGGAGGCGAGCGATCTCGAAAAGCTCACGCTCTTCATGGAAGCGGCGCGCAAGCTCAACACCATCGGCGTGCTCGACGAAATCCTGATGACGCTGATCGATGCCACGCTGAAATTGACCCGCGCCGAACGCGGATACATTTTTCTTCGCGACGTCGATGGAACCCTGACCCTGGCCGCAGGACGCAACTCGCAAGGCGAGCCGCTGCTCGACGACAAGACGATTTCCCGCTCCGTACTTGACGGCGCCTTGACCTCGAACTCCGAATACCTGGTCACCGACACCAGCCAGATGCTGGACGTGAAGGAGCGGCTGAGCATTGTTGCCTTCGACCTGCGCACCGTGATCTGCATGCCCCTGCGCAAGCCGCTGGTGCAAACCACGCGGGAGCAGCAACCCGCCGGGGGAGAAGTGATGGGCGCGCTTTACGTGGATTCGCGTTTTGCCTCGCGCGATATCACCAGCGTCAGCCACGATATTCTGCGCGCCATCGCGACAGAAGCGGCGCAGTTGATCGAGAACGCGCGCCTGGTGCAGGCCGAAGAAGCCGGACGCCGCTACCAGCAGGAGTTGTCGATCGCCGCCTCCATTCAGCAGCGTCTGCTGGCGGTGACTCTGCCTGAAGTTCCTTTTGCGCGGGTGAACGGACGCAATATGTCTTGCAAAGAAATCGGCGGCGATTTCTTCGAGGCCGTGAACACGCCCCAGGGTCTGGCCGTGGTTCTGGCGGACGTCAGCGGCAAGGGAGTCTCGGCGGCGTTGCTCGCTTCCATTCTTCAGGGCATGGTCTACTCGCAACTTATTTCCGGCATGCCGCTGGTCGAGATCGTCGACGCGGTCAATCGCTTTTTCACCTACAAGCACATCGGTGAGAAGTACGCGACCATGATCATCACGCGTCTGCGCAACGACGGGGAGCTCGAATACGTGAACTGCGGACACATTCCGCCGGTGTGGATCTGCGGCACTGAAGTATTAAGGCCATCTCATGGCAACCTGCCCGTAGGCCTACTGGCCGATGCGACCTACTCGAGCGATCGCTGCCAGTTGAGGCCCGGAGACCGCATGATCCTGGTGACCGACGGTGTTACCGAAGCGGAGAATGCGCGCGGGGACATGTTCGACAGCGAACGCCTCGAACACGTGGCCGGGAAAAGCAAGTCGATGGAAGACGTTTTCGCCGCGGTAGCCGATTTTTGCGGAGGCACCCCGCTGAACGACGATTGCACGGTAGTAGAGTTGTCGTATACCGGCAGCTAGACTGCCGAGCACTACGATGCTGAGGAGGGTAACAACATGGCAGCTCTCGATTGGTCCCAATGCCCCGCCGTGGAAAGCATTCCCGGCAAGCGCAGTGGCGCGTGGGTATTTAAAGACACGAGAATGCCGGTCTCCACCGTTTTCGAGAACCTCGAATCCGGCGCAAGTATAGAGGAAATCATGGAGTGGTTCGACGTGACGAGGGAACAGATTGTCGCCGTGCTCGACTTCGCTGCCCGCAGTCTTGATGCCCCGTCGTCCTCTTCCCATTTATCGGCGTCCGTTGATGCGCATTCTCTTTGATCAGGGCACGCCCGCGCCGCTTATTCCTTTCCTGGAAGGTCATGCCGTCACCAAAGCGAAGGATGCCGGGTGGGACAAGCTGGTTAACGGGGAACTGCTGAAGGCCGCCGAGGAGGCCGGATTTGCGGTCCTCTTGACCACCGACAAGAATATGGCGGCGCAGCAGAATTTGCAGGGACGCACGATTGCGATCATAGTGCTTGGAAATTCGCAGTGGCGTATCGTGCAACGCCATGTTCGTAAGATAGCCGCCGCTGTGAACGCCGCGAGGCCCGGCAGTTACTCGGAAGTGGATATACGCCTCAAGTAACCCCCGCCATTTCACAGCCGTGCCTCCGGATGAATCCCAACCGTAGACCAGGTCTTATCGGCGGCGTGACATAGCTTCTCCAACCCGCAATCGGCGCACTTAGGACTGCGCGCCACGCACAGCTTCCGCCCATGCCAGATCACTTCGTGAGAAAAATCTGTCCAGCGATCGCGAGGAATGATCCGCATTAAATCTTCTTCGATTTTCTTCGGGTCGTCCTGTTTCGTCAGTTCGAGTCGCCGCGAAATCCGCGTGACGTGGGTATCTACGACGACGCCTTCGTTCTGCTTGAACCAGGTTCCCAGCACGACGTTCGCCGTCTTGCGCGCCACTCCCGGCAGGGTTAGCAACTCCTCCATCGTTTGCGGCACGTTCCCGCCGAAATCCGCGACAATCCTACGCGCCGCGCCCACTACCGACTTCGCCTTGTTGCGGAAAAAACCGGTCGAGTAGATATCCGGTTGTAACTGTTCGGGCTCAAGCGCCGCGAAATCCTGGACAGTCGGATACTTCGCAAAAAGCCCCGGCGTGACCATGTTCACGCGCACATCGGTAGACTGCGCGGAAAGAATCGTCGCCACCAGCAATTCCCACGCGCTGCGGTGGGTGAGCGCGCATGTTACTCCCGGATACATCTGGTCGAGGCCGGCGATGATCTGCTGCACCCGCTCCGGTGCCAACGGATCATAGGTAGAGACGCGGCTAGCCGCGTCTCGCGTCGCAGAAGCAATTTTCTTCCTCGGCGCGGCAGCCTTTGACGCCTTCCCAACCGTAGCCTGTGCTCGACCGGCCTTGGGACGCGCGGGAGCGTTCTTCGTGCGTGCGGGTTTTAGTTGCGAAGCCGTCGTCCGGCGCGCACCTTCCTGCCGTCCGCTGCGACTCGGTTGACGCGGCATATTTCCGCGAGCCATCGGTTTCCTCCTGAGCACTCCTGAACTTCCCTGATCAGCGGGTTCATGGTAACAAAGGCGCTGGTTTGCGGCAGGCTGGCATCCCCCCAAAGTAACTCCGCTGCAATTGACGGGTTGGTCGCCCCGTGAGTACTCTGAGAACTAAGCTCTGACAACTAAGGACAAAACCAGTGGCCGTGAAGAGCATCAAACTCGGGCAAGTCTGGCGGCACGACGCAACCGGCCAGGATCATCTTGTCACCAAGGTATACAGCGAAGTGTTCACACAATACGCGGTGCTGCGGCCCGCCGAGGTCACCGCTCCCGACGCTCCCGTAGTGAAGGTGAAGGTCGCAAAGTCAGCCGAGGGCGTCACCTTGCCCGGCTTCAGCTTCACTCAGGAAGGCGCGTTCTGAAGGCGATCGGGTCATCTGACCATCGGGTCATCGGGTGATCTGAAATCAAATGCGCGGGGCAG
>JBEKED010000108.1:0-11426 GCA_050014035.1 Terriglobales bacterium
GTATCGAGCGCGCGAATTCCCTTTTGCAACGCTTCTTTGAAAGTGCGGCCAATGGCCATCACTTCGCCGACAGACTTCATCTGCGGTCCGAGCGATTCGTCAGGGACACACGATCAAGCAAATCGCGAAGATGACCTCGATCGATCCCTGGTTTCTCTATCAGCTCAAAGAAATTAACGACATGCAGCTCGAGCTGGAAAAGCATCCGATGGATTCGATTCCAACCGAGGTGCTGCGCGAAGCCAAGCGCATGGGATTTTCCGACGGGCGTCTCGCCGGGACCTGGCGTCTGGATGGCAAAGGCGGCCAGGAAAAAGTTCGCCACTTCCGCAAGAAGCACGGCCTGAAGCCGGTTTACAAGCGCGTCGATACCTGCGCGGCGGAGTTTGAAAGCTATACGCCGTATCTCTACTCCACTTACGAAGAAGAAGACGAGGCGGCGCCCACGGCGAAAAAGAAAGTTGTCATTCTCGGGTCCGGCCCCAACCGCATCGGGCAGGGAATCGAATTCGATTACTGCTGCTGCCACGCCAGCTACGCGCTGCGCGAGGATGGCTACGAAACAATTATGATCAATTGCAATCCCGAGACAGTGTCGACCGACTACGACACCAGTGACCGCCTCTACTTCGAGCCGCTCACGCTCGAAGACGTGTTCGCCGTCTGCGAACACGAAGCGTCGGGGGGCGCGCCGGTCGGAGTGATCGTACAGTTCGGAGGCCAGACGCCGCTGAATCTTTCGCTGCCACTCACAGCTGCGGGCGTCAACATCATCGGCACCACGCCCGAATCGATTGATCTCGCAGAAGATCGCAAGCGCTTCGGAAAACTGCTGGAGGAACTCGACATCCCGCAGGCTCCCGGAGCTATGGTCGCATCGGTCGAAGAAGCGGTCGAAGCTGCAAAGAAAATTGGATTTCCCGTGCTGGTGCGTCCGTCGTACGTTCTCGGCGGCCGAGCCATGGTCATCGCCTACGAGGAAGACACGATTCAGCAATACATGAAGCAGGCAGTCGAGTATTCGCAGGACCGTCCTGTACTCATCGATAAATTTCTGGAAGATGCGATCGAAGTCGACGTCGACGCGCTCTCCGATGGCGAGGACGTGGTGATCGGCGGCATCATGCAGCACATCGAGGAAGCCGGCATTCACTCCGGCGATTCGTCGTGCGTTCTGCCTGCGGTCGACATTCCCGAGCCGCTGCTGCAGCGCATGCGCGATTACACATTCAAGCTGGCACGGGCGCTCAAAGTAATCGGCCTGATGAATGTGCAGTTCGCAATCCCGCGTCGCAACGGCCACAAAGGCAACGGCCATCACGAAGCGAAAGTGTATGTGCTCGAAGTCAACCCCCGCGCTTCGCGTACCGTGCCCTTCGTATCGAAAGCCACGGGCGTGCCCATGGCCAAGATTGCCGCGCGCCTCATGACCGGACGCAAGCTGCGCGAATTTCTTCCCGAGAATGTTGAGCGCGGCACCGATCTCAACACGGGCCGCTGCTTCTACGTGAAGTCGCCGGTCTTTCCCTGGTCGAAGTTTCCTGGCGTTGACACGGTGCTTGGCCCCGAGATGCGTTCCACCGGAGAAGTCATGGGCATCGCTGACAATTTCGGTGAGGCCTTCGCCAAAGCGCAAATTGCCGCCGGCCAGAAATTGCCGACCAAGGGTACCGTCTTTATCAGCGTCACCGACCATGACAAGCCGCACGTCGCTGAGGTCGCGCGCCGCTTCGTTGACATGGGGTTCAAACTCGTGGCCACGCACGGCACGGCAGACATTCTGGAAGAATCCGGCCTGGCGGTGGAGCGCGTCTACAAAGTGAAGGAAGGCCGCCCAAACGCGGTGGATTTGATCAAAGCCGACCGTATCCAGTTGATCGTCAACACGCCGCACGGTCCTGACCCTTACTTCGACGAGAAAGCGATTCGACGGGCCGCCGTCAGCGGGCGCATCACCACCATTACCACGCTCTCCGCCGCCCGCGCCGCCGCCGAGGGCATGGCTGCTCTGCAGCGCGGAGAAGTGAGCGTGCAAGCCCTGCAGGCGCTGCACGCGGAGCGAGTCGTTGCGAAGTAATTTGCGAAGTAAGCCGCGAAATAATTTCGCATGAACAAAACACTTGTGGTGCTGAGCGCGGTTCTTGGCCTTCCTCTGTTTATTGCCGCTGTTCTTTTCGGTCCGGCGGCGTTTGATCTCGTTTTCCATCGTCGTCCGCCGGAACGTTTTCTGATTCCCGCCGGATACCACGGTTGGGCCCGCATAAACTATCGCCAGAAAGGCGCGCCATCCCTGCCGATGGAAGATGGTCGCCTGCTGCTGAAACTGAATGCAAAGGGAATGCTGCAGACTTCCTCCGCCCCCCTGTCTGGTCATGGCAAAGATGATTTTTTCTACTACGACGGTGATCGCCGCGCGCCGCTCTCGAATGCCGGGGTTTGCAAAGGCGGAATGGTCTGGCAGATTGAAACCATGGTCGACGAATCCACCTCCACGCCGTTTGCTCGTTTTTTTGTCGGCACCGAAGACCAGTATCGCCACGAAGTCGACCCCGACGGCAAAGACTGGCCGGCTTGCGAATAACATTCGGAGGAGTCGATGCCCAGGGTTGCGTAGGGACAGCTGCCCTCACCTGTCCCAGCCGAGCGCACCGGGGCCCCCGACAAGCCCGGTTTTGGCTTGACGGGGTGGAGAGCTCGGCAGTAGCCCGCGGTTCGGCAGTCGCAGATGCTACGATGGCTCGAATGGCGCTGCGAGAGACGGGATGACGATCATCATTATCGTTATTATCGCGTTTCACGTCCTGATGCTGCTTCTCGCTCTGGGCGTCGCGACCCAGCTGATCCCGGTAAGTCTCGTCAGTAATTTTCTCGGCTATGTGCACAATACGATCGGAATCACCACTCCTCCCATGGAAAAAGTAAAGACTATTGCGCTGATTTGGATTGGAGCGACAATCGTCATCGTGGACGGTTGTCTTTTCCTGCTGGTGGCGATTACCAGGCTGTCGAGCTCGGGATGACAGAGTTGAGAGCGAAGGCCGATAATTTAAGCGCAAGAGTATTTGCAAACGACCAACGACTTACGACCAAACGACTAGCGACGAACGACTGGAGTTCTCATGCTCTTATCCGGAATTTTTCCACCCATCACGACCCCGTTTTATTCCGATGGCGAGGTTTACTACAAGAAACTCGAAGCCAACGTCGATCGTTATTCGCGCACGCCAGTGGCGGGCATTGTCGTCCAGGGCTCGACCGGCGAGGCGATTCTGCTCTCGGATCAGGAACGCCGCGACGTCCTGAAAGCCGCGCTCGCCGCGGCCGCTCCCAATAAAGTCATGATCGCGGGCACGGGCATCGAGTCCGCGCATGAAACCCTGCGGCTCACCGAATACGCCGCCGGACTTGGCTACGACGCTGCCATGGTGCGCACGCCTCACTACTACAAAAAGCAGATGTCGCCAGCGAATCTGCTGGCTTTCTATCGCACCGTCGCCGACCGCTCCGCGCTGCCGATCATCATCTACAACTTTCCGCAAGCCACCGGTTACGACATCCCCGCCGAAGTCGTGATCGAACTCGCCAACCATCCCAACCTGCTGGCCATTAAGGAATCGAGCGGCAATCTCGACAAAGTGAAGGCGATGGTCAATGCCACGCGCCACGTGAAACGACAAGCGACCGTGACCGAAACCTTCGAGGCCGTGACTCCGCGCATGATCAAAGCCACAATGGCCGACAGCGAAAAGCAGAGCAGGGAATTGGTAAGCGTCGCCTCGCTGGCGGGCACCGCAGAGTCGATGGAGCGACGGGCATCCTCGCCCGTCTACGATGCCGTCGCTACAAAACCGTCGTCGTCCGCCGTTACCGTCATTGGTAAATTGAAGACGCGTCAAAAAGAAGTAGGCTTCCAGGTGATGGTCGGCGCCGCGCATCAGCTAGAACCATCGCTAGGACTGGGAGCCGTCGGCGCTATTCTGGCCTTCGCCTGTCCCGCGCCCATGGCGTGCTACGAAATCTTCGCCGCGCTCAAAGATGGAGACAACGCGCTCGCCCGCGAAAAACAAGATCGGGTAAAAGTGGCGGTCCAGCGCGTGGTTGGCGACCTCGGCGTCCCCGGAGTGAAATACGCCATGGACCTTAACGGCTACTACGGAGGCCCGTCGCGCCTGCCGTTCCTGCCGCTCAACGGCGAGCAGAAAGCCGAGATCGAGAAGCTGATGGCGGGCATTAAGAGCTAAGGGTTTTGCGGTAACTAGCCTCCTTGGGACCAAAGCCGTTTACCAGCAAGGGCACGAAGGTACGCGAAGGAAACATCTGCGACCAGAACCTTCGTGACACTTTGTGTTCTTCGGGAGTCAGGTTTTGGGGCATCGTCAGACTTGTCTGCTCTCAGACCTCACAACCCCTTGTGATTGACATCACACATCGCTATAATTGGAACGAACGTTCGAACCATGGCGACTCTCCCCGCAACCCGTGCCTCTCGCCGGCCCAGCAAAATGCCAGGCAGAACTCCAGGCCGCGAGCCTTTGACCCGCTTCGATCGCCGCCTCAGCCTGATTCTCGACCATGCCACCGAGGTCTTCTGCGTTAAGGGATACGAAGGCGCTTCCATGCGCGATCTTTCCCGCGCTACCGGCATGTCACTGGCGGGGCTTTATTATTACTTCGAGTCCAAAGAACGATTGCTTTTTCTCATTCAGAAGCACACCTTCACGACAATTCTCGAAAAGCTCAAGTCGCGCCTCGAATCTGTCACCGATCCCGAAGAGCGCATCCGCATCTTCATCCTCAATCATCTCGAATATTTCGTGAGCAATCAGCAGGGGCTGAAGGTGCTCTCGCATGAAGACGAATCGCTGAAAAATGGCTGGAGCTCGGAAATCAAGGGCATCAAGCGCGAGTACTACCGAATCTGCCTGCGGTTGATGGAAGACCTCCGGCAGAAGCGCGGCCTCGATTTCAATGCCCGCACTGCCGTGATGAGCCTGTTCGGTATGATCAACTGGATTTACACTTGGTACAACCCACGCATCGATGGCAACGCCCAAGCTCTGGCGGAGCAAATGGGCGATATAGTTCTGAACGGAATTGTGCGCGGCGGCAAGCGGCCCCTGAAGGGGCCAAAAAAATAGACGGAGCTACGGCACTGCTGAAGGGGTGCCCTGATACGAACCAGACTTTCGCAGAATTTTGCGGACCTTATAAAGGAGCAATCTATGGCGACACTCACCACGACGCAGCCGGCCACCGGCGAAACCACCAAGCAACTCATCAACTATCGCACCGACGCGGGTGTGGCCGTGATCGAGATGAACGATCCGCCGGCGAATACCTACACCTACGAAATGAACCGCCAGCTCGACGAGGCGATTCTGCGCGCGCGCATGGATAACGACGTGCACGTGATCGTGCTCACGGGCGTGGGCGACAAGTTTTTCTCCGCCGGCGCGAATATCAAAATGCTGGCCTCGGTCGACCCGACCTTCAAGTATTACTTCTGCCTGCACGCCAACGAAACGCTGCTGCGCCTGGAGCACACTCCGAAACTCGTGATCGCCGCCATCAATGGCCATTGCGTGGGCGGAGGGCTGGAGATCGCGATGGCTGCCGATCTCCGCATCGCGCGCAAAGATGCGGGGAAGATTGGTCTGCCCGAGGTAAATCTGGGCGTGCTTCCCGGCACGGGCGGAACGCAGCGCCTGTCACGCATGGTGGGGAAGAGCAAGGCCATCGAGCTGATGATCACCGGCAACACGTTCTCTTTTGAGGAAGCGCAGGAGTTCGGTATCGTGAATGACATTTTCGAGCGCGAAGGCTTCATGGAGAACATCATGGAGTACGCGCGTCAGTTCACGCCGCCCAACAAGGCCGCGAAGGCTGTGGGACGCATCAAGCGCGCGGTGCAGACGGGGTGGGAGATTCCAATGGAATCTGCGCTTGCCGTCGAGCGCGAGAACCAGCAGATTCTTTTTCAGAGCGAAGACGCTAAAGAAGGTCTGGCCGCTTATGTGGAGAAGCGTCCGGCCGTGTTCAAGGCCAAATAGGACAATTGCATTTCTCGGCGCACTTTGCGTCTCTGCGGTGAAAGGACTTTGATCTTATGCCAGGCAAAGTAGCAAAAATCGGAAACTTCAGTGACTGGGTCGGTCTCTTCAACGAATGGCGCAAAGAAGTAGGCGTCAACAAAGATGACGTTGAGGCCTTCCACTTCGATACGCTCTATGGCGCAATCGAAACCGAGGAGATTCAGTTTGGCTCCTACAAAGGCCGCAACAAGTGGGAGAACCTGCGCCAGGTGCCCACCCAGCAAATGCGCGACGCGCTGATGAACATGATCATCTATCAGGGCGACACGGAATTTGCCAGCGTGGAGCAGCAGCGGAATCTGTTTGCCACCGCGCCCACGGAGTGGGATCGCCGCGCCCTCACTCGCGTCATGATCGAAGAGATGCGCCACGGCTGGCAGATGTGCGCGCTTCTTATCGACTTCTTCGGATCGTCCGGCAAGGTGGAAGCGCAGAAGATGCTGGAACGGCGGGCCTTCGAAAACGCCCGTCTGCTGGGCACGTTTAACGTTGACGTCGACAACTGGCTCGACTTCTTTACCTATACCGATTTCGTGGACCGCGACGGCAAGTTTCAATTGCAGATGCTGAAGTACTCGTCGTTCGCGCCGCTCGGACGTTCGACCTCGTACATGCTGCGGGAAGAAGCCTTCCACATGGGGACGGGCAACGATGGGCTGCGCCGCGTGGTTGAAGCAGGAGTGATCCCGCAGTGGCTCATGCAGAAATATCTGAACAAATGGATCTCGAGTTCGTTCGATCTTTTCGGCACCGATCATTCTTCCTCGGCGCATTGGGCGTACGTCTGGGGAATCAAGGGCCGCTATGACGAGTTGCAAAACGATAAGGCCGCCGATCTCGACGATCTGAACGATTACAGTCGCCATCTCTATCGCCAGGAAGTTGCCGGGTTAGTGGAACGGCTGAATACGTTCCTGAAGCCCGGCGAGAAGAAGTTCTACACGCCCGACATTCATTTCAACCGAAACATCGGAAAATGGGCCGGGCAGAAATTTCACTGCGAGAACGGCGAGCCGTTAGACGACCGCAGCTACCAGCAGCATTGTGAAGAACATTTGCCCAGCGCGAACGATAAAACGCTGCTGCTAGACATCATCCGTAACGAAAAGAAGTGGATCAAAGAGAAAGAGGGCGCGCGCGATCCCCTGTCGACGATTGGAGAGCCGCGCAAGTCGGCCATTAACATTTAATATTTGGCTCGTGTGGGGCGGACACTCTTGTCCGTCCGCACTCAGCCACCAGGGAGGCCGGGAGTCAGCATCGGCAATTCGCATCTCGACCGCGGACGCGCGCGAGGGTATCATTGCCTTCCTCGACAAATGAACATCGAAATGGATAGGCAACCGGAAAAGGCGAAGACCGGGGTCGAGATCGGGGTCGAGACGACGACCGGAGCCAAAGGGCCCTTTAGTTCCGGCCACCTGATGTGCCACACGCCCTTGTGGGGCGTAGCGGGTTTTCTCGGCTGTGCCTACTTCACGTGGATTTCCTTTGCCCACGTCACGCACCACGAGTACGAGTGGCCGCACGACCTCTGGACCGCTGCCACCTACGTGGTATGGATCATTCTGCTCCTCGGCCTCTCGCTCGATACGCGCTGCCTGCGCGAGCGTCTGTTTTTCGGCCTGCTGGTTATCAACTTTGTGGCTGGATGCGGGTTAACATTGTGGCACAATATCCCGTCTGCCGATGTGCGCGCCGCTCGCATTGGAACCGGAGCACTCTGGGCTCTGGCCGCGCTGGTGAGTCTGACCACGCTGGGAGGCGCGGCCGAGGTACGCGAGAAGGGCTGATTTCCCGTAGAGACGCGGCGTGCCGCGTCTTCTGCCGCGGAGTAAGACGAGGCAAGCCCCGACTCTACACGAGAGGATCAAACTATGGACTTCGAAATCTCGCCCAGTCAGGTTAAATCGCTGCAGCAGCGCGGAGAAACGTTTACGCTTCTCGATGTGCGCGAACTATGGGAACACGATGCGTCGCGCATCGAAGGTGCAATTCACATTCCGATGGCCGACATTCCGGCGCGCGTTCACCAGGAGCTCGATCCCGAAAAACACATCGTGGTCCTATGCCATCGCGGCGTGCGCTCGTTGAGCGTGACCAACTGGCTGCGCCAGCAAGGATACGAAAAGGTGCAGTCCATGCGTGGTGGCATTGACGGCTGGGCGCGGACGGTGGATCCGAAGGTGCCGTTATACTGAAAACCGCTGTTAGCTCTTAGCTGTTAGCGAAACCTATATCTCTCGCGTCGGCAAGCAGCGAAACTGGCCACCACCACTAATCATGATCACCGACTGCCACATCCACATCCAGCCGCTCGAACTGTTCCAGCCACATGCGCTCGAACTGATCAAGCGCAAGCGCGCCAATTTCGATGAGATCGCCGAATATTGCCGCTCCCCGAAGGCTTTTCTGCAGTATCTGGATCGCTGCGGCATCGACCGCGCGGCGCTGATCAACTACGTGGCGCCGGAAGTGATCGGCTTTACCTCCGCGGTCAACCAATTCGTCGCCGACTACACGCGCTACGATCCCAAGCGGTTGATCGCGTGTGGCAGCCTGCATCCCCGGCACTCCACGAACATCATGGCCGATGTCGAGCACATCCTGCGTCTCGGCATTCGCATGATCAAAATTCATCCGCCGCATCAGTTGCTCTTTCCGAACGATTATCTGAACGGAGTGACGGAACTCGAAATCATTTACCGGGCTGCGGAAGCGAATGGGATTCCCGTGATGTTTCACACCGGGACGTCAATTTTTCCTGGGGCGCGCAATAAATACGGCGACCCAATTCATATTGACGATGTTGCCGTCGATTTCCCCAAGCTCAAGATCCTGCTGGCCCATGGCGGCCGGCCGTTGTGGATGCACACCGCGTTTTTTCTCATCCGCCGCCACCCGAACGTCTATCTCGACATCAGCGGAATTCCTCCGCAGACGCTGCTGTCGTATTTTCCGCGCCTCGACGAGATCGCCCACAAGACACTGTTTGGCACCGACTGGCCGGGCCCAGGTGTTCCGGACGTGAAACGGAATCTTGAGGAATTCAGAGCTCTGCCGATGAGCGAAGGGATGCGAGAGCACATTTTGAGTAAGACGGCAGCCTCGCTCTGGCCGGAGTGAGTCGTTGGAGGCGGTCGAAAACACCCGCCAACTTGGCGTTCCGGCGCCGAACCTCCCCACAGCATCGGTACAATAGAAGCAGCATGATGCGACGGATCTATCTCGACAACAACGCGAGTACCCCGGTACTTCCCGAGGTGCTGGAGGCTATGCGCCCTTACTTTGGCGAGCATTTTGGCAACGCGTCCTCCATCCACCATCATGGGCAGGAGACGCGCGCAGCCGTCGAGCGCGCTCGCGAATCGGTGGCCGCGCTGCTCGGCGGTCGCGCCTCCGAGATCGTGTTTACCAGCGGTGGTACGGAGGCCGACAATCTGGCCATCTTTGGAATTGGAACTGCGGGAATTGCGCGCCAGGACGACCATGTCATCACTTCGACCATCGAACATCACGCGGTTCTGAACGCGTGCAAGCATCTTGAGACGCAGGGTTGCGAAGTCACCTACATCCCGGTGGATGGCCGGGGCCTGGTAGATCCGGCGGACGTGAAGCGAGCGATCCGGCCGAATACGAAGTTGATCACCATCATGTTCGCCAACAACGAGACGGGCGTTCTCGAACCGGTCGCCGAGATTGGAAAGATTGCCGCCGAAGCCGACATTTACTTTCACACCGACGCCGTGCAGGCGGCGGGTAAGATTCCGATCATCGTCGACGATATTGGATGCGATCTGCTCACCATCTCCGGCCATAAACTGCACGGGCCGCAGGGCGTGGGCGCGTTATACGTCCGCATGGGAACAAAGCTTGAGCCCATGCTCTATGGCGGCAGACATGAACGCTCGCGCCGCGCTGGGACCGAGAACGTTCCCGGCATCGTAGGTTTAGGCAAGGCTGCCAAGTTGGCAATCGCTGGTTTCGAACGCGGGGATGATAAGAAAATGGCAACACTGCGCGACCGCCTCGAAAGGGAACTGCTCGGAATTGAAGCTACAGGTCTAAACGGAGCAGGCGCACCCCGCGTGCCGAATACGACCAATATTTATTTCGACGGCATCGAAGGCGAAGCGCTGGTGATCGCGCTCGACTTGAAGGGTCTGGCAGTCTCGACCGGCGCGGCCTGTTCTTCGGGGGCGATCGAACCATCGCACGTGCTGATCGCGATGGGGTTGAGCCGCGAGCGCGCAAAGGCCAGCATTCGCTTTAGCCTCGGAAAGCAAAATACGACAGAGGATGTAGACTTCGCGCTGGGACTTGTGGCAGGAACTGTCTCGCGGCTGCGGGAAATTTCTCCCGTATACAATGTTGTAGCGAAGGCGCGCAGGTGAGAACAACTCGCAGCGCAGCGTTTCGTTGTTTCGAGCCAATCCTCGGCGAGAGGCCATGGCGTGCCGCTTTAGGATTCGGGAGTTTCCTGACATTCGAATTTGGAGACCGGGTCAAGACTGGAGGATTTTTGCATGGCACGCGGCATCTCTGGATTTATATGTCGTCGTGGCGCTTAGAAAGTCCCGATGGGCGGTGGCTTGCGACCTCGGAAAGTTCTCGCAAGTTGATTAGCAGAGCTGTTTCGAAGCTCGCGGCGCACCCGCTGACTGCGGTCGAGATCAAGCCGCGCGCACGTTGTACAACGTTTGAGTTTGGACGACGGTTCTTTCTGAAGGTGACACCGTTTAGCCAAGAAGAGGAAACTAGCAAGGATCCCGCCGAGTATTGGCTGTTCTTTATGCCGCGGCATATGGTCCTGACAATGCGGCCACGTCGCGGGATATCGATAGACCGATCTGATCGGGCGCGTAGAAAGTTGTGAAGACTCAGGAAACCATCGCCGTAGCCATGTCGGGAGGAGTCGACTCCTCAACCGTTGCGGCCATGCTGCGCGCCGAAGGACGCACTGTCATCGGCCTGACCATGCAGCTCTGGAATCAGCGGCGACTCGCCGGACACGAAGGCATGCCCGAATCCGTGCAGGGTCGCTGCTGCTCGATCGACGACGTTTACGATGCCCGCCGCGTTGCCGAGACCCTCGGCATCCCCTACTACGTGGTCAATCATGAGGAGCGCTTTGAGCGCGATGTGGTGCGGCCGTTTGTCGCAGAGTACCTAGCCGGACGCACGCCCATCCCTTGCAGTCTCTGCAACAATCACTTGAAGTTTGATCAGCTTCTTGTTGTGGCAAGGCAGATTGGAGCCGATAAGGTTGCCACTGGCCATTACGCCCAGGTCGTCTTTGATGAGCAGGGCAGCCGCTGGCTGCTGAAGCGACCA
>JBEKED010000109.1:0-11410 GCA_050014035.1 Terriglobales bacterium
TGCCGCGGGCAGGGAATCGAGGACGTGATTGCACACGGGGTGAATGGCTGGCTCATTCCAGCCGATGGACTTGACGAACTGGTGCAGGGACTTGCGGGATTGCTGGGTTCGCCCGAAATGTGCAGGCGCATCGGCGCGGCTGCACGCCAGACGATCCTGGAGAAACTGACACTATCGCACCAGGCGCAACGGCTCGCCGGGATTTACCGCCAAGCCGTTCCATGAGGCTCATGTCGAGAGAACTGTACGGCGGTGCTCGATATAGTAACGATCACCTTCGTAATTGCAATCACTCTTATCGGAGAGTAGTGTCGCGGTTTGAATTTAGCAACGCAAGTTGGAGTTGCTAGCAGCAAAAAGCAGGTCCTTCGCTCCGCTCAGGATGACAATGGTTTTGGATTATCCTAGGTAATGGTTTGGGATTATCCAAACCTGAGGCACTACGTATCGGAGGAATGGGTTGCTGCACCAGCGCTACAAAGACATCATGTTTTGGGGCATCGCCAAGGCCACCCTGCCGAATTATTACTTGCGACGTTATGTCATGAGCGCGGGTCGGGCCAACGGCGCGCGTCATCTGCATCTTGGTTGTGGCACGAAATACCTGTCCGGCTTTCTCAACATCGATGGCAACCTCTTCAACAAGATTGATCTTTGGCTGGACGTGCGCAACGGACTTCCATTTTCTTCGAACAGCGTCGATTCAATTTATTCCACCCACATGTTCGAGCACTTCTATCCGGATGAATTGGAGTCGCTGCTGCGGGAATGTGCGCGGGTGCTGAAACCGGGCGGCGGAATCCGTTTGATCGTTCCCAACCTTACGAGTGCAATTTCCGCCTACAGCCAGAAGCAGAGTGCCTGGTTTTCCGATTCCTTTCCGCGCCACTTCGATTCGCTCGGGGGCCGATTTGCAAACTTTGTTTTCTGCGATGGCCAGCACCGGACCGCGTTCGACTTCAGCTATTTCGATGAAGTGCTGAGGCAGGCTGGTTTTAACGAGGTCGAGGAATCGGCGGAAGGAAAAAGCCGCTTGTATGGGAGCAGCGTTCCGCCGTATGAGCCGGGAGACTCGAAAGACTTGCCACATTCGCTCTACGTCGAAGGGTTCAAATAGCCATCAGTTTCGTGTTGGCGGGCTGGTTGAACCGCGGTCAGGATTGGTTCACTTGGAAGCGGAGACATAAAGGCTATCGGCGAGATAAGCCAAAGCCGGTACCTTGGTCGAAATGCGCTGCAAGCGATCGGACAGAAGAATCAGCAACTTGTAGTGCCAGGGAAAAAACCGCAAATCGCTGACTTGTGGGTTGAGCGAAAAAAAACCATCCACCTCAATCGAAGCTGGACCACTGGCGGCGCCGAATGTTCGGCGCAGTTCCGGAATCGTCCAGTAGCGGACTTCGAAGTCGCGAGTCTCGCGAAAGCCCCGCCGAAACTGGTGATAGAGGCACCGGACCCCAAAGACGTTTGGCATCTGAATCAGCGATTGCCCGCCCTGGTCCAGAACACGATGAACCTCAGCCAGCACGGAACGTGCGTTTTCCTTCGAGAGATGCTGCAGCACACTGTAGGAAAAAACCTGGTCGAAAACCGAGTCGCGAAATGGCAGGTAGCGCCCGTCCGCTACCAGGTAAGGGATTCGGATCCCTAGCTGCTGCGCTACTCGCCGGGCGGCGCGAATGCCTTTGAGCGAGGGGTCAATTCCAACGGCCCGGTAGCCGGATTGCGCGGCGGCCAGGCACCACCGTCCCCAGTTGCAACCGATTTCCAGAAAGCTCCGGCCCTCACCAGCGGGAAGGCGCAGCGCCGGTATGGGATATTCGGTGAGCGTGCCCACCAGATGCTGATACAGGCTGCCGTTGGTGGCTCCGATCGCGTCTTTCACAAAGGGATCGATCTCGCCGGGCTTCAACCGGGGTTGAGGCAACTGCTGTGCGTCGTCTTCCTCGACCGCGGCCAGGGCGCGAGTTCCCTCGATATGGGTTTGCTCAGCTTCGGAAACAAGCAGGATTGGAATGCCCTCAATGATCCGATAGCGGTGACCCGAGGGACAAAGGAGCCAATCAGATTCCTGGCGAAGGTCTTGCTTATCCCGTGGACAAACCACGAGTCTCAGGAGTTCTTCGTCAAGTGATTGCATAGGGGGCAATCACCAAACGTAGTGCTGGTGCCGCGGACTGTCAATCGTTCGCACGAATAGGGGGTGGGCTACGTTGAAAGCCGCGTTACCTCAGCGGCTAAAGCCGCATTGAAAAAGCGCGATTATCGCAGCGCTGAAGCGCTGCGCCACCCAAAAGCGAGACCAAAATCGAGTTTTTCAGCAAACTGGTTAAGCCCGAATCACTTAACCAGGGCCGGACCTACGGTGGCTGGCGACCGGTCCAGCGCCTCTTTCATCTGCTGCCATGCGTGCTTGGCTTCTTCCACCGAGCCTTCATCTTCGATGGTGGTGATGTCTCCCGCAGCCCGACCTTGCGTCACCGCCTTCAGCACGCGCCGCATGATCTTGCCGCTGCGCGTTTTGGGAAGCATCTCGACGAAGTTCAAATCGCCGATAACGGCAATACCTCCAAGTTCATGGCGCACCTTTTCCAGCAGCGCTTTCTTCAGTTCCTCCGATGGGCTGAAGCCTTGCTTCAGTACCACGAAGGCTGAGATCACTTCGCCACGGAGATCGTCGGCGCGGCCCACTACGCCCGACTCGGCCACCGCGGGATGGGTGAGCAGCGCGGTTTCCACCTCGATGGTGCCGATGCGGTGTCCGGCAATGTTAAGGATCTCGTCGGCGCGTCCGGCGAACCAGACGTAGCCGTCATCGTCGATGTGTGCCGAATCTCCGCTGTAATAGACGTCCTTAATGATTTGCCAGTAATCGCGCCCATAGCGCTCTTTTTCTCCCCACAGCGCCGGCGTCAAGCCCGGGAAGGGACGCCGGATCACCATGATGCCTTTCTCATTCGCGTCGCAAGGCTTGCCGTCGACTTGCACTACGGCTGCGTCGATGCCCGGCATGGGAATCGTCGACGAACCCGGTTTGATGGGCAGCAGTCCGAGTCCATACGGATTGCCGAACATGGGACCGCTGGTCTCCGTCTGCCACATGTGGTCGATCACCGGAATCCTGTTCTTAAAGATCTTCTTCTGCAGCCATTCCCAAGCTGGTGCGTTGAGCACTTCGCCCGCGCAGAACACCCGCTCCAGGTAATCGTGATTGATCTTGAGCATGGGCGCATCGCCGTAGCGCATCAGCAATCGAACCGCGGTAGGCGAAGTGAAAATGCCGGTGACGCGGAACTCTTCGATCAGGGTGCGCCAATTGGTTTCCGGAGCCGGGTAATCGAGCGCGCCTTCAAATGCCACCGTGGTGGCGCCCACAATCAGCGGCGCGTAGACAATATAGCTGTGACCTACGATCCATCCAATGTCGGAGGTTGACCACCACACATCGGTGGGTTTGAGGTCAAACAACCACTTGCCCATGCTGTGGATATGAACCTGATAACCACCGTGGGTGTGCATCGCCAGCTTCGGGGTCGCGGTGGTGCCGGAAGTGGCGAGAATAAATGCGGTTTCATTGGCTTCCATCGGAACATAGTCGCCGCTGTGCCCGGTGCCGCGGCCGAGGAAATCCTCCCAGGACACGTCGCGTCCCGGAGTCCACGGGATTTCTGTTCCGGTTCGTTTCAGCACGATGACGTGCTCGACGTCACTTCCGCCCTGCAGGGCTTCATCCACGATCAACTTGAGGTCGGTGTTCTTACCCTTGCGGTACGTCACATCGGCCGTGAAAACCAGGCGCGAACCGCTGGCGCGAATGCGGTCGCCCAGTGCCTTGGCGCCAAAGCCGGCGAAGACCACGGAGTGAATCGCGCCAATGCGAACCGTGGCCAGCATTAAGATAATGGCCTCGGGACAGGTCGGCATGTAAACCGTGAGGCGGTCGCCTTTCTTGATGCCCATGCCGCGCAAGGCCGCTGCCACGCGCTCGACTTCGTAGAGAAGTTGCGCATAGGTGAAGATGCGCCGCTCGCCCCGTTCATTCAGATAGATGAGTGCGGTATGCCCGCTCCAGCCGCGCTTCACGTGATAGTCAAGCGCGTTGTACGCCAGGTTCGTCTGCCCGCCGACAAACCACTTGAAGGTCGGCGGTGTCCAATCCAGCACTCGGTCCCACTTGCGAAGCCAGGGCAGTTGCTCGGCTGCGCGTCCCCAAAAACCTTCCGGGTCTTCTTTTCCTGCATCGATCCACTTCTGGACTACTGGATTGATCAGACTCATGGTTTTCTCCTGTTCATTTTCATTCACGCAGCTGGATTTTCAATCGGACCAAACCCGCAAGAGAAGTCGGTTCGAGATCGGAGAGCGTTCATCTGGACCCTCTTTTTGGGCGCGACGAAACTGCTGATGGACGGGTGGAGTTTGCTATGCCCCCGAAACATCGTCAGTGACGCAGATCACAGCATCTTGTGTTTTAAAAGAGGAGAATTCGCGGCAAATCACGCCGTTGTGTGATTAGAGTCATGGCACGCTGACAGGAAAAAAAGTAAGCATTGCGCTCCATGTACTGATACAATTCGCGACCGGAAGGAGACACCGTCTTATGTTGCAAGTGAAAATCTGGCTGTCGATCCTCTTAGTGGCGGCTGTCATGGCTGTGCCCGTGATGGCTGGAACCAACGATTCCAAAACTACAAACGAGAATTCCGCCAACCCACCCAGCGCTGAAGCTAGCCCCGCAGCGGCCAGCCCCAGCCCGAGCCCCAGTCCAAGTGTGAGCCTGGTCACAACCGCCAGCGATGCCAATGTCGCGGCACTGCTCGGCGCTCTCGTGAAAAAGGGAGTTCTTGATCCCTCCGAGGCCGCCGCCATCAGAAACGCAGCCCCGGGAGCCGAATTTCAACTCCTGATCGACGCTCTCAGCCGCAAGGGAATCCTGAGCGCAGCCGATTTGGCTGTAACTGCGCAACCGTCCGCCGCCGTGGCGGTTCCGGTGGCCGCTACGGAAACCCTCAACACCCCGGAAGCGATGGCCTCGTCGCAGGCCGCTGGCGCGCCGCCAGTGCCGCCCCCTCCGGCGGTGATTCCGGCGATTGCTCCGGTCCGCGTGTTTCCAGTCGATGCGCCGAAAACCGGCGGTCTACTGGGTCTAAAGGTGGGCCCGGTCACGCTGGCGCCTTATGGCTTCGTCAAGGCCACAGTGGTCCACGACAGCAGCGACCCCGATGGCGACGACTTCCCGTTTCCTGGCTTATGGCTTAATTCCGGGAATATTTTGAGCACCGGCCCAACGCAGGATCCTGAGGTCCACATCAAGGCGCGGTCGACGCGCTTTGGGCTGAACCTGGAATGGCCGGACATTTCGAAGAACCTGACGCTTACGGGCAAGATCGAGGGCGATTTCGAGGGTAACTTCAGCGAAGTCAACAATCGCGACGTTTCCTCGATTCGCAGTAATATGCCGCAATTGCGTTTGGCCTTCCTCCGCCTGGATTACCACGCCGGCGAAAACACGGACATCTTCTTCAAAGGCGGACAGGACTGGACGCTGTTCGGATCCGGTGCGCTGATGAACATCGTGGAAACCACATTCAACGGCGCGTTTTGGGGTAACATTTACACCCGTTCGCCGCAACTCACGGGCGGCATCATCCAGACGCTGAACAAGGAGAACCACGTCAACCTGGAGGGTCAATTTGGGCTCATGATGCCGAGCTCGGGTCAAATCCTGAAGCTCGGGTCACTCGGTCTCGCGGGCCAACTCGGGGAAGGCGAGCGCGAAGGCGCCGACTCCGACCGTCCTGAGTACGAAGGCAGAGTGGCGCTGAGTTACCAGCTAGACAAGGCCAAGGGTGTGGCCCCGGCACAAATCGCGCTGGCGGGATTCCGTTCGAGGCGCACATCGATCGCTTACAACGAGTCCGCGGTCGGTGCGTCCGCAGCGTACGCGCAACTATGTGCGGAAACCAACTACTGCGACACGTTCCCGAACGGCTTTCAGGCCTCCAGCACACAGTGGGGCGGCCAGATCGTGGCTCAAATACCCACGCGATGGTTTACCGTGGTGGCGACTGCCTATAGGGGAGGCGATTTGCGCTTCTACTTCGGCGGCCAAATCAACTCTTTCGCGACTGATATAGGTGGTCTGACGGGAATACAAGCCCCGACGACCAACGCGAACGGAGCCCCAGGGTTCCCCACCCTCGACGGCGGTCCGCTGGCTGCTGCCGGTGGCGCCGTACTGGGTTGCTCGGGTACGTTTACCGCCACTGGAACGGCGGTGAATGGGATTACCCCTGGCAGCTGTGGCGGCACGGTTGTGGTTGCGCCGCAGCGGCCCATCCGGTCGTTTGGCGGGTTCATCCAACTTGGGCTGCCGATTTCCCGGTGGTTTAACGCCGATCCGCATGGTCACAATGCGGGCTGGCAGCTTCAGTTCACGGTTGGCAAGGACCAAGTGGTGGATCGCGACCTCAACAATCCTAATTTCTCCGCCACGGTCAACGATTCGGCTCCATTGCCGCTTCTGATGGGCAAGAGTGCGATCGGGACCCTGTACTACAAAGTGAACAGCTGGGCTACGTTCGGCTTCGAGCAGTCGATCTACGCCACGCGTGCACTGGACCACGTAAATCTGTACACGATTGCTGGAAATCCATCCAACGAATGGCAAGATCACCGAACCGAGTTCGGCCCGATCTTTACGTTCTAGACCGACCCTCCACCCGGGCGGGCCAAACCAGGCCCGCTTGGGATTGGCTGGAAGATTGACCGATGACTGCATTGGCCGGTGCAGATCAAGGGCACCGTCCACCCCAGGACAAGGGGGCGGACTCCACCCGGGCGCTTGCGCAGAGGTGGGTCTGTCCTCCACAGCCTCTTCTAACATGAGGAACCTATTGTGCGGGACACGCCAAGGGAGCACAATGTACCGCATCTGCGGGCTCGGCTTCCGAAATCTTCACGGAAAACCCGCGGCACCACGGTTGCATCCGCAGTGTGTGGAGGGACTGGTTCGATGAGTATGCGTAGAATGGCGGTCGTGCTGGCAGGTCTTCTGTTGATGGCGGTGTTCGCCAATGCCGCGTCGCGGAAGAGCACGATAGAGATCACGGTTCTTGAGTCTCAAACGCGAGCGTTGGCTTCGGACGACAACGGCGTTCCCTTGAATTGCGAGCAACTCACTTTCGATGCGTATTGCCGTTCCACTCGGGGCCCGCAAATGATGAGTACTTTGCTGGTGCAGGAAGGCGACAAGCCGCCGTTCCGTGTCAGCTGCAGAATTGAGTCAAGATATTCCCGTTGCCAGCCCTTGCCCAAGGGCGAAACTTTCGAAGCCAAAAGAGATAAACACGGCATTACCGTTTACTACATCGACGACAAGGGTAAGGCGCGAAGCCAGTTGTACACGCTCGTGGATTCGGGCGGAAAAGCGATCTCGGCGGCAACTGGGGTAACGGTTGCATCGCAGGCAGTCGCTTCTGCCGGAGGGGCGGAGAATGCGGCCCCGGTGGGATCGGCGCATAGCTCACTGGCGCCGGCTGCGGCGCCGACCAGGACTTCGGCGGCCACCCTCTCGGCACCGGGCGGGGGATCGCAGGCTGGTCCGCAAGCCCTACCGCAAAAAGTGAAGTGCAATTTCAGTTCAACGCCCGCCGGGGCGGAGATCAGCGTCGATTGGAGGTATGTGGGCAACACGCCCTCGGAGATCGGCCTGAGTACGGGAACGCACGTGGTGGTTATTTCGATGCCAGGGTTTGCCGAGTGGAAGCGGGAGCTTACGGTGGGGCCGGATTCCGCCGTGAATGTGACCGCCAATCTGCAAAAAGCGCAGCCCTGAGACGAAATCGCTGCTCCTGGCCGATTTTGAGCTTTTGCGCGAGGCTGAATCGCTGTATGATGTCGCGCGAAAGTTGTCGCACCTTAGCCCAGCGCAGGGAATTTGGGCCGATGTTTACGTTCTAGCTCGTGGGGCCGGCTTGTTGAGGAGTCTGTTCCAGTTCGCTTGTGAGCTTGTTCAACCAGCACGCACGTGCCGTCCAGCAGTTGCTTGTGAACATAGAAAGCTGTCGGTTCTCATTTCATCTTTGTAAAGGAGAAAACTGTGGCTAACGAAAATGCTGCATCCACTCACCTCAATCGGTGGTGGCACGTTGTTGGCGGTGTCTCCATGAACCTGGCGCTGGGCTCACTGTATGCCTGGAGCGTGTTTGTCGCTCCGCTGGAAAAGGAATTCCACTGGAAGCGGGCGGACACATCCAGCGTGTTCTATATCGCGGTGGGGGTCTTCGCGCTGACATTCATTGTGGCTGGCCGGCTGCAGGATAAGCTCGGGCCTTTCAAAATTTCTATCGTGGGCGCGATCCTGGTGAGCTTGGGATTTTTCCTCTGCGCATACGCCGACGGCCTCAACAAATTCTTCATCTTCTTCGGCGTGCTTGGAGGATTGGGAAACGGATTTGGGTATTCGACGCCGATTCCGGTCATGTCGAAGTGGTTTCCGGACAAGCGCGGGTTGGCCGTGGGATTGGCGGTGGGCGGATACGGCGCAGGATCGGCGATCTTTGGGCCGCTGGCAGCAAACTGGCTGATTCCAGCCTATGGCTGGCGCACCACCTTTCAGATCCTGGGCGGGATCTTCTTTGTGATGACGATCTTTGGCGCGTCCCTGTTGAAGAATCCACCGGTGGGCTACAAGCCGGCTGGCTGGACGCCGGCGCCGGCTTCGAAAGCTGCAGCGACCACGTATGACTTTACCCCCGGCGAGGTGCTGCGCACGCCGACGTTCTACTTGATGTGGGTGGGGTACGCGTTCGGGTGTGCCGCCGGTCTGATGGTCATCAGCCAATTGGTGCCGTTCGCCAAGAGTGTGGGCATCCCGAGCACGACTTTGGCTGCGTACGGGTTGGTGGTGGGAGCGGTGGGCAATGCTTCTGGCCGCATTCTCTCCGGCTGGATGTCGGACCACCTGGGCCGGATTAACGTGTTGCGGCTGATGATCGGCATCTCCATGGTTGCCATGCCCATTCTGTATTTTGTGGGCGGCAACGTGCTGGGACTGTTCGTGATGCTATTCATCGTGTACTGGTGCTATGGCACGCAATTGTCGGTCAACGGCGCCGCCGCGGCTGATTTCTGGGGCACGAAGAATGCGGGCATAAACTACGGCATGCTATTCACTGCCTGGGGCGTGGCGGGTCTCCTCGGCGGTAAAATCGGCGGCATGCTCTACGACAAGTATAAGAATTACCAGATGGCGTTCTACACGGCGGCGGTGCTGGCGGCAGTGGCGCTGGTGTGCGAACTGTTAGCCAAGCGTCCAGCGGTGCCGGAGGCAGCTTTGGCGGGCAGGAAAGCGCCCAGCGCAGCTTAGCTTTCGCAAAGCATTTACGATTTTCCATCATAACGCGGGCACGGCGCACCAGAATCTGGATGCCGTGCCAGCGGCTTTGTAACAAGATTGGTTCCACCAGCCGCGACTGCGCTGGCAGACATAAGCTTTAGTGAATACAAATTTGGCAATATAAGGGGTAACTACTATGGCAGAGATACGTCAGAAACCACAAATCGTGAGCGCAACCACCGAGGCTCAGATCGCGGTCCATTGGCGCGAGGAGGAATATTACTATCCTCCCGCGAAATTTATTGGCCAGGCGAACCTGACCGATCCCAGCATCATCGAACGCTTCAGCGAGAAGAATTACCCGGAATGCTTCCGCGAATACGCCGATCTGCTGACTTGGGATAAATACTGGGACAAGACACTCGACACCAGCGATCCGCCGTTCTGGAAGTGGTTTGTGGGCGGGAAGATCAACGCGTCGTATAACTGCGTCGACCGGCACCTCGCCAAGTACAAAAACAAAGCGGCGCTGATTTTTGTCGCGGAGCCCGAATCGGAAGCGCCCGTGGCCGTTACCTACCGCGAACTCTATGTGAGAGTGAATGAATTCGCGGCGCTGCTGCGTGATTTCTGCGGCCTAAAGAGCGGCGATCGCGTCACCATCCACATGCCGATGGTCCCTGAGTTGCCGATTACCATGCTGGCCTGCGCCCGCTTGGGCATCGTGCACTCAGTTGTGTTTGGAGGCTTCAGCGGCGAGGCTTGCGGAACCCGCGCCGCCGATTCCCAAAGCCATGTCCTGATTACGATGGATGGTTATTATCGCAACGGCAAACTGCTCGACCACAAAGCCTCCGCCGATATCGCGCTGGCTACTGCCCAGAAAGAAGGCCAGACCGTCGACAAGGTGCTGGTCTGGAGACGGCACGCCGGCCAGAGCGCCACTGCTTCGCCGTTCGTTAAAGGGCGCGATGTCTGGGTCGATGAAGTGCTCCCGAAATTCAAAGGCCAGCTGGTCGCTCCCATTCCCATGGATGCCGAGGCGCCTCTGTTTCTGATGTACACCAGCGGCAGTACGGGAAAGCCCAAAGGCTGTCAACATCGCACGGGCGGCTATCTCTCCTACGTGGCCGGAACCTCCAAGTACATTCAGGACATTCATCCCGAGGATGTTTACTGGTGCATGGCCGACATCGGCTGGATCACGGGGCACTCTTACATTGTCTACGGTCCGCTGGCGTTAGCCGCTACCAGCGTGCTCTATGAGGGCGTGCCTACCTATCCCGACGCGGGCCGGGTTTGGAGAATCGCCGAGCGCCTCGACGTCAACATCTTCCACACTTCACCGACGGCCATTCGCATGTTGCGTAAATCCGGTCACGATGAACCGGAAAAATACAACTACCATTTCAAGCACATGACCACGGTGGGAGAGCCGATCGAGCCCGAAGTCTGGCGCTGGTATCACGAAAAGGTGGGCAAAGGCGAGGCGGTGATTGTCGATACCTGGTGGCAAACCGAAAACGGAGGATTCCTGTGCAGCACCAAGCCGGCCATCGATCCCATGAAGCCGGGAAGCGCGGGCCCAGGCATGCCTGGAATCTATCCGGTGATTATTGACGAAAACGGGCAGGAGGTCGCGGCTGGGTCCGGGAAGGCAGGCAACATCTGTATCCGGAATCCCTGGCCCGGCATCATGCAAACCATTTGGGGCGATCGCGACCGCTTCGTTACGCAGTACTTCGCCAAGTACTGCAAGAATCGCAGCAGCAAGGATTGGCGCGACTGGCCCTACTTTGCGGCGGACGGCGCTGTGCTGGCTGCCGATGGCTATTTCCGCATTCTCGGCCGAGTCGACGATGTGATCAACGTGGCCGGCCATCGCCTGGGCACGAAGGAAATCGAGTCGGCGTGTCTGACGGTTCCCGAAGTTGCGGAAGCGGCGGTGGTGCCGGTGGCGGACGAGATCAAGGGCCGCGTGCCCGAGGTCTATATCGCGCTGAAACCCGGGGTTCAGCCGAGCCAGGCGATCATTGACTCGTTTAACAAGGTGATTGAAACCATGATTGG
>JBEKED010000110.1:0-11349 GCA_050014035.1 Terriglobales bacterium
GGATTCCGCATCGTTGAAGTGCCGGTGAGCTATTATCCGCGCATTGGGAAATCGAAGATCAGCGGTACGCTGCGGGGGACGGTGGGAGCGGGGTGGTTCATTCTGAGCTTGATCGTGCGCTATTATTTTCGGCGGCGAGGGGTTCCTGCAAACCGCGCGTCGCAATCCTGAGCGGCGAGTGGCAGCCTGCGAGAGAAACATGGGGACAGATTTGCTCTTCGAGCGAGATCCCACGTTTGCAAAAAGCGGGCAAACATGGGGCACCCTAAGGTTAAAGTTAAAGATGGGTGCTCCTCTTCGTCACAGTCTATGAAATCTTCAAGCGAGACGGTGACGCGTTCGTCGGGCAGTGACCGGGTGCTGGTTATCATGGCGAAGGCACCGCGGCCGGGCGCGGTCAAGACCCGGCTTGCTTCCAACCTTTCTCCTCAGGCCGTCACCGCTTTCTATGGCTGTCTTCTGGAGGACACGCTAGCGCTGGCGCGGTCGTTGAACGTGAAATCGAAATCGAAATCGAAATTGGGCGATGTGGAAGTTGCCATCATGTGCCCGGAGTCGGACGTAAACGAACTGGCGCAGTTGGCAGGCAACAAAGCCAGCGTCGTAGCGCAGAAAGGTGAGGGACTGGCGGCAGGGCTGACCTCGGTGTTTGCGCACTTCGCAGCGTCCGGTCGGCAACGCGTTGTTGCCTTCAACAGCGACAGCCCACACCTGCCGCGTTCGGTTTTGGAGGACGCGTTCGAAACGCTCAAGACCCATGATGTCGTGGTTGGACCGACGCACGACGGAGGCTACTATCTGGTCGGAGCCAAGGCGTTTCATCCTACGCTTTTCGCAAGCGATGGGATGGGCACCAGCAGCGCGCTGGAGAGACTCCTGGCGCGCGCGCGAACGCTTGAGCTTTCCGTGGGATTCGCGGCTCTTTTTTACGATATTGACGTAGTGGACGACCTGACTCGGTTGGCGGCCGAGTTGCGGCTGGATCCGGAGAGAGCGCCACGCACGGCGGAGTGGCTCAAAGAGTGGGAACTGGCGGTGACACGATCTCAGACGGGCAGAGGAGAAGTGTGAAGATCACCCCCGCGTGGAGGGTGTACATACTCGGAGCTGTGTTGTGCGTGGCGCTGACCATCTGCGCGCGCAATTTCGGCGATCGAGGTGGATCGTACTTCCTGGCTTCTTTGACGCTTGCGGGCATCGCGTACCTGTTCGCGATTCGGGAATTGTTCTCGGCTCCAAAATTGCCGCAGCGCGTCGTGGTGATTGGGCTCGCATTGGCTGCCGTGTGGCAAATTCCATTTCTACTGACGCCGCCCGGTTCCGATGATGACATTCATCGATACCTTTGGGATGGGCGGGTGCAGCGGCTTGGCTATAACCCTTATCTCGTGATTCCCAGCGACCCGGCTGTGGCGGGGCTGCACACCGGGGAAACGCGCACGCTGAACAACCCGGATTTACCGAGCCCGTATCCGGCGGGCGCAGAACTTTTTTTTCGCGCGGTGACGGCAATTCATGAATCTCTCTTTACTCTTAAGGTTGCATTCGTGGCTTGCGATTTGGCGATTGTTTTTATTTTGCTCGATCTCTTGCATAGTAGTCGGCATAGTAGTGGGAGTAGTAGTGGGCAAGGCGCGCACTGGGTTCTGGCTTATGCCTGGAACCCGCTGCTGGCAACGGAAGTGGCGGGCAGCGGTCACATCGATATTGTCGGCGTGCTGTTGCTGCTGGTATCTTTCGCCGCGCTGGGGCGGCGGTGGCGCGCGACGGCGGCCGTGGCGTTTGGGCTGGCGGTGGCGGTAAAATTTCTGCCGATCGTATTGCTGCCACTTTACTGGAGGCGTGTCCGTTGGCGCGACGGCGCTGTGGCGGTAGTTGTAGTCGGACTCCTTTATATACCATTTCTCAATCACGGGCGGATTCCGATGGGCTCGCTAGGAACTTTTGTGCGGAGCTTCCGCTTTAACGATCCCGTGTTTGCCACGCTCGAGCGCGTGGCGACTCCGCAGTTCGCCGCTGGGCTGGCGGTGCTCGTCGGCGTTCTTAGCGCCATCTGGCTGAGGCGCAAGGCGCCGGCATGTTCGCCTCAGGCGTTCGCGTGGCCTATGGCGGCTTCGCTGCTATGCGCGCCGGTGGTGTATCCGTGGTATCTTCTGTGGCTGCTGCCGTTCGTGCGGTCGACCTCGACGGTGCCGATCATCATTTGGACGGTGAGCATCATCCCGACCTACTATGTTTGGCATTTGCGCACGCTGGGCCGTCCGTGGCTGGTTCCGGGGTGGATTATGCTGCTCGAATATGGATCGGTGGCCGTGGCCGCTGGAATTATTGGGTTACGCCGACATCAGTCGCCACCGCCATAGCCTGGCTAGGCTCTGCCCCGCTTACGGTGAAGGTGCACCCGGCTCCCGCGCCGGAATTGGCTACTCCAAACGCGTTACTTGCGTACGAGCCTTCCGTAGTAGCCAAAAACATTGCATCCCGTGATGTGTTCTTGCGTCCATTAAGCGAAGACCGAGGCCAAGCGGGGTCGGAATCAGGTTGGCCGGGATTCCGAACCTAATCGGAACAACAAACTTGGGAGGAACCGTCATGAAACACTTCACGTTCTTCTTGATTGCAGTTGCAACCATGGCGGGACTCGTCGCCCTCGTTGGCCCTGCACCAGGACACGCGGACGGGGAACCCGCCCCCTTCGTTACGGAAATCCCCCACGGGTACCGCAACTGGCAGTGGATTTCCTCGGCGCACGAAGCAGGTAACCTCAACAGTTTAGGTGCTGTCTTGGGCAACGACGTCGCGACCAAAGCCTATCGCGAAGGCAAGCTCCCGTTCCCGGACGGCGCAATCGTTGCTGCCTTGCATTACCGTAACGTGCCGTCGGAGGAAAACAACAAGGTCTTTGGGCGCGCCCAATCATTTGTTCCCGGGCCTCCCACGAACATTCAGTTCATGGTCAAGGACTCAACCAAGTACGCTGCAACCGGGGGCTGGGGGTTTGGTCACTTCCAAGACGGCAAACCGGGCGACGCGGCGTTCATGAGCAGCTGCTTCCCCTGCCATGAGAAAGCCAAAGCCACCGATCTTGTCTTTACCCACTATGCACCCTGATCCGAGGAGGAGAGGACATGTTCCGAAACATCAGGAACCGTGCGCAGTACTCGTTCTGTGACTAGCGTGCTTTCGGCGGCGGTGCGCGGGGAGCGCCTGTATCCGGAAGGGTATGACCGTCATCCAAAACAGCATTCGTTCAATTCACCGAGGAGCGAACTCCATGACAGTAACAATGACAAAGACAAAGACAAAGACAAATTCGAGCCGTACAACCATGATCCGACTTCTGGCTTTGGGCGTGCTTCTGCTGGCTGGCACGGCGTGGGCGCAGAATCGGCCGCCGATTCTCGAACAGATCGCCAAAACTTATGGTCTCGATTCATATGGGCAAGTCGAGGCGATCCGCTATACCTGGAATGGGGAAGTCCCCGGCCTGTTTAAACTTGCGCGGGTGTGGGAGTGGGAGCCGAAAACCGGCAGGGTGTCGTATGAGGGAAAGGATAAAGAGGGCAAGCCGGTGAAGGTTACTTACCTGCGCTCGGAACTGAGCAGCCAGCCTGACGCTGTGAAAAACCAAGTTGATCCGGGTTTTCTCAACGACAATTATTGGCTTCTGTTTCCCTTCCATGCTTATTGGGACACGAGCGCGACGGTGACCGATGAGGGCATGAAAAAGCTGCCGACGGGCGCGGGTTCGGCCGAACTGGTCTCAGTGAAGTATGGCGCAGAGCTTGGCGGTTACACCCCCGGCGATACCTGGGACCTCTACGTGGGCAAAGACAACCGGGTCGAGTACCTGGTGTTCCACCACGGCGGGGACCAGAAGCCGAGCCTGGTGAAAGCAAGCTGGACGGGCTACAAGAAGGCCGGCCCGCTACTGATCTCGACCGAGCACCGGGGGACGGCGGATGGCAAGCCGCTGCACATTTTTATTTCTGACGTGGCGGTGAAGCTGACCGGGTCGGATACTTGGATGAAGGCGCAATAGGGACCAATGTCCGGCCGGCATCCGCATCGGCACCGAGTCAGACTAGCGGGCAATGACGACGGTCGTGCAGGAACTGCTTAGCTTGGGGAGATCGCGGGCGGCGGCCATGCGGACGGTTAGGGGGCGGCGTTCTCCGCGGACGATGGGGCAGTAGTAATCGGGCTCGAGCAGCGCGCCCTGCAAGCGGCGACGTCCGGCGCAGCCACCGTGGCAGGAGTCGCGGAACTCGCAAGGCTGGCAGGTTTCGGGAAGGGCGCGGGCTTGCTCGAAAGGGGCGGAGTCGAGAATGTCGAGGCCCATCGCGATCAAGTCTGACAGCGGCTCGCCGGGTCCGGGCCAATAAACGCAGGGCTGAGTGGTGGCGCGCGGCGTCACCCTCACCGTGCTGATTGCGCATCCGGCGCGCAACGGCGGGAGGCCGGCCATGGCTCGCACCAGCGGCTCGCCGATGGCGATCACGTCCGTCTCGGCAAAGAGACGCCGGAAACCCTCCCAGTATTCGTCGTAGGAAAGCGCGTAGATATCGGAACGTACGGCCTGGTACACGTTCACACGCAGGGGAGCGGCAAACTGTTTGGCGACTTGCGCGACCTCCGCCAGACGCAGGTAGTTCGACTTCATCATGACCGCGACGACGGTGACGGGGATGCCTAGCTTTACGCAGCGTTCGGCTTGGCGATGGATCAGATCCCAATTGCCTTGTCCACGCTGCGCGTCTTGTTCGGCCTGCGTCGGGTAATCGAGAGAAAACTCGATGTCGTGAAAGGCGCGCAACTCGTCGTCTTCTAACACGGCAACGCTATGGCCGTTGGACGTGATGGTGAGCTTGACGGGTTGGTTGCGCAGGTACTCCAGAATCGCTTTAAAGTCCGGATGCATTCCGTTTTCGCCCGTGCCTAGATTCACTGAGCGGACGGGCAGTCGTTCCATGACGGACTTCACCTGATCGAGAGAGAGGCGATCGGTGCGGGCGGGATCGCGGTAGCAGAAGGAGCAGGTGAGGTTGCACTCGTTGGTGAGGCCGAGCCCGAGCGCGATGGTGGCGTCGGGCGCCCTCGCGCCAGATGGGGACGGGATGGATGAAGATTTGACGGCGCCGCTATTCATGGATCGATCTCCATCTCCGACAAGCATCTGAATCAACGGCCCAGCAAGCGGGCGAAGCCTTGAGTGTAGCGCGCGACTGCGGCATACTCGGGGCGGCTGGTCAGTTTGCGCTCCAGTGCAAAAATCGGTTCGTAGTCTGCGCTGCGAGAAATCCGCGGAGGTAAGTAATCCGCAAGGATGCGAACACCCCGTTCGGCAATCACTGCCAGCGACGCCGCCTGCATCATGGCTTGCAGGCCATCGGATGTAAAGAGGCGCACGCGTCCTCCGTACAAAGACTCTCGTCCCCACTCCGCGGTGAGGTTATTTTCGGCAGCCGTCAAATCGCCTGCCTGGATGGCGGCTTTGAAAACTTCGCCGGCGCGGTTGCGCACCAGGACTGACAGGATCGCCGAGGAATCGCGCAAGAGGCGAGCCGCGCCGCATAAGACAGCAAGTGGGTCGTCGACATACTCCAGCAGATTGTGGCACAGAATTACATCGAATGACGCGCTGGGAAACAAGCTCGTTGCGCGCGTTGCGTCTGCTTCCTGCAGCACGACTTTGTCCGCAACTCCTGCTGCTTTTACTTTGCGATCCGCTATTTCCAGCATCGCGGGAGAGGAATCGAGGAGGGT
Source organism: Terriglobales bacterium (assembly GCA_050014035.1). Lineage (GTDB taxonomy): Bacteria > Acidobacteriota > Terriglobia > Terriglobales > Acidobacteriaceae > Acidiflorens. Next base: position 5,767 of record JBEKED010000110.1, read on the forward strand.
GACGCGAAAGCCGAGGCGCGCCAGGCGAACGGCGGTCGCTCCCGTGCCGCAGCCGAGATCAAGGGCGCAGGGCGAAGGTTGGACGGGCAGGGGAAGAAAATCCTGCAGGTTGGCAAAGGCCAGGTCGGAGCGCAAACGTCCCTCGGGGGTTTCGAGGTAACGTTCATACTCGTTTGCGCCGCTCTGAAACCGTTCACTGTCGGCCTTGGAAGTCATGTTCGGGCGACCCTCAAGCGGAGCCGTTCCCAGAGGTTGGGGTCGTGGGCATGGGTCATTATATGCGGGCCACCGCATTTGTCCGGCAGCGTCACGCAGTCCGCTTGACCAGGCCGCTGCCGAGGTTTAATACTCTTCTCCTCAGCTTTAGCTTTTTACGTCGTCACCGGTGCGCTGTTTCCGCAGAAAGAAGGAAGCCATGCATTCTCGACGGATTCGAATCAAGCCCATTATTATTATTAGCTTTGTGGCGGCCAGCGTTGCGATCGGAATCCCGGGGCGCGCGTTTGCTGGCGACGTTTCCAAGCCGGCGCAACCAAAGCAGGCGTCGTTCCAGGTAACCAATGAATTCAAAGTGCAAGTACCGAAGGGGGCGAAGACGGTGCGCATGTGGTTCAGCGTTCCGCAGGAAGACGCGGTGTCTGTGATTCGTGAATTCAATGTGGCCGCCGATTTTCCCGTCCACTATTACCGGGACGACTGGGGAAATCGCGTGGGGTATGCGGAAGTCGAGGCGCCCGCCGGGCCGATCACGATCCACGAAGCGTTTGGACTGACGCGCACCGAGACTCGCAATGACATCGACCCCACCAGAACGCGTCCGCTGACGGATGCGGAACGGGCTGCGCTGTTCGCGTATCTGCAACCTTCGAGCCATGTCATCGTTAATGACCAGATTAAGTCGCTCTCGGCTTCGATCGTCGGGGGTGAAACTAATCCCATTCGTGCCGCTCGAAAGATTTACGACTGGACGCTCGAAAACGTGGATTACTGGGTGAAGGACCCCGATCACCTGAAGGCGTCGCCCGTGGGCAGCACGGAATATTGCCTGCGGACAAAAACCGGAAACTGCACCGATTTTCATTCGCTGTTTGCCTCGCTCGCCATGGCGGCCGGAATTCCGACCCGCATGGTCTACGGTTCGCTGCTCAAGCCCACTTTGAATGGCATCCAAATCGACGGCAGCTATCACTGCTGGATCCAGTTCTTCGCGCCCAACTACGGCTGGCTGCCGCTCGACGTTTCTCTCGCGAATATCTATGGCAAGGAGTTCGCCGTCACAGATAAAAATAAAAAGCTGGTCGAGTTGACGACGGCGACCGGTTACAAAGGTCTGGATCGAAGCAAGGTAGATTATTATTTTGGGAACCTCGATGAGAGACGGGTGACGTGGTCGACGGGGCGCGACCTGATTCTGCAGCCGCCCCAGAATGATGGGCCGCTGAATGCGCTCACGAAAATCTACGTGGAAGTAGATGGGAAGCAATCGGCCGATTGGACGCGGGAGTTCACGTATTCTGAGATCGTGAAGTAGTTGATGGTCGTTAGTCGATGGTCGTTCGTCGTTGGCAAGCAAACATCGGCGAACGGCGAGCGACCAAAAGACGAACGACTAACGACCAATTTACAGCAGAGGAGAGACGCACGTGGAACTTTGGAGACCTGACCCGACTTTTTATCCTTCACCGAGAATGGCGATGAAGGCGCCCGCGGAAAAGGTGGCATTTGTGGCCATGCTCAATGCGGAAAATGATGGACGTCCCGACGCGCTGGGTGTGGTCGACGTGGACCCAGCGTCTACGACTTACGGCGGACTGGTGGGGCGCGTGGACATGCCCAACCCCGGCGACGAATTGCACCACTTCGGTTGGAATGCCTGCAGCGCTTGCCTCTGCCCGTACATGCCGCATCCGCATATGGAGCGGCGTTATTTGATCGTGCCGGGCATCAAGTCTTCGCGAATCCACATCATCGATACGAAGCCCGATCCGCGAAATCCGAAAATCGTCAAGGTGATTGAACCGGACGTGCTCGCGGAACGCGCGGGCTACAGCCGTCCGCACACGGTGCATTGCGGTCCGGAGGGAATTTTTTGCAGCGCGCTCGGCTCGACAACGGGAGACGGGCCAGGCGGAATTTTCGTCATGGATCCGGACAGCTTTGAGATTCTGGGGAAATGGGAGATCGAGCGTGGGCCGCAGTTTTTGGCCTATGACTTCTGGTGGCATTTGGGCTTTGACACCCTGATCAGCAGCGAGTGGGGGACACCCAACATGGTGGAAAATGGCTTGAACCCGGAAATTCTTTTGAAGGGCGGCTACGGCCACGCGCTGCATGTGTGGGATCTGCGAAAGCGCCGTCACCTTCAGAAATTGGATTTAGGCGCCGAATACCAGATGGCTCTGGAACTCCGCCCAGCGCACGATCCCAGCCGCGCGTATGGATTTCTTGGCGTGGTGGTATCGCTCAAAGATTTGTCCGCCTCGATTTGGGTTTGGCATCGCGACAATGGGAAATGGGGAGTGAAGAAAGTGATCGACATTCCCGCCGAGCCGGCTGACCCCGAAAAGCTGCCGCCGCTGCTCAAGGGATTCAAGGCGGTGCCGCCACTGATCAGCGACATCAATCTCTCGCTCGACGACCGCTTCCTTTATATTTCCTGCTGGGGAACGGGCGAATTTCTGCAATACGACGTGTCCGATCCTTTTCATCCTAAGAAGACTGGATCGGTGCATCTGGGCGGTATTGTGCGCCGCGCTGGACATCCGAAGAATCCCAGCGCGCCCTTGAACGGCGGGCCGCAAATGGTGGAAGTGAGCCGCGACGGACGTCGAGTTTATTTCACGAACTCGCTTTATTCACCGTGGGACGCGCAGTTCTATCCCGACGGAATTCGGAGCTGGATGGTAAAGCTAGATGCCAAGCCCGAGGGCGGCATGGAGATCGACCCAAAGTTCTTTCTTGAATTCGGGAATCTGCGCGGGCATCAGGTGCGTTTGGAGGGTGGCGACGCGTCGTCCGACTCTTACTGCTACTCATGAACCACTTGCCGCTCTGGCCCTGGGCCGCGTTGTTTCTGCTCGGGGCGTACCACGGCGTGAATCCGGGGATGGGCTGGCTTTTTGCGGTCGCTCTTGGCATGCAGAAGAAGAGCGCCGCCGCGGTATGGCAAGCGCTGGCGCCGATTGCCGTCGGACATTTCGTGGCCATCGGACTTGTGGTGGCCGCCGCCGCGATTGCCGGCGCAGTGCTGCCGCTACGTTATGTCAAGATCGGGGCGGCTTGCGTTCTGCTTACGTTTGGAGTTCACCGGCTGCTACGGAAGAGCCATCCCCGTTGGGGCGGAATGCAAATCGGTTTTCGCGATTTGACCATTTGGTCGTTCCTGATGGCCTCGGCTCACGGCGCCGGATTTATGCTGCTGCCAATCTTGCTGAAAATGTCAGCCCTGGGAGCGGCGGCTGACTTGGGTGATTCTGCCCACCATCATCACGGGCTCGGAATCTCGGGAGCGGGGACGGTCGGAGCGGGGACGGTCGGAGCGGGGACCGCGTCGATCGCCTTGCTTGTACATACACTTGGATATCTTCTCGTAACCGGGCTGATCGCTTTGGTCGTCTACCAGAAACTAGGCCTCGAAATTCTGCGAAAAACCTGGGTAAATCTGGACCTGATCTGGGCGGTGGCGCTGATCGCGACCGCTGGCTTTACGTTGCTGATTCCCACGTAGTGCGCCCTTTCAAAGCATTCTAGTTATGCCGCGAATTTACTGGAAACAAGCACTGGATGCCTAGCTCAAGCTGCTCCTCTTCTGCCAGTCAGTAAGTTGACTACCAGGATAACCACCGCCACTACCAGCAGCAGGTGGATATAACCACCCAACGTGTAAGAGCTGATCAAACCCAACAGCCAGAGAATCAGCAGCATGATAAAGATGGTCCAAAGCATGGAAGACTCCCTTCGCGGTGAGAACCTCGCGGTGACACTTCGTCGTGAAAACCTGAAATCCTTTCGGGGCCAACCGAGTGGAACAGCAGCACCAACGAGGAAAGCGTAACCCATCGAGGATGAAGCGCGGATACGGTGGATGCTGTACGTCGATGCCATATTGCCGGTAGATAGCTGCCCTGGCTCAACTCCGCGGCGTCTAAGGACTGGTTGACAACGCCAAGGAGGCGGTATGACCAGAACTGAAATGGTAAAGAGAGAAGACCTGATGAAAACCGACCTGTTGAGTGAAATCGTGCTGCTGGTGAGCGGGGTGGCAGTGATGGTGGCATTTGGGATGGTGGTGGTTGCGGCGTTTGCCAGCGCGGCGGTGGCGCAATAGAGGCTCCGGAAAATGGCAGAGCGAATTACGTTCGCCGGCTGGGGCACAACCCTACCCGCCTACAGACATTCAGGAACTGAAGTAGGGCGTCCGCTGGATGGGCAGACAGCTGTCGATCGTCTATTGTTCGAATGGGACGAAAGAGTTTTGCGAAAGAGGAGAAAACTAATTATGTCGGGAAAGAACACAGCCGTGTTTGGTATTTATCCGAGCTACGCGCACGTAGAAAACGGAGTTGAAGGCTTACGAGCAGCGGGTTTCGACAACAAGGATATTTCAGTGCTCTTTCCGGAGAGCGCGGGGTCGAGAGATTTTGCGCACGAAAAGGGAACGAAGGCGCCGGAGGGGGCGAGCGCGGGAGCAGGAACAGGAATCGTTCTGGGCGGCGCTTTGGGATGGCTGCTCGGGGTTGGGGCGCTGGCGATTCCCGGCGTGGGGCCGTTTATCGCGGCGGGGCCAATCATGGCGGCGCTGGCCGGGGCCGGAGTAGGAGGGACGGTGGGCGTAGTGGCGGGAGCGCTGGTGGGGATGGGCATTCCCGAGTATGAGGCGAAACGCTACGAGGGCCGAGTGAAAGATGGCGGCATCCTGCTGTCGGTGCATTCCGACAGTTCGGACGAGACGAAACGGGCGAAGCTGATTCTGGAAGCGACGGGGGCGCAGGATATTTCATCGACGGGTGAGGCGCGATCCGAGCAGCCGGCGGCAGATCGAGAGCTGCGGCGCGCTAGCTAGTGGGCGAGAAACATTGTCGCGAGAAGCTCGGCAGCAGCAATTGAAATTCAATGGAACTAAATCGCAATCGGAAATAAGGAGAAAGCAAATGAATTCTGATCAGTTGAAAGGCAAGTGGAAACAGCTCAAAGGGTCGGTCAAGGAACGCTGGGGAAAGTTGACGGACGACGACTTGAACGTCATCGACGGCCAGACGGATCAATTGGTCGGCACCATACAAGAGCGATACGGGATCGCGCGCGAGGCAGCACAGAAGCAAGTCGACGAGTGGAACTCCGCTCTCGCCCACGATTCCGAAGTTGACGAGAAGCGCTACGAGGAGCGACGGAAGGCTAGCTAAGTCTCTCTAAGGAGCATCTCGCGGGGGAGGCCGCATTGTCGGCTTCCCCTTTTTTTTGCGCCGGAGTTTTGGCGAATCGGGTTTGGCTCCCAGGGCGAGCGCGGCTCCAACGGATTATTCCGCTGGCCGCGCTCGATCGGGGGAAGGTTACGCTGCCGGCTGTTCGGCGGGCACCGTCGTC
>JBEKED010000111.1:0-11317 GCA_050014035.1 Terriglobales bacterium
TAGCTTTCTCGGCTTGACGGTGGGCGTGATCGTCCACGACCTTGATGACGCGGAGCGCCGCGCCGCCTACCACGCCGACGTGACCTACGGCACCAATAACGAATTCGGCTTCGACTACCTGCGCGACAACATGAAGTTCGACCTGAATGATTGCGTGCAGCGCGTGCACAACTTCGCCATCGTCGACGAAGTCGATTCCATCCTGATCGACGAAGCCCGAACGCCGCTGATTATTTCGGGCGCGAGCGAAGAATCCACCGATAAGTACTACAAAGTAAATCGCATCATCCCCAAGCTCGAAAAGGGCGAAGAAATCGATACCGCTCCGGGCGAGCCCAAAATCATGACCGGGGACTATGTGGTCGACGAAAAACATCGCAATGTCACGGTCAGCGACGATGGCTGGGTAAAAGTCGAGAAGTTGTTGGGCATCGGCAACATTGCCGACCCGGAAAACTGGGCCCTGAAGCATCACGTCGAGACTGCTGTCAAAGCCCACGCTCTTTATAAGCGAGACGTAGAGTACGTAGTCAAAGACGGGGAAGTCATCATTGTCGACGAATTCACCGGACGCCTGATGCCGGGGCGTCGCTGGTCTGACGGGCTGCACCAGTCGATCGAAGCCAAAGAAAATGTGAAGATCGAGCGCGAGAATCAGACGCTCGCCACCATCACCTTCCAGAATTATTTCCGCATGTATAAAAAGCTGGCGGGCATGACCGGTACGGCGGAAACCGAAGCGCCGGAATTCGACAAAATCTACCGGCTGGAAGTCGTGGTCATACCGACCAATCGTGTGCTGCTGCGCAAAGAGAATCCGGACATCGTCTATCGCACCGAAAAAGAAAAGTATTTCGCGGCTGCCGACGAAATCCAAAGACTACACGACAGTGGTCAGCCCGTGCTGGTCGGCACAACCTCGATTGAAAAGTCCGAGCGCCTTTCCGACCTGCTGAATAAGAAGGGATTGAAAGACCACGTCGTATTGAACGCGAAGTTTCACGAGCGCGAAGCGGAAATCGTAGCGCAGGCGGGACGCAAAGGCCGCGTGACAATCGCCACCAACATGGCAGGCCGCGGCACCGACATTCTACTTGGCGGCAACCCCGAATTCATGGCTAAGCAGGAATGCGTGAAGAAGGGAATCGCGCAGCCGATCCGCGCCGCGCAAGGCAAAATCGAAGCCGAGGTCGACGATCCTAACCGCACGGTTTGGTACTACGCCGGCAATGAGTACGCGGTGCCGACCGATCAATGGAACGAAGTGTTTGCGCGTCACAAAGCCGACACCGATCGGGAACATCGCGAGGTAATCGAAGCGGGCGGGTTGCACATTTTCGGAACCGAACGCCACGAGGCAAGACGCATCGACAACCAGCTCCGCGGACGCGCCGGACGACAGGGCGACCCCGGTTCGTCGCGTTTCTATCTTTCGCTCGAAGACGACTTGATGCGGATCTTTGCCAAGGAGTGGATTTCAAATCTGCTGCAGCGCCTGGGCATGGAAGAAGGCGTTCCCATCGAATCGCGCATGATTACGCGTCGCATCGAAGGCGCGCAGAAAGCCGTCGAAGGCCAGAACTTCGAGGCCCGCAAACATCTGCTGGAATACGACGATGTAATGAACAAGCAGCGCGAAGCGGTGTATGGACTGCGCCGCCGCCTGCTCGAAGGCCTCGACCAGAAAGATCTCATCATCGAAGATTACGTCTCCGGAATTCTCGGCGACCTCCTGGAACGTCACTGTCCGCCCAAGGAGCACGTTGACAACTGGGATCTCAAAGCACTGCGAGATGCAATCTCCTCGCGATTTGGCGTCGATATCTACGCCGAAGGCCTGAAGCCCGAAAACATGAACCGCCAGGAACTGGGCGATGCCGTCTTCGAGAAGCTCAAAGAGCGTTACGACGCGAAAGAGAAGCTGATCGGCGCGGAAGCCATGCGCTATCACGAGCGCATGATCATGCTCAGCGTGATTGACGCGCAGTGGAAAGATCACCTCCTCTCCATGGATCACCTGAAAGAGGGCATCAACCTGCGCGGATACGGACAGCATGATCCGCTGGTCGAATACAAGCGCGAATCCTACGACATGTTCGAAGAAATGATGCAGCGCTTTCAGGAGGAAACGGTTCGTTATCTCTACCTGATGCAGATCATGGAGCGTCCGCCGGAGGCGATGGCGAGACCCAGGGGCGCGGCAAGCAACCTATCGGACAACGCGTCGGAAGCCGGTGCGCCTGCCGTGATCACGGGCGGTCGGGGCGGCAACGGACGCCCGCCACGCCAGGTCGCGACCTCTGTGGACGAAATTGAAGAAGCCTTCCAGCGCAAGAAAAAGAAAGAATTGGAACAAGCGCGCATGGCCGGCGCGGGCGACATGCAAGTGCAACAGATAGTGCGCTCGGGAGCGAAAGTCGGGCGCAACGATCCCTGCCCCTGCGGCAGCGGCAAGAAATATAAAAAGTGTTGCGGGGCAAATTCGTAAGAATTCACCGCCGAGACGCCGAGAACGCTGAGAAAAAAACTAGAAGAGATGAATCGCTGTGGCCTCAAGAGGCTCAGCCAAGCAGTTCTCGGCCACTCGGCGTCTAGGCGGTGAAACGGATCTTGATTTCTTCCCGAGCGCGCGAAAAGTCATCTCTGTGGCTTTGCTGTGCGTGCGCCGCTTCCACTCGAAGAACATTGGCGCGTAGGTCTGAGTGATGTAATCGCTGCGTGCTATTCCCAGCGCGCGCGCCGTGCGGTCGATCCAGCGCGCAGGCCCTTCAATCTCGCCGAAGTTTCCAATCGGAGTCTCATCGAGCACTACGTGGCCCGTGCCGTCGGTCCATTCCGCGCGATATTTTTCATAGCGAAAGGTGGGCGCGAATCCCAGGACGCGCAGAATGGCGTCCATTTGCGGGCCGTTCTCCACCTGCGTTTCCCGCTCCACCCGCACCTTATGGCGTCCGGCCTTGCTTTTCGCCTTATGTGTCAACGTCCAGGTCTCGCCGTACTTGCGCAATCGCAGCATTTCGTCCCGCTTGCGGAGCTTCTGGCCTGGCAGATCATAGAGCGCGTTCATCTCATGAGTGGAGCGGGTGATTTGCTTGAATCCCGCTCGCCTCAAAGCGCGGGCCAGCGCGGGCAAATCCTCAATTCGAAATTTGATTTCGATTTCTTTCGGCATGTTGAAATCTTAACCGCCGAAACGCCGAGAGTGCCGAGAAAAAGCTTGAGAAAATGATTCCCCGGAAGGCGAACCCCTTTTATGATCTGTCATCCCGAGCGCAGCGAGGGAATCAGCATCCTTCCGCGGACCGCAGATCCCTCGCTGCGCTCGGAATGACAAGGGTTAGATGGTTCTATTCCGGAGGGACGGGGGAACCTGCTTCGCAAAGCTTTTCTCGGCGAACTCTGCGTCTCGGCGGTGAAAGCTCCTAAGATTTCGGTTCGACCTCGGACTCCCGCGGCCGCCCCTGGAACCAGCTCATATGGGGCAGATCGCGTTCAACTTTCCGCCGTTTCGCAATCAACTCGGCCGTGATCGCTACCGCAATCTCCTCCGGCGTGATGGCCCCAATATCCAGCCCGATCGGGGCGTGGACCCGGTCGAACAAATGCGCTGGCAGGCCTTCCTGCTGCAGCTCTTTAAAGATTGTGATCGTCTTCCGCTTCGACCCAATCATCCCGACGTAGCGTGCCGGAGTCTGCACCGCCCAGCGCAGCATCCGCATATCGTCGCGATGCCCGCGAGTGACGATCACGATGTACGAAGACTCGCTGGGCGCAAGTTGCGCCGTCGCCTTGTCGAAATCGTCAGCGATTACCTGCTGCGCCTCGGGGAATCGTTCCCGGCTCGCATAGGCTTCGCGATCGTCGATCACCGTGACGTCGAATCCCGCAATGCGCGCCACCTTATAGAGGCTGGCTGCCACATGACCTGCACCGAAAATGTAAAGATCCGCTGGCGGCAAAATCGGCTCAACAAAAATCTCGAGGGTTCCGCCACAGACCAGGCCGGTGTCGTACTTCGGATCCTGGTTCAAATCAAAAGTCATGGTGCGCGGTTTCTCCGATTCCATCACCTCGCGCGCCGCCTGCCACACTTCGCCTTCGACGCATCCGCCGCCGATGGTGCCGACGATCGAGCCATCATCCCGCACCAGCATTTTGGCGGTTTTGAACGAAGGAATGGACCCGCGCACGTTGACGATAGTAGCGACGGCCCCGCGGCGCCCGTCCTTTCGCAGGCGGACGATCTCTTCGTAGAGGTCCATGCTCTGATTATGGTTCGCCGAGTGGAGAAGGTCAATCGCCTCGGTGAGCTCCATCGGAGCCGCCGCTACGCAGATACAAAGTGTTTGTGCTAGCTTGTAGGGTTAAAATTTCTGCTGCCTGCACTCCCAGGAGCGCGCCATGAAAGCCGTTCGCATCCATCAATTCGGTGGTCCGGAAGTTCTTACCTACGAAGATGTGCCCGATCCCAAACCGCGCAAAGATCAAGTGCTCATTCGCGTGCGCGCCTGCGCTCTGAACCACCTCGACATCTGGGTGCGCAAAGGGCTCCCTGGCGTGAACCTGCCACACATCCTCGGCAGCGACATTGCCGGCGAAATTGTCGAAGTCGGCGAATACATCACTGACTTCAAAGCCGGACAGCGCGTTCTGCTTGCGCCCATGTTTTTCTGTAATCGTTGCGCCAAGTGTGTTGCCGGACTGCAGAACCAGTGCCGCCAGTACACCGTGCTCGGCAACGGCGTCGATGGCGGCAATTGCCAACTGCTGGCGGTACCCGCCGTAAATGTTATTCCGATCCCCGATGCGCTCGATTTCAACGAGGCTGCCAGCGTTCCATTGGTGTTTGTCACCGCGTGGCACATGCTTACCGGACGCGCCGCCATTCGTCCCGGCCAGACCGTGTTGGTGCTGGGCGCGAACTCCGGCGTGGGTATTGCCGCCATCCAGATTGCGAAAATGTTTCACGCGCGCGTAATCACGACCGCTGGCGACGAACGCAAGATGGAGCGCGCCCGCGAACTCGGCGCCGATTTCGTCATCAACCATTATCAGCAGAAGATTTCGCAGGAGGTCCGCAAGATTACGAACTTCGAAGGAGTCGACATCGTCATCGAGCATGTCGGACTGGCTACCTGGGAAGAAAGCGTACGGTCACTCAAGGCCGGAGGCACGCTCGTGACCTGCGGTGCCACCACCGGACCGAAGGTAGAACTCGATCTGCGCTTTCTCTTTTCCCGCCAGTTGGCATTGCTCGGCTCCTACATGGGCACGATGAGCGAGCTCTATGAAGTGCTCGGCCACGTCTTCGCCGGACGCCTGAAGCCCATCATCGACCACACTTTTCCCTTGAATGAGATTCGCACCGCTCACGAGTACATGGAGAAGAGCCAGATGTTTGGAAAGATCGTACTGAACCCGTAGAGCATCTATTCGTCGCCAGAGTACAATCAGCGCCGCGTGTTCTTCAAAATAATTGGCCGCATCTCAGACGTTGAGACGATTGCCTCAGGCACAGGCATTCGGGAGCGACGGCGGTTACGAAAGACATATGGCGGAAAGCGCTGGAGGAAGCTGAAAGGAATCGCGGCGGTCGAACTGGTGGATGGTACCATGTGTCATGCCGAAGTGCACTGGTACGAAGCGCATGGCACCGGAGCAAAAGAATTCAAGATCAAGCGCATTCTGGAAATCCAATGAAGCGAGCTGAACCGAAATTTGTTGTCTGTGTGAAGAACAGGGACTATGCCGCTGCGCTCGAGTTGCGAAAACTCTACCAGGTGGTCTCTGATGAGGCGGCGGCAAAGCTTCGCCAGATTCGCGTCATTGACGAATCCGGCGAGGACTATCTTTATCCACAAGATTACTTCGTCGCCGTGCAACTTCCCCAGGCGGCGGAAAAGGCAGTTCTGCGCGCCGCCACCATCAGAGACTAACGGTTTTTCTTGCCTTGCCCTCGTTACCTTCCGTTTCTCCGCGCGCTCAGCGTTTTCTGCGGTTAAAATATCCCCATGGCGCAAGAACTCAATTTCGGCCCCTACGTCGACGTCGAAAACGGCAAGAAAGTGGTCAAGGAGCTTGTCTACGGAGATGGCGTGCCCGAGGGGATCGTCATGACGACGCTCGACGCAACTGTCAACTGGACGCGCAAGAACTCCATCTGGCCGATGACGTTCGGCCTCGCCTGCTGTGCCATTGAAATGATGTCGATGGGCGCATCCCGCTTCGATATCGCGCGCTTCGGAGCCGAAGTGTTCCGTCCTTCGCCCCGGCAATCCGACCTGATGATTATTGCCGGCCGCGTCTCTAACAAAATGGCTCCCGTAATTCGCCAACTCTGGGAGCAGATGCCGGAACCGAAGTGGGTTATTTCGATGGGCGCGTGCGCCACCTCCGGCGGAGTTTTCAATAATTACGCGCTGGTGCAGAGTGTGAACCAGGTTATTCCCGTGGATATCTATGTCCCCGGTTGCCCCCCGCGCCCCGAGCAGTTGATTTATGCGATCACTTTGTTGCAGCAGAAAATCATGACCGAGCGCGGGTCGATGAAGAAAGCGCTGAATCTGGTGCCAGTCGACGAATAAGAAAATCGGGCCATCTGGTGATCGAAGATCAAAAGCCTTGGATTCTCGATCACCCGATGATCCGATCACCCAATCTTCTGTTCACTGCTTCATTCTCGTCGCCATCTGTCGTTCCGGCGGCGTCATCTGGTTCCAGATCGCGCTCAAGTCTTTTTCCAGAATCTGGTTATTCGGATCCACCCGCAGAGCCATGGCAAACCATAAATACGATGTGGGCAGATCGCGCGCCACACAGTGGCCGGTGGCATACATGGTTCCGAAGGCGCTCCGTGCTTTGGCATTCGATTTCGCCGAAGCCGCCTTCAAATATTTCACTGCCTCGTCGCAGTTCTCGTGGGCGCCTCGTCCGTAAAGATAAGCTTCGCCTTTGCGGAAGTCCGCGTCTCCGCTGTCCGCCGCACCGGGCTCGGGCAACTTTGAAGGTTTGACTGGCGGCGCGCCGGACGCGCGTTTCGCCGCGCTCCTGTCTCCCAGCGCAATTTTAGGAGTTAGCGGTTTTGCTTCCGGTTTTGCGCTTGCTTCTGCCGTCTTTTTTCCGGGTTCGGGGGTGCTAGCATTTTCAGGCGGGCTCGCCTGAACTGGAGCTGGCGGAACCGCTGCCGGCGACGATCCTGCATCGGGCGCTGGAGCGGCAGGCTGGGGCTCCGCCGTTGCTTGCTTCTCGGGTGGTTTCGTGTCTGGAGTCTCAACGCTTGCGGTCGCAGCTTCCGGCTTTCGGCCGTTCTCGGTGCTGAGATAGTTTGTATAGATCCACCAAGTGGAACCGCCGAGCGCGGCCAGCAGCGCCACCAGCAGCAGGATTCGCCGTCCGCTGGTTTTTGGTTGCTCGGGCTCGAAAAATGAGTCCAGGCCTGAAAATGCTTCCTGCCGCAGCGAATCCATGTCGGGCTGATTCCGGCGCGGCTGAGGTAAGTTCACTGCACTCGCTGCTTGCGGCACAGGTCGTGGCGGTTCCGGCGCATCGGAAATGTTGGGTAGATTCGGAACGGGCGCTCCCGCGGGTCGTCGAGCCTCGACACGGGCTTCGAGCACGGTGCCACACATTCCGCAGAAACGGAAATTGTCCGAGTTGTCCTCACCGCACTTCGGGCAGATCACGAGGGTTCTCCGGATTTCTTCGGCTACAGTTTAACAGGATGCGGTCGGTTCATATTAGAATGCGCATGCCGGTTTTCGCCCATGCCGAAAGCCTCCAAAGCCAAGCCCGCGAAGCGTTTCGAAGCCATGCTGGAGCGGATGCCCTCGCGTCTGAATTGGGTCATCATTCGCCTACCCTTTGATGCCGCCAAAGTGTGGGGGTTGCGTGGCCAGATCCGAGGCCAGATCACAGTGAAGGGCGAGATGAATGGATTCGCGTTCCGCACATCGCTGTTTCCCACCGGAGCTGGTGGACACATTCTGCTGGTCAATAAGCGCATGCAAAAGGGAGCGCGCGCAGTCGCAGGCAGCATTGCGCGTTTCCAGATCGAGCTGGATAACGAAGCACGAATCGTGAATATCCCCGATGAGCTGCAACGAATTCTCCATCAGGATCGTGCGCTTCGCCGCTGGTATGACAAGTTGAATCACTCCACACGCAACGACATTGCCAACTGGATTACCGAACCAAAAAGCGGCGAAGCGCGTAAGCGCCGCACCGAGCAGATTGCCGAACGTTTACTCAGCGTCATGGAGGCGGAGAGGGAATTGCCGCCTGTGCTGGAAGTCGCCTTTGCTCGGCATCCGCGAGCTCGCGAGGGTTGGGAGGCGATGTCGGCCTCGCGACGTCGCGGACATTTATTTGGCATCTTCTATTACCGGAATCCAGAAGCCCAGGCGAAGCGCATTGAGAAGATGGTGCATGATGCAATGGCCATTGCCGAAAAAACGAGCGGCGAGAAAGACTGACCGCGAATCGCTTGGTTGCTCTGAACGCGAAGTCCGTCCCTCCAACTTCGCGGCGGCGAATGCCGCGTTCTGATCCCGCGCGCGAACAATGACGATCATCATCACCAAGGGCAAGCACTCCTATGATTTCGAGTACACGCTGCCGGCAAAGTCGGAGTGATTTCGTTACGTCCCGCGATTCGCCACCGTTTCCAGAGTTTGTAAAGTAGCTATTGGAAGCGGTTGCTCCCGTAGTATAATTTCTGGCCGAATAGGGATCCGCTCCCCCTCCCCTGCCCGATTCCAAAAATCAGGAGGTCGCTATGACGGCGCATGCTATTCGGGGCCCATTCTCTGCAACGACTCTAACTGGAACGCTTCTTCGAATCCGATCGGCCGTAAGAAAGTTGGCCGTGAGAAAGTTGCCGTACAAATTGGCCACGTTTCTCGTTGCCGCGACCATGGCACTCGGTGTGGCTCAGCTTACCTGGGCGCAAGACGAGAACCTTTTGTTCAACTTCTACAGCGCCCCCGCCAAAGATGGTGAGGACCCGTATCTCTACGGTGCGCTCATCATGGACTCCGAGGGCAACCTCTACGGCGCGGCCGAGGGTGGTGGGAAATACAGCCCCAACGGTGTCGTCTTCAAACTGACGCCGAACCCCAAAGGCAAAGACCCTTGGAAGATAACCGTGTTGCACAGCTTCAAGGGCTATGACTCCGAAAAACCTTCCAAAAGCGACGGGGCCTTTCCCTACTCGGCAGTCATCATGGATGGGAGCGGCAACCTTTACGGCGTCACATTCGTGGGCGGCACCGAAGACTTGGGAACCGTCTATAAGCTCACCCCAACCGCCAAGGGCGCTTGGAAGGAGACGATTCTCCATAACTTTACCGGAGGAAGCGATGGAGTTAACCCGTCACAACCCTTGACCCTGGACGCCGATGGCAACATTTACGGCACGACTGGCAGCGGCGGAAATGGCGAGTACTGCCAAGGTGTTGGCTGCGGCATCGTCTTCGAGCTGAGTCCCACGAAGTCGGGCCCATGGACCGAGACCATTATTCATGCCTTCCAAGGGTCCCTTAACGGAATGGGATGTGATGGAAGCGGACCCACCGGGCAACTATATCTCAACGCTCAGGGAAATATGTACGGCGCGACCTACGAGGGCGGTTGCCCCGACGGCGGCACAGTTTTCGAACTAACGTCAAACGGCAGCGGCGGGTGGGGCTACGGCCAGGTCTTCGTATTGCCGAGCGCGGGCCAAGCTGCGGCTCCCCTGGGCGGGGTGATCGGCGATGCGGAGGGCAATCTCTACGGCCTGTGGGGTGGTGGCGTGTACGAACTGCAAGGCTCCGGCTCCTCATTTACCTACGAGACCCTCTACTTCTTCAGCGATATCGGCGGCGGTCCGGATGGAACGCAAGGCGGCGGCCTGATCTTTGACACCTCGGGCAATCTCTATGCAACCAGCTACGGCGGCGGTAACGGGTATGGGACGGTCTTCGAACTCAGCCCCGCAGGCGGTGGAACGTGGAATGAAGAGACGCTGTGGATGTTTAACCACGCGGACGGCTCGAACCCGGTATGTTCACTACTTCTCGACGGCAAAGGCAACCTGTATGGATCGACGCCGTACGGCGGCGGCAACGGCTTCAACGGTGGCGTGATCTTCCAGATTACGCCTCAGTGACCGTCGAGAATGCCAAGGATGCGGGTTTGCGTCGAACGCGCCCGCATCCTTGGCTCTTCAATCGGATGTGGAATCGCGGTCTTGATCAGATCGACTTTACCGGAATGGCCATCACGTCATCCACCAGCCCAACTTCCTTTTGCACGAAGGGCTCGGCGTAAGTGACCCCGCCAAGCAGGCCGTAATAACGAGCCATCGCTTCAATCCGCGTACGAATTTCTTTCTGTGCAGGAAAAATTCCGCTGCCCGCCTGCTGGTCGGTGAACTGCGATTTATAAGCCATCAGCGAAGCCAAGCGCGTCTCGAACTGTTCGGTGATGTCGACGACAAAGGTTGGCCGCATGTCGCGGTACAGACTAGCGTAAATAATTTTGAAAGGACGGTGCGCCGAACCCTCCAGCGGCAACTTGGCCAGTCCCGAGAGAAACGCCGCTTCGTAGCCGAGAATCGAGGCCGTGTAGTGATCGGGGTGACGGCCCTCCCAGTAGGGAAGAATCAGCACGCGCGGCCGCTGCTCGCGGAGAACGCGCGCGACTTTGAGCCGATTCTCCCAGTTGTTTTCGACACGGCCGTCGGGAATATCGAGCGCGTGGCGCCAGCAAACTTTCAGGATGCGCGCCGCCTCCGCGGCTTCGCCGGCGCGTTCTTCGGCGGTACCGCGCGTTCCCATTTCTCCTTGGGTCAGGTCAAGGATCCCAGTGCGATATCCGCGCTCGGCCATCTTAAGCAGAGTTCCGCCGCAGGTTTGTTCCACATCGTCGCGGTGAGCGGCCAGGGCGAGAAGGTCGAGAGGCATTTTGTAATTTTGTAATCTGGTAATTGTGTAGTCTAAGAACTACCGTGTTCTTAAATTACAAAATTACCAGATTACAAAATTACAAAATTGCTCTACGCTGCCGGCTTTGTCGTGCGCCGATTCGCCAGCACAAAGGCCAGCCCGAACATAAACATGGCAAACAGCAGCAACGTCAACATTGATGCGGTCAGTGAGAACGCGCTGGGCGCTTCGGGATACATCAGCGTGCGCAGTGCTTCGACCCCATAGGTGAGCGGGTTAGCGTACATCAGCCAGCGAATCCATCCCGAGGCTCCGGAAAGAGGGAAGAGCGCTCCCGAAAGCAGCCACAGCGGAATCAGAAACAAATTGATGATGGCATGAAAAGCCTGTGT
>JBEKED010000112.1:0-16127 GCA_050014035.1 Terriglobales bacterium
CGTTGGAAGATGAAACCGCAGTGCCGGCGTTCGCGTCCGCGGCCAGCCTCAGCGTGTGAGCGGTAGTTTCCCTCTGTGCTCCGTGTGGTTATGAATTAGGCGGCTGCTGGGTTCAGCCCGCCAGTTGAGACGCGTTCCACTCGCATGACGGTTCGCGTTCAGCCTGCAGTCGCCGCAGTTCCGCTTCGGCCTCGGCGCGCACTCGATCGATGAAAGCATTCGTGCTTTGGCGGTATTCAGCGCCGAGCGGGGACAAGCGCACTCGCAAATAGGGTTGGTCCTCTTCCAGGCGGCGCAGCAAGCGCTGGGTTCGCGCGATTTTTTCTTCCAGCGTGATCATCATTAGAGGCGGGACACGGCGAGCCGCACCTCTACAGTGCCACAGCAGTGGCCGGGTGCAAGTTGCAAGCTGGATGCTGGTGCGTCGGAGCGGCTAGGGAAGCGTTGTATAGCCTTGCAGTTGTGCCGGCATTTCTTCCTGCAAGCGCTCGGTCAGCCATTGTTCCAAATGGTACTGCGAACTTTGCGGAACCTCGAGGAAGCGGATGCCCGCGTGGCCGGTTCCGTCGGCCCAGGCCACTTCGCCTTTCAGGTCGAGCGAAACTTTACCGCCTGGCAGCGTGAAGCGAATCTGCGCTTGGGCATCTTTGGCCAACTTGCCGAGAACGCGGATGGCCATTCCTCCCTCGCTCACGTTGGTCGCTGTGGCCGTCATTTCCCGGTTTTGCGGCAGGCTGATGCGTAGCGGCATGTCTACAGGATGGCGGAAATAGCGCCGGCGTTCGCGCACCATGAAATTGAGTGCGGCATTGAGACAACGCGCGGCGTGCAGGGGAGTCAGCGGCTTCTGCAAAACGAAGTTGGCGCCCGACTGAAACGCCTCTTGCGTGGTCGTCTTTCCATTCACCACCGCAAACGATACCGATTTGGCATTGCTCTGGGTGTAACGCAACGATTGCAGCAGACTAAACCCGTTCTGCAGGTCGTCGCAGTCGATGATCACCGCATCGAACTTGTGCTTCATCAGCAGTTCGCTGCTCGGCTCAGCTTGCGCGCAAACCTGCACAGAGACCGAAATCTTCTCGAGTGCCGGACGCAGCACGCCGAGCAAGGAGGCGTCGCGGCTGATGAGAAGAGAGTCCAAGTTCATGGCATTCTCATAGTAAATGGCTGCCGGGAAACTAAGAAAGTGACCTAGGTACCGCTTGCAGTTACCTGTCGAAGGGCGTTGCTAACGTAATCTCCAAGTGCGCTGTTTCTCAAAGGCCCGTTTTCCGCCAGTCCGACATCTCCACGCTGATTCGATCAGTTTTTGCTGGCTTCTCTCGCCGTTCCCCGCGAAACTAGCGAAGTGGGGAAGATCGCTTATCTGTCTTTGGGATCGAACGTCGGAGACCGCGCCGCCAACCTGCGCGCCGCCCTCGCGCGTCTGGAAGAAGCCGATCGGTTGCTCGCGGTTTCTGCGTTTTATGAAACTGAGCCAGTAGAGGTTCCCGACCAACCTTGGTTTCTGAACTGCGTGGCGGCCATCGAAACCGGGAAAACGGCGCGAGAACTGCTCCATCTGGCGCTGCAGATTGAAGCGGCGATGGGACGTCTCCGCATGCGCTCGAAGGGCCCGCGCAAGATTGATATCGACATACTGTTGTTCGGCGACCTCGTCGTGGACGAGCCAGGTCTGAAGATTCCGCATCCGTCAATGCATCAGCGTCGCTTTGTTCTGGAACCGCTGGTTGAGATTGCGCCTGAGGCGCTTCATCCTGTACTCGCGAAAACCGCGCGAGAACTGCGGGCAGAGTTAAAAGACGGGCAGAAAGTTCGGCGCCTCTGAATCGTTCGATTGTTCAGACCCCTCCCATGGCGGTCTTTTGGAATCAAAGACTTAGCGGTTGGTTTTTCCCAAATCTTTGAGGAATAAGGGATTTCTAAAGCCTTATTCTTCAAAGACCTAGTTTTGATCAGTAAGTAACTGACAAATTCGAAAGTCAGAGGTCGGAGGTACAAATCAGAAGTTTCTGTATGAAGAAAATGATCTCCGTTCGGCGCTGGATGGGGGCTCAGTTTAGGAATGCTCCGCCACCAAGGACATTAGCAGATTGCTGACTCGGTTGCTCTCCGCAGTGCGCCCCTCAGCGGCTAAAAGCCGCCACTGAAAATACTATGGAAATCGCAGCGGTAAACCGCTCCACCCCATCACGCCAAAGCCAGGCGTGCTGGGGACCCCGGCGCTGCGCCACCCAAAAGCAGAACCAAGCGTGCTACGGAATCACGATCCGGCTCGCGGACTCGTCGGGGCTGGCGATGGACGAATGTCTTTCGGGGAACTGCGCAAACAGGAAATCTACAAACGCACGCGACTTTGGCCTGCCCGAAGTGCGACTCAAAGCCAGGCGCGCTAGAAAGACGAGCGCTTTCAGCACATCGGAATCGCGCAGGCGATTGTATCCAAGCTGTTTCTCTTCGGCCTCGCGAAACTGTCGCACCATGGTCTCGATCTCGCGGGCAATACTCTGGTGCGCGAGGTTGGTGGTCGGCGGTGCATAGATGAGGCTGGAGTTCACCAGAACCTGGTAGTGCCTGGCGAGCGCACTCAGGGCCGTGAGCAGGTCGCGGTCCAGGAGCGGGCGGCCGTCCAGTGAACGCTCGGCGCGGGCGCTCTTTGCCAGGGCGAAGCTGAGGCCGAGGATCAACTCTTCGCGCTCGTAGAGAAACTGCTCGGCGATCTCTATATCGGGAAGCTCCAGGTCGTGGAGCCAAGCGTCGTGTCCCTGTGTGTCCGGCTCTTGCCCCGTCCCGTGATTCCCCGCGTGTTCCCGCGCCTGTTGTCGTGCCTGCAGAAGATAAGGGCAATCGCTTGGGCAATCGAGGGTCACCTCGCGTTGCTCGCCGCAACACTGCGGACAGATCTTTCCATGCACCGCCGGGCAGAAGCGTTTCTCTTTACGTTCGTTACAAATCGAGCAGGTCAATGACAATTCCTCGGGCAATTCCTCGAATTCGATTATTTCACGGAAACGAATAATTACCGCCGAGACGCCGAGAAGGTCGAGAAAAGCTTTTTCAGCTTCTCTTAGCGTTTGCCGCGAACTGTTCCGGTGGGCGCTCCGGTTATAGCCTTTTCAAACCAAAGCTTTCCTCGGCGACCTCGGCGTCTCGGCGGTAGAACTATTTCCTAAAACCGACGCGATCTGCACTACTCCCGGTGCAAATTGGAAAACTTGATCGTTGCCATAACCGATTTCTATTTGTCTCGCTGGCCCGGACGCGTTAGCCTATGCAGTTCCCCGGCCAGTCAATTTGATTTCTGGGCAGGGCTTAAATTAAGGAGAAGCATGTCAACTGAACTGCGAAATTTTCTGGCGATCCCTTACGACGAACTGGAAGAGATGAATCTGAAGGCGAAGAAGCAGCGGCTGGACCGCGTGGCTCCTCACAAAATTCAGGAAGAGCGGCTGAAGTATCTGACGGACGAGTCTCGCATCAAGGCCGTAACCGTGATGTTCAGCGACCTTGAGGGCCGTCTGCACATGCTCGACTATGACAAGAAGTTCCTGCTGAAGAGTTACGACAACCTGACTTTTGATGGTTCGTCGATTCGCGGTTTCACCGCGCAGCGCGAAAGCGATTTGCGCTTAGGGATTGATTGGGGCGCGTTTTACTGGGGACCGGCCGACGTTTTTGGACCGGGCAAGGTGCTCGTTTTTGGCGAGGTCATCGACAAAACGGGCGAGCCTTACAATGCCGACATCCGCAGCATGTTGAAGCTGTTTGCCACCGGACTGCACAAAAAGCACGGCTACACGCTGAACGCCGCCAATGAGATCGAAGGCTTCCTGTTCAATGCGCCGGACGCCGAGCGGACTTACCACGAGACCGGCAAGTTCGAATACGTGAACACGGGCGGCTATTACCACTCGTTGCCGGGCGATCCGCTGCGCAATTTTATTGATACGACCGCGGAAGTGCAGCGCTCGATGGGATTCCAGAACGAAAAGGATCACCCTGAGGTCGCGCCCTCGCAGTTTGAAATCAACTACGGCTACGCGGAAGCGGTGGCGGCTGCTGACCACATCCAGCTCTACAAGCTGATCTGCCGGCAGGTGGCGCGCAATATGGGTTTGACCGCGTCGTTTTTGCCGAAGCCGGTGGTGGGCGTCAATGGCAGCGGCATGCATACCAACATCTCGGTCAGCAAAGAAAGCAAGAATCTGTTCTGGGATCCCAAGGGCGAAGAGAAGCTCAGCAAATTCGGGTATGAGTTTCTCGACCGGGTTCTTACACACGGCAACGATCTTTGCCTGGTGTTTAATTCCAGCGTGAACGCCTATCGCCGCCTTGATCCGCATTTCGAAGCGCCGAATCAACTCAAAGCTTCGGCGGTCGACCGCGGCGCCATGATCCGCATCCCGATTGGCAACGAACGCAGTATGCGTATTGAGGTGCGAGCGGTTGCTCCCGATGCCAATCCTTATCTGGTGATGTATTCCATTTTCAAGACTGGGTTGGAAGGTGAGACGTCTAAGATCAAAAACCTGCGGCAGGCCGAGCGCTACCTGCCGGATAATATCTACACGGCAATCGACGACTTCCGCAAAGCCGAGTGGACTACGAAGCTTCTGGGAGAAGATGTGAAGGGCCGATACGCCGACCTGAAGCAGGCATCGGCCGACCGGTGTCCGCGGCTGCTGGGCACGATTGTGAAGCCGGCCGAGGTGCAGTTCCATCACGAGGTTTACAACCAGTTTTTGTGGAATCTGTTCTAGGAGCTTTGGGTAGTGGCGCACTTTGGGAATTGCCGTCCCTCAGCGGCTAAAGCCGCAATGAAAACAGGACAGCCACCGCAGCGATAAATCGCTGCGCCACCCAAAATCGATTGCAACAGACTTGGTGGGGCGGACGAATGCGTCCGCCCCTACGTGGCTTGGCTGCTCGACAGGTACATCTCACTCGTTAGTCTTTCGGGGACTATTACTCGCACCCGTAACTTGCAATAATCGTTGTTTCCCATGGAACTCACACTTTTTGAAGAACGCTGGCTCCCCAAGTCGGTTCTTTGCCTGCGCCATTCGGCCTGGTCGCCCTTCCGCTGGCCATGGCCTTTGCCATCGCTTCGGGACTCCCGCCGCAAGCCGGAATTTATTGTGCCGTGGTCACGGGTTTTCTGATCTCCGCGCTGGGCGGATCGACCACGCAGATTGGAGGTCCTACCGGAGCCTTTGTAGTTGTAGTCGCCGGCATTGTGGCCGCGCATGGGGTCGATGGGTTATTCATGTGCACGGTGATGGCCGGCATCATCCTCGTAGTCATGGGACTCACGGGTATGGGTTCGGCGGTTAAGTTTATTCCACGGCCCGTTGTCGTTGGATTTACCAACGGTATTGCCGTGCTCATCGCGAGTACTCAGGTAAAAGATTTCTTTGGCCTCAAGCTGGAAAAGGTTCCTGGCGTTTTCTGGCTGCGCATGGAAGCGCTGGCGTCTAACTTTCATACCATTTCATTCGAAGCCACGGTGTTAGCCGCTGGCACCATCGTGATTATTCTGATATGCCGCGCCTTTTCCAACCGCATTCCGGGTGCGATTATTGCGCTGGTCGCCGGCACCGGCGCAGTGTGGATTTTCAAGCTGCCCGTGGAGACTATCGGCTCCCGTTTCCATGGAATCCCGAGCGGGCTGCCGCATCTCCACATTCCCGCATTTCGCGCCGACCTGATTCACGGACTGCTGGGTCCGGCTATGACGGTCGCTATGCTGGGCGCGATCGAATCGCTGATGTCGGCCGTGGTTTCCGATCGCATGAGCAACTCCAGAAACATAAATAACCGCCACAATCCCAATGTTGAGCTGGTGGCGCAAGGGATTGCCAATGTGGTCTCGCCCATGTTTGGAGGCCTGCCAGCCACCGGCGCCATCGCGCGCACCGCCACGAACATTCGCGCTGGCGCAAGAACACCGGTCGCCGGAATGATTCATGCTTTGACCCTGCTGGCGATTCTCCTGTTCGCATCGAAGCTGGTGAGTTTCGTTCCGATGGCAGTGCTGGCGGGAATCCTCATGGTGGTCAGCTACAACATGGGGGAGTGGCGCGAAATCCCGGCGCTGCTTAAGCTGACGAAGACTGATATCAGCGTCTGGCTGGTAACGTTTGCGCTGACCGTCTTCGCCGATCTTACGGTAGCGGTGCAGGCCGGAATGATTCTGGCGGCGCTGCTCTTCATCAGCCGCGTGGCCGCGACGACCACGGTTTCGCAGGTAACCGACGACTACGTCGAAGATGGACGCGTCCACATTCTGCAAGATAAAGACATTCCCTATTACGCGACGATTTTCCGCATCCACGGCCCGTTTTTGTTCGGGGCGACCGACAAGATCGACGCGGTGACGGAAAACATTCACCGGCTTCCGCCGGTGGTGATTCTGCGCCTGCGCAACATGACCGCGCTCGATGCCACCGGACTGTTCGCGCTGGAGGAAGTCGCACGGACGTTGAAGAAGAGTGGACGCGCGCTGATTCTCTGTGGGGCGCGCGAGCAGCCGTTAAAGTTGATCCGGCAAACTGAGTTTGAGGAGTTAGTCGGTCACGAAAACATCTGTGACAACGTGCAAGAAGCGTTGCGACGCGCCGAGGAAGCCTTCGAAAGGCTCGAACCGGTGGCGACGGAAGGGGACAGATAGAAGTATTTGATCATAGGTTCTCGCTCATTGGCTCTCGCCCAGCGCTTGGCGGATCCGTTCCCAGGTCACCTCGAGGGCCTCGGGCAGAACCCGCGTCTCGCCGATGACGCTGACAAAATTGGCGTCCGCGACCCAGCGCGGCAGAATGTGCATGTGAATGTGTCCGGCGACGCCGGCGCCTGCGGCCTTCCCGATATTCATGCCGAGATTAATGCCGTCAGGGCGATAGAGAGAGCGCAACACGGTTTCCATGCGCTGCGTCAGCGCCATCATTTCGTGGGCGGCATCGGCGGGAAGTTTCTGCAGCTCGTCGAGGTGCGCGTAGGGCACGACCATGACATGCCCGTTGGTGTACGGATATTTGTTAAGGATGACGTAGCAGTGGGTGCCGCGGTGGACGATCTGAGCCGGTTGGTCGTTTTCTTTGGGGGCATCGCAGAATATGCAGCCCGCCTTCTGGTCGGCGCCGGTGACATAGGCGTAACGCCAGGGAGTCCAGAGGAGATCCATGGGGCGAGAGTAGCAGAAAGGCGCTGCGAGCTGCGAGCTCCGAGCTCCGAGCGAAAACGACAAAGCAACGGATCGCTCGGAGCTCGCGGCTCGAAGCTCGCAGCTCATGAGTGTGACGAGTCTGTAAATTTTCCGCCGGTCAGCGGAATCGGGTTTGACACTGTTCGGACGCGGTTGCTATAGTCGAAGAGTCCTTGATTTTGGACGCGGTTTCGAACCAGCTGGAATTGTCCCAGGGTCGTCCGCCAGGTCGGCCTCAACGTAACCTAATGACCACGCCAGCAGTCCGCTACACCACGTCCCGCATGAGTTGCGCAGGAACGCGCGCGACACAAAGGCTATGAACGTGTTTGATGACAGCACCGCACACAATCTCGAGTCCACGACTACAACCATGACATCCGCACATGATAACCACACCGGCGCCTCGGCCGTAATCGACGCTCCCGAGCCCGCACAACCTTCACCCACGGAAGCATTGGTCTCTGCCGCTCCCGAAAAAGACATCTCGGAGATTTCCGCGCCCGAATTTGCTGCGGTTGGCAGCGACGCTTCGGGAGCCAGTTCTTCTAAGGATGACACATCGGAAATTTCCGCGCCCGAATTTGCCGGGGCTGGGAGCGACGATTTCGCCGCCGCGCTCGAGAACTTCGAGACCGAGACCGAAGAGGCGGTTGGCGAAGATCACGTAATCAAGGGCCGCGTGGTGAAGCTGACCGCGACCCACGTCGTGGTTGATATTGGAGCGAAGTCGGAAGGCATGGTGCCGCTGGCCGAAGCTCTCGATCACGAGGGCAAGCCTAAGTTCCAACCCGGCGACGAGATTGACGTGATGCGCGAAAAGGGCGAGACCGAAGAGGGCTACGTCAACCTCTCGCACCTGAAGGCGCAGCGGCTGCGTTCCTGGGATGAAATTGAGCGCGCGTACAACGAGAAGAAGCCGATCAAGGGCATCGTCGTCGAACGCATCAAGGGCGGCCTCACGATTGACATTCAGGGCGCGCGCGCCTTCCTGCCCGGCTCGCAAGTGGACCTGCGTCCCATTCGCAATCTCGATGGCATGAAGGGCCAGACGATGGAAGTTGCCATTATCAAGCTCAACAAGAAGCGCGGTAACATCGTGGTCTCGCGCAAGCAGCTTCTCGAAGAGGAACAGAACGCAAAGCGGGGCAAGACCCTGGAACACCTGCAAGAAGGCAGCGTCCTGACCGGCATCGTCAAGAACCTGACCGAATATGGCGCGTTTGTCGACATGGGTGGAATCGACGGGCTGTTGCACATCACCGACATGTCATGGGGACGCCTGACGCACCCGCGCGACCTGGTTAACGTCGGCGATCAGATTCAGGTGAAGGTACTGAAGTACGACAAAGACAAGCAGCGTGTATCGCTAGGATTTAAGCAGCTCACACCCGACCCGTGGCTTGATGCGGAGCATCGCTATCCGGTAGGTGCGCACGTGCACGGACGAGTCATCAGCGTTACCGACTACGGAGCTTTTATTGAGTTGGAGCAGGGGATTGAAGGGCTGGTCCACGTAAGCGAAATGACCTGGTCGAAGCGGATGAAGCATCCATCGAAACTGGTCAACGTGAATGACGAAGTGGATTGTGTAGTGCTGAGCGTGAATCCAACGGAGCGCCGCATTTCGCTCGGCATGAGGCAACTGGCGTCGAATCCTTGGGACACGCTGCATGATAAATATCCGGTGGGAGCGACGGTCGAAGGCCGAGTGCGCAACCTGACCGAGTTCGGGGCCTTCATTGAAATTGAAGACGGAATCGACGGCTTGGTGCACGTCAGCAACCTGAGCTGGACGACGCGCGTCAAGCATCCCTCCGAGGTGTTAAAGAAGGGCGACAAGGTGAAGGCCGTGATTCTGGCCATTGAGCCGGACAAGCGGCGTCTGTCGCTGGGCGTGAAGCAGATGCAGCCCGACATTTGGGATTCGTTCTTCGCCAAGCACCGCGTCGGCGACATCGTGCATGGCAAGGTTCTGCGCGTGGCGAACTTCGGCGCATTTGTTGAGATTGCCGAAGGCATCGAAGGCCTGTGTCACAACTCAGAAGCGGTCGATGGCAACGGACAGCCGATGCATCTGGAACCGGGCAGCGAGTTCGACTTCAAGATCATCAAGATGAATCAGGAAGAGAAGAAAGTCGGCCTGAGCATCCGCGCGGTTGGAGAAGAAGCGTCGCGTTCTGAAGTCGAGTCCTATAAGCACCACCCGGCATCCTCCTCGTCTTCGTCGAACAGCACTACTATCGGCGACTTGATCTCGTGGAAGCGGGCTGGCGGCGACAGCAACTAAGTTCTGCGAATCAAAAAGTTAAAGGCCACCGGCAGCGGTGGCCTTTTTCGTGCTCGTGAGTCCGGGACAAACCTGTTTCATCTAAAACGGATATGAATCTAGAACTGGGTGGGAAGCGCGCGTTGGTTACGGGATCAACGGCAGGAATCGGATACGCGATCGCGGAAGCTCTGGCTCGCGAAGGTGCCGACGTCATTGTGAACGGGCGAACGGAAGAGCGGGTGGAGCGCGCGATCAGTGCGATTCGAGAATCTCATCCGGGCGCCAACGTCCAGGGCCTGGCGGCCGATCTGGGCAACGTCGACGGAGTGCGTGCCGCGGTTCAACGACTTCCCGACGTCGACATTCTTGTCAATAATCTGGCTATTTTTGATCCCAAGCCGTTTGAAGAAATTCCTGACGAGGAGTGGTTTCGTTTTTTTGAAGTCAATGTCATGAGCGGGGTTCGCTTGAGCCGCCAATATCTTCCCGGCATGAAGAAGCGGAACTGGGGGCGCATTATTTTCATTTCCAGTGAATCGGCTGTGCAAATTCCAGCCGAGATGATTCATTACGGCATGACCAAGACCGCGCAGCTGGCGATTTCCCGCGGCTTGGCGGAGACCACCGCCGGTACCGGTGTCACGGTGAATGCGGTGTTGCCTGGACCGACAGCGTCCGAGGGTGTAGATAAATTTGTCGATCGTTTGGCGGCGGCATCAAAGCAAACGAAGTCTGAGTTTGAAGCAGAGTTCTTCCGCAGCGTTCGCCCGAGTTCGTTGTTGCGGCGCTTTGCCCGTCCGGATGAAGTTGCGCCGCTGGTAGTGTTCCTCTGCAGTCCGCTTTCCGCGGCTACGAATGGCGCCGCACTCAGAGCCGATGGCGGCGTGGTACGTGCGATTGTCTGAGCGGCCGGAGGGTCGCAACGTGACACTAGCTAGCGCACTTCGAAATTCACCGTGGTGCCGGCTAGGATTTTCTGCCCTGGCGCGGGCGTCTGGGTCACGATCATGCTGGCCGCACTGGGTTCGGAGACTGGGGATGGGGCGACTGGTGCGGCTTGTGGCTCGGCGGGCATTGCCGCCGCCGGGGGAAGCACGCTGACTTTTCCGACCTTGATGCCGGCATCCTGCAGCGTCAATATGGCGCTGCCCAGGGGCTGCCCGGTGAGATTCGGCATCACATAAACCGCCAGAGCAGGCCCGTCGCTAACCAGCATGCTGATCTTGGGTGCAGCCACGCCGCTGGCATTCGGCGGCGGGCTTTGCGAGATCACCTGGTCCGCCGGCACGTCGGGCAAATTCACGTGGGCGATCGACCCCAGGCTGAGCCCGCGGCGCAGTATATTTAACTCGGCGACGCGCTCGCTTCCTCCCGTGACGTCAGGAATTGCCACCCGCTGCGGCCCCAGACTTTGCGCCACACGAACCGACCAGCCGCGGCGCACCTTGGTTCCCGGCGGCGGCATCTGGGTCATGATTTTTCCTTCGGGAATGTCGGGGCTATAGAACTGCCGCTCGACGACGACTTGCAAGCCCGAAGCCGCGCCCGCGCGCTCAGCTTCTAGAGGGCTCATACCCACCAGTTTTGGAATCGCCACCTCGCGCCCATGGATCGCCATCTGCATGGCCGTGAGCGCCGAAATCAGCGCCACGGTCATGAGCACGAGGGCCAAAAGCAGCATGCGGAAAATTTGTCGCATTGTCGTCAGCTAACCTGCCACACCGTATCCAGCAGCGTTCCATCCACCCACTTCACGACCGCGCACGGACGATCGCCCAATTTCGGCCGCGCCGGTTTGCCGCAAATCTTTTCGACATCCGCCTTGATGTCTTGAATCGGACGAATGGGCAACTTTGATCCCCGCGCTGTCACCGCATCCAGCAGATCCGTGCGGCGCGGATTGATTGCAATGCCGCGCTCGGTCACGACTACGTCAATCATCTCGCCCGGTCCCGTCATGGTCGTAACTTCGTCCACGATCACGGGAATGCGATCGCGGAACGAAGGGAGCGCGAGAATGGTGCATCCCGCAAACAGACAGTTCTGCCATCCGCCAATGCCGTGCAGCAAGCGACCATCGGAGTGCGTGACCACATTCGCGTTGAAGTTGACATCGACTTCCGTAGCACCGAGCACCACCGCATCGACTAGCGAAGCGAAGTTTCCCTTGCCGTGATAGTTGTAGGAAGTGAACGGTGAAGTAGCCACGTGGCGCGGATCGGTCGCGATCGACCTCACGCCGTCGAGATCAAACGTTTGGCCGTCGAGGATGTAGTCGGTCAGGCCCTCGTGCAGCAGTTCCACCAGATATTTCGTCGATCCGCCACGAACGAAGCGCGCCTTGATGCCATCCTGCTTCATCATCTGCTTCAGATACTCGACGAAGGCCAGCGCGATTCCGCCCGCTCCTGCCTGGAACGAAAATCCGTTTCTCATGATTCCCGTTGCACGCAGAAATTGCGCCACTAGTTCCGCGATCCGCAGACGGTCGGGCGAACGCGTAATTTGCGTCGTGCCGGAAACAATTTTTGCCGGATCGCCAATCGATTCCACCTCGACCACAAAGTCGACGTTGTTGCCCTGAATCTGCCAGGGCACGCAAGGGAAGGGCACGAGATTGTCGGTGACTACGATGACGCGGTCTGCGTAGGTCGAATCCGCCAGCGCAAAACCGAGCGAGCCACACGCCGATTTACCATGCGAACCATCGGCATTGCCGAAAAAATCGGCAGTTGGCGCCGCAATTACTGCGATGTCAATGTGAACTTCTCCATCTTGAATTGCCTGGTAGCGGCCGCCATGTGAGCGCAGCACGCCCATGCCGCGCATCTTTCCCTGCGTGCAGTAGTCGCCGAGCGGCCCGTTCATCGAGCCTTCGATGTGGTGGATCACGCCTTTCTCCATAAGGGTGATTGCGTTCTGCTGCGAAGGAAACGATGCGCTGGGAAACCACATCAGATCTTTGACGCCGATTCTGGCCGCTGCTTCAAGCGCCATCAGCGCGACTTTATCGCCGTCGCGCAGATGGTGATGGTTTGAAATCACCATGCCATCGCGCAGCCCGCACTTACGGAGTGCCGTTTCCAAGTCGGCGACCCGTTTATCGCCACTATCTGGATAATCTTTATTCGAGCAGATGACGGGCGCAGCCTTGCGTCCGCGGGGCTGATATTTTCCCGCCCCCAAGAACGGAATCTGCGGCTTGCCGTTCACCATCGTGGGCACGGCGCGTCCGGCGGCGTTATGCGCCAGTTCTACTCTTTCTTGCGCGTTTGCACTCACCTTCACGAAATCGCTCCCATCGCTTTCGCCCGCTCGACCAATTTCAAAGCCCTCTGCACGACCGGAGGATCGATCATCTTCGAGCCGAGACTGACCACCGCTAGTCCCTTGCTCTGCGCTTCTTCAAACGCGGCAACCACGTTCCGCGCCTTTTCGATCTCAAGCGCGGTCGGTTGAAACGCTTGGTGAATTACTCGAATCTGGCCGGGATGGAGGCATCCCATCCCCTCGAATCCTGCGGCCCGCGAGGCTTCTCCCCATCGCCGCAGGCCGTCCATGTCGGCGACGTCGCTGAAGACCGAATCAATCGCCTGCACTCCTGCCGCGTGTGCCGCATTCAGCACGCTCGACCGCGCATATTGCGACTCATGACCTTCCGTGGTCTTCACCACGCCGAGATCGGCGGTGTAATCCTCTAACCCAATCGTCAGCGCGGCCACATTTTCGCTGGACGTCGCGACGGCAAGTGCATTCTCGATTCCCAGCGCTGATTCGAGAATGGGCATAATCCAGATCGGGCGAATGATTCCGTGACGCTCCTTGATTTCGGCGATCATGCGATCCACTTCCCGCACCTGCTCCGGTTGCTCGACCTTGGGAATCAAAATCAGATCCGGACTCTCGCTCACTACTTCCGCCAGATCTTCAAGCCCGAGCGGCAACTGGTTAATGCGCACCATGCGCTCACACGATCCGAAATCAACTGCCCGCAAAGTGTTTCGCACCAGGATGCGGCCGGCATCTTTTTCCGAGCGATGCACGGAATCTTCCAGATCGAGAATCACCGCATCCGGCCCATGCAACGAGGCATTGATGTAGTACTTCGGCTCAGAACCCGGGAGATACAGACGCGATCGACGCAGCCGATCCTTGGGAGAGGGCGGCGGCAGCGGATGCTGCGCCGGCAGCGAGCGTTTGCCAAACGTAATTCCGGCGCGCTCGGCTGCAGCTTCGATGCGAGCCGCGATCACAAACGGCAGCGCGCCTTCATCATGAATCGCAACTCGCGCGTGCTTCACTCCAAGTTCGCCGAGAGCCTCCCGCGTCTGTTCGAGGATCGCCGAGCCGTAATAGGGCGCAACCCGCGACTGCAGCGAGATCTCGACGCCGCCGCTGTCACGCGCCTCGAAAGCCACGTGCACATCCGACCGAATCTCTGTGCCCCAATAGCCTGCCTCGGCAGAACGCGGGGAAGGCGTTTCAACAGCGATAGGCATAAAAACCTCTGAACCACGAAGGGCACGAAAGTCCACGAAGGAGAACCTTAGTGCGTCTTCATGTCTTCGTGGTTATTTCAGCTTTTCCAAAATCGCGTCCGTCATCTGCACCGTCGACGCCGCGCCCTGACTGATCGCTTTCGGGCCGCCGGTTAAGCGCATCATATCGTATGTGCGAACTTTGCCGTCGCGCACCACGTCCGCAATCGCCGTGCGGATGCGAGTTGCCTTTGCATCTTCGCCGACGTGATCGAGCATCATCGCCGCCGAAAGAATCATGGCGATCGGATTGACAATCGACGGATTCAACTCGGCATACTTCGGGGCCGAGCCGTGGGTAGGTTCGAAGACCGCGACGTCATCGCCAATGTTGCCCGATGCCGCGAATCCCAGTCCGCCCACCAGTCCCGCGAAGGCGTCGGAAAGAATGTCACCAAACAGATTCGACGCCACGATCACGTTGTACTCCTCTGGATTCTTGTTCAGCCACATCAGTTGCGCGTCAATGTTTGTTGACCAAAGCGCAATCCCTGGATAATTGCTGGCCACTTCCTTGGCGACTTCTTCCATCATGCCCGAGGTTTCGCGTACCACATTCGGCTTCTCGCAAATTGTCACGCCCTTGAAGCCGCGTTTTTTGGCATATTCGAAAGCCGCGGTCACGATGCGCTGTGCCGCCTTGCGAGTGATAATGCGGCAACTGACTGCAATTTCCGGGCCCGGCACATTAGCAAAAGCCTTGAACCGCGGATGGCTGTTCAACGCCGCTCGCACAATCTCGGGAGGGTTCGTCCACTCGACACCGACGTACATGCCCTCTGTGCCCTGCCGAAACACGGTGGTATCGACTTTCGGCTCGTCGTAACCACCATCCGTTCTTTTGCGAATGTAATTCAGTGGATTACCCGTGAACCCTACACACGGCCTCATGCAGATATCGAGATTGAATTTCTGCCGCATGGTTACGATGGGCGAGTAATAAACAAAACCCTTCCCTTGTAGTTCGGGTTTAAGCTCCGCTTGCGCCGCCTTGTTCGGCTTTGAGGTAATCGCTCCGAACAAACCCAACTTATGATGGGTTAGTAACTCGATCGTCTTGTCCGGCAACGCATTGCCCTGCGCGCACCAGCAGTCCCATCCGATATCGGCATGAATATAGTCAGCGTCAAATTCGACCGCCTTTAGAACCCGCAATGACTCGGGCAAAACCTGGTTACCAATGCCGTCTCCCGGCATGGTGATGACTGAATATTTCGCCATGAATGCTCCTTCAGAATATCTACCGCAAGAATATCCACCGCCGAGGCGAAGAGATAGCCGAGAAATACACAGGTCCTTCGCTCCCCCACCCCAGCAGGCCAAAACCGGGCCTGCCGGGGACCCCGGTTCGCTCAGGATGACAATTCTGTGTTTTGGCTTCAGCGGTGAAGAACTAAGCTACGCCCAACCGCTTCGCCACCAGATTCTCCACTCCGCCGGCAATCACCAGGGACTGCGGCACACTGCCCAGAGCTGGGAACGTAAATGTTTCTCCGCGCCAACCGATCGTGCTCGAAGTGAAATCGATATCGATCTCGTCCCCCGGAATAATCGTCTTTTCCCTGGCCGCGACTTCTTGGGCAAACTGCTCGCGCACTCGCGCCACGAATTCCGGCACTTCGATACACAAGAAGCCGTTGTTGAATGCATTCCGCAGATAAGTCTGCGAGAAGCTGGCCGCGATCACCAGCGGAATTCCTTTCGCCTTTAGGCAAGTGACCGCCTGTTCGCGGCTCGACCCGGTGCCAAAGTTGAACTGGCTGACGATTACGTCTCCCGCCTTCGTGCGGGCGGCGAACTGCGGATCGTAATTCTCCATGACCACCTTCGCCATCATTTCCGGAGTCATGTCGTCGCGATAGGTGTAGTCTTTGCCGTAGATCGCATCGGTGTTCACGTTATCTTGGGGCATGAACACAAGGCGCCCCTGCACGCGATGCGGGAATCCGGGCAGGATTTCAACTTTCTCGGTTCCGCCTGATTCCGCAGTTAATTCGGTGTAGGCGCGTTGTGGCTCGCGATCCGCGAACTCGTGCGGGCCGCGAATATAACCGGCAACGGCCGAGGACGCAACTACCTCTGGACTCGCCAGGTAGCACTGCGCATCGCGCGA
>JBEKED010000113.1:0-15852 GCA_050014035.1 Terriglobales bacterium
ACAAAAAGCTGGGCTACAAAAAGCTGTTCGGACTCCTCCTACGATTTGTGGTTTCGCGGATCGTCTTTCGCGCTGAGGTATTCCAGTCCAAGCGGACCCAAAGCGGTTACTTGTGTGACGTACTCGCCGGATTTCGCCCAGTGGAAATGGGGCGTGTTGCCAGGGAGAACGATCACGGCGCCGGGCGGATAGGCTTCCAGCTTACTCGCGTCGAATTCGTCACCCAGGCCGATATAAAAGACGCCGGAAATCACGGTATAGACTCGATCCTCTGGGTGCTTGTGAGGCATCAGCTTCGCGCCCTTGGACGCTTTGACCCTGATGGTGTAGGGGCCGGGCTCCGAGGGCTGACCAACGACGACGGCGAGCCGGACGGAAGGTGGGAACGCCGGGAAGGGTTTCCAATCGACCTCTTCGGACAAGATGGTTTTGAAAACCTCCTGCCCGAGTTGATGAGGCTGGACTTCGCTTGGCTGAGCGCGCATTACGGTGCTGGCTTTCTGAGACATACAAACTTCCCTTTGTGCAGAAAATGAAAAACGTCACCCCAAACTTTCCAAATCTGTCTTACGAAATATGTCCGCCAAACGCTGACTTCGAACGCCTCCCATCCTCAACGTTGCAGAGTTCGGAAGCGCGTCGGCCTACCGCGGCGCGATTTGGCCCAGATTCGGAAGCTGTGACCATTCAGCCAGAAGAAAATGGGTGGCGCAATTGGACGATGGTATTGCCTATACTTTCGTATCGACTACAGTGGCTTCATCCCGGAGGCATACGGATCCAGTTCTGGTCTCATAAATACTTCTCCGGGCAAACGGTCCGGCCCTCAGGGGCTAAAGCCCGCGTTGTTATCGGTTCTGAACGGCACGGCTGAAGCCGTGCCCTACCCAAGACCGTCGTGCCCTTCCCAAAACCGTTTATGAGACCAGTTCTAGTTCTGGTCTTATAAATACGTCTCCGGGCGAACGGTCGGGCCCTCGGGGGCTAAAGCCCGCGTTGTTATCGGTCCTGAACGGCACGGCTGAAGCCGTGCCCTTCCCAAAACCTGAACGGTACGGCTGAAGCCGTGCCCTACCCACAACCATTTATGAGACCAGTTCTAGAAAAAAACTGACCGAAACCTGCGAAAGGTCTCGGCCAGCGGAAATCTTGTCTTGATCGCAAATGCTAATCAGCTTACTTGTTGTTTTCTCTTGCTTCGGCGATGTGAGCCTGGTGGCCTGCTTCGGAAACAGCCGCCACAAAAGCTTCTCCACTACGCGGAGTTGGCACCTTGCCGGAAAGAATGTTGCGGAACATCATGTGATGGCCGTAAATGGCGCGGGTCGAGTCGTTGTCCTGCTCCACTACCGCACCTTCCAAGGTCAAGCCCGCGAATATGCCTTTGGAGCGCGAATAAGTTAGCACTTCGGTGTTCAGCAATATGTCAGTTCCGGCGGAAGTGTGACGGCCTACCGGGCCCGCTGCCACCGATCCCTCACCCGTCATTTCGAACTTGCTGGAAAGCAGATGCTGTAAACCACGATCGTTCATAACCAGCATGACCAGATCGATGCCTTCGACTCCGATCTGCAATCCCCAGCTCCCACCGCCCACGGAGACAAATGCGGGAGCGCTCCAGCCTTCCGGCGTGCGGCACGTAGCTACTCCGCGTCCGTGCTTAGCGCCAAAGATGAAGCCGGCTTTGAGCAGGTCGGGCACGATGACCACGCACTTTGCGCCGTTCAGCACTTCTTCAGGGATACCTTTGTCGGGCGTTGACATGATGGATTGGAGAACGTCCACGGATTTTTGCATGCGCTCGACCGTTTCTTCGCGATCCGAGCCTGCCCATGCGAGGGTTCCAACTAAGCCGATCAAACTCATCAACAGCAGCGACATTACCTTTTTCATAATTGATTCCTTTGGGATCTGCGGAACAGATCTAACCCGAACACAGATCTAGTGAACTAAGGGGAGAAAACTTCAGATGGGCTGACTTAGCTCAGAGAACCTGAAAGAGAGAGAAGAAGTGCTCGTCTCAAGTGTCATGCTCGCAGAGCAAGCGTAGGATAGCTGGTCTACATTGCTCACTTTCGCCTGGTCGTTAGGGAAATTTGTCCGGTTCCGAAGATGCGCCGCCTGGTCTTTATTATCCAAGAATGAGCAATGTTGCACAGAATAAGGGGCCCTGGCATGTCATTGTCGAAATGGAAGGCAGGTCGCTAATGGAACGCGCACTTCGACGACTGCGCGATCGTTATCGCAGATGGCTCGCGAAGATCAGTGCATCTGTCTCGAATCTGTTCGCATCGGTTGCGCCACCGCCTCGCACTTTTGCATTGCAAAGGATGTGTCCGTTTTGCGGGTTAATCACGCCGCGGGCGAAGACGTCTTGCCTGGAGTGCGGGAAATCACTTGCCCCAGCGACACGATAAATCAGTTGTCGTGGTGCGCATTTTCGGAAACGCTCGAAGGAGCGAAGGAGAACAACATGCTTTGGACTATTTTCGTTGTGCTGCTAGTTCTGTGGCTTCTTGGTTTCAGCCTGCACATAGCGGGCGGCCTGATTCACCTGTTGCTAGTGGTCGCGCTGGTGGTTCTGCTCATTAATCTGTTCAGCGGCCGCGGTGCGGTGGTCTAGGAGCGCTTGAGCTTTCGAGGATCCTCGTGAAAAAACAATACCTACATCTCTCCGCTTACTCTTGCGACCAATGTGCAGGCCCGGTAGTGGCGGGCGTGATCGCGGTCCGCGAAAATGAAATCTCGAAAGAGACCGACGTCCGTGA
Organism: Terriglobales bacterium; assembly: GCA_050014035.1. GTDB lineage: Bacteria > Acidobacteriota > Terriglobia > Terriglobales > Acidobacteriaceae > Acidiflorens. The sequence continues at coordinate 2,769 of JBEKED010000113.1, forward strand.
AGTGGGAGCGATTTGTCTGGCGTGCGGCCATCGGCAAAGTAAGGCAACCGAGCCGGGCTTCACACGCAGCTTTGCGCCTACGCGATGGGAGTCAGTCAACGTACTCACCACGACGCTTGCCCCCACCACGCTGCATTGAATGTCAGCCTGCGACGTGGCGAATTCACATGGCGAGTTGAGAAGAGGAGAGTCCATGCCACAAGAAGTGCAGGTCGGCACGATTCTGATGTCGGAATGGCCACAGCAGTTTGGATTGGAGACTGAGCTTTACTCGGGACGGTGGAGCGTAGCCAAGGGCCTCGATGGCTTCGCGGTAGATCGTAAGATTCGTGCCGCAGGCTGGAATTTCTTTTTTATCGCGGCGGAAGTAAAAGTGATGTTTCTCGGCGCGCCCGGGACGAAGAAAATCCGGCACGCATTGAATCGAATTTTAGCCAAGGTGGCCGGGCAACACTATAACGCGGTTGAAGTAACTGGAATTGTTACCAAGACTTTTCTGGGTCTGCCTTATGCCATCGTTTCGGCGCATCCGCGTCATGTGCAAGAGAACTGCTACCTGGACGGCGCCGAAGCTCGGCGATTGTTAATGGCGGGTCAGAATGTTATGTTGCCATCCCGAATACCTCGCCAGACTTCCCGCGAGAAGGGTGTGGCCCTCCCGTCAGTTGTCGACTGACGAAGGTTAGCCTGACCAATGCTCCCTGCTTCTCGTGACCTGCCCGGACGTCGCAGATGTGCCGGAGCTTCAGACCCTGGCTTGTTCGCCTGACGCGGGGCCGGCTTCACATTCAGTACGAAGTGAACAGTTGCCAATAGAAAGTGCGGCCCGTCCGACTTGACCACGAGCGCATCCACCGACTTTAGAGCGTCGGCGGGTAGTTCGACGTGATCGGCCAGCATTACGATGGGTACATCCGGCCGCACGCGCTTGATTTCACTGGCAATGGTTGCGCCATCCAGGAGACCCAGGTGGTACTCGAGGACGACGGCATCCACGGGCCGCGACATAAACATCCGCAGACCTTCGGAACCGTTGGTTGCCGTTGCCAGCTCATATCCATGTTCTTGCAACAAACTCAGTTGTTCCGCATCCCGGTGGATACACAGGAGCGTCCTGTTGGTTGCCATGGGGACCATTTATATAAGGCAACGATCCTCCAATGCTGTTCAAAATTGCTCAACGTTACTTCTCAAAACTGAGCAGTTTTGCACAGACGTCCCTTCCAGCGACATCGTAAGCTACTGCGATATATCGGAGATCAGAGGATGTGAAGGAGCTTTGCGGATTCCCCGATCCGCGTTGTTTGCTCCTCTGGTGGCGCAGCCGCAGAGTGTGCTGCGCCACCTCTTTCTTGCGACCCAAAGACGAACGGACGGCATGAATCCGCAACCAAGGCTCTCTAATTTGATCAATTTTGACCAGTCCTGAACTCTGCTTTCGTTGAATACTGTTAAGTACCAACCCGAAGCAAACTTCACGGTGGACGAAACATAGGGACTGGAATCCTACGCGGTTGTCTGCCAACCCTTATCAATACCTCTGCTCAGGAAAGTGAGGTGCCAATGTCGCTACCAATCACCGCGCTTCCCGACGGAATATTAGAAGTAGCCCTCCCGCGCCTCATGGTGGGAGGCGGGTTGTCAGCGGCTTACCCCGCGGTGCAGTCGAAGCCGAAGCCCAAATTATCTCTGCCAAGTCGAGTCGCGGTGATCGGAAATTATCTTCCGCGACAATGTGGGATTGCTACGTTCACTACCGATCTCTGCGCGGCCATCTCGGGCGAATACGGGACCGCCCGCTTGTTGGCACTGCCCGTCAATGACACCGAAGAGGGATACGACTACCCGCCGCGGGTGCGATGGTCGCTGGCGCAAAATGAAGTGAAGTCGTATGAAGACGCGGCGGACTTCCTCAACTTCAATAATATCGACATGGTGTGCCTGCAGCACGAGTATGGAATTTTCGGCGGCCAGGCCGGAGGCCATATTCTGCATCTGCTGCGCCGCTTGAAGATGCCGGTCGTAACCACGCTGCATACAGTTTTCTGCATACAGTTTTGCGCGAGCCCGACCCTAATCAACTGATGGTCATGGAAGAGATCGCTGAGCTTTCGGATCGGCTCATCGTCATGAGCCAGTTGTCGTCGCAGTTCTTGCAGGAAATCTTCAAAGTGCCGGGGAGCAAGATCGATATGGTCCCGCACGGCGTTCCGGATCTGCCCTTTCTCGATCCTAACTTCTACAAAGACCGCTTTGGCGTGGAGGGCAAGGCGGTGTTGCTCACGTTCGGCCTGCTCTCGCCGAACAAGGGAATTGAAAACGTCATTCAAGCGCTGCCCCGGATTTTGGCTAGACATTCGAATGTTGTTTATATTGTCTCGGGCGCGACCCACCCGCATGTGCTCCGTCGCGAGGGGGATCAGTATCGTGCCAGCCTGCAAGCGCTGGCGCGAGAAGTGGGAGTGGGAGCACAAGTGAAGTTCTTCGACCGCTTCGCCAGCCCGGAGGAAATGGCCGCGTTCATTGGCGCCGCCGATATCTACATCACTCCCTACCGGCACGAAGCGCAGGTGGTTTCCGGAACGCTGGCGTATGCATTGGGTGCGGGCAAGGCGATTATCTCGACTCCGTATTGGCACGCGATTGAGTTGCTGGATGACGGCCGCGGTGCGCTGGTCCCGTTCCAGAATCCGGAAGCGATTGCACACAAGACAATCGAGCTTTTGGACACTCCGGCGATTCGCCACGCCATGCGTAAACGCGCCTATCTTTTTGCCCGCGACATGATCTGGAAAAAAGTCGCGCAGGGTTACATGGAAAGTTTTGCCCGGGTTCGCAGCGATCGCATGGAAAATCCCCGCGTCCAGTTTTCGGCTCGCGCTACTCCCAAAGCACTTGATCGGCTGCCGGAGTTAAAACTGAATCAAGTCAACGCGCTGACCGATGACACAGGAATTCTGCAGCACGCCATCTTCACTGTCCCCAATCGAGGCGAGGGTCATACCACGGACGACAACGCGCGCGCACTGATCTTCACGGTCATGCTGGAGGACTGGGCTAAAACCGAAGACCTGACGAAAGCCAAGAATGAGCGAGAGAAGGTAAATGTACCGGTTGCGGATTTTTCCGCCCGTTATTTGTCCTTCCTCGAACATGCGTTCAATCCAGCCAACGGCAGGTTCCGAAACTTTCTCGGCTACGATCGGCGGTGGAGCGAACCTGCAGGCTCGGAAGACTGCCATGGGCGCGCGTTGTGGGGTCTTGGCACTGTCCTCGGACGATCCCATAATCAAGGATTGAGGAGCGCTGCCGGGCGCCTGTTCGAGTTCTCGCTTCCCGCAGCCCTGGAATCCTATAGTCCTCGCGCCTCGGCTTATACACTTCTGGGGATTCAGGAATATCTCAATTCGTATCCTGGGGACCGCGATGCGCAGAAAATAAGATCGGTGCTCAGCCGGCGCTTGCTCGAAATGTATGAGTCGATCCGCCGTCCGGATTGGAAGTGGTTCGAAAACGTAGTTGCTTACGGCAACGCGAGATTGCCCCAGGCGCTGCTGGTTGTGGGCTCGGCGTCCGCGGACGATCGCATGGTCGCCAACGGCCTGGAAGCGCTGGATTGGCTGCTGAAAGCGCAGCATTGCGAAACCAATCACCACTTTGTCCCCATCGGGTCGCAGGGCTTCTATCACCAGGATGGCGCAAAAGCCCGCTTCGATCAACAACCCATTGAGGCTGCTGGCGCGGTGTCCGCGTGTCTCGCAGCGTACCGCGTAACCGGCGACGACCGATGGCGCAACGAAGCCTGGTCGGCCTTCAACTGGTTTTTGGGCGACAACGATCTACAGCTTCCTCTTTATGATTCCGCCACGGGCGGCTGCCGGGACGGGTTGCATCCCGAACGCGCCAATGAGAATCAAGGGGCGGAATCAACGCTGTCGTTTCTGATGGCACTCCTGGAAATGCATTCGCTGCAAAAATCGGAAAGGCCAGAAAGCCCATGACTGCTCCCGAAACCACCCTGGTGAACGTGGAAAGCAATCACTATCCGCCCCTGCTTCTGCGTCACCCTGGCAACCCCATTCTGACGCGCAAGGATTGGCCCTACTCCATCAATAGCGTGTTCAATGCCGGCGCGACCCTGTTGCCCGACGGCACCACGCTGCTGCTATGCCGCGTCGAAGACCGGCGCGGCCTGTCGCATCTTTGCGCGGCGCGGTCTAAGAACGGCGTCGATGGATGGCAGATTGATCGTGAACCTACATTGATGCCCAGCGTAAAAGAGTATCCGGAGGAACTATGGGGAATCGAGGATCCCCGCATCACGTTTGTGCCCGAGTTGCAGCAATACGTGGTGACTTACACGTCGTATTCGCGGGGCGGCCCCGGAGTTTCACTGGCCCTGACCAAAGACTTTCGAACTTTCGAGCGCTACGGCGTGATCATGCCGCCGGACGACAAGGACTCGGCGCTTCTGCCGCGCAGAATCGACGGATGCTGGGCGCTGATTCATCGGCCGATGACGACACTCGGAGCGCACATGTGGATTTCTTATTCTCCCGACCTGCGTTATTGGGGCAGGCACAGGCTGATGCTGGAAGCGCGTCGCGGTGCCTGGTGGGACGCAAACAAAATCGGTTTGTCGCCGCCGCCGATTGAAACCGCCCGCGGATGGCTGGTTTTCTACCACGGAGTGCGCCACACGCCTTCCGGCTGCCTCTATCGATTGGGCTTGGCTCTATTCGATCTCGAGAATCCGGCAAAATGCCTGCTGCGAGGCGATTCGTGGATTTTTGGGCCGGAGGCCTCCTACGAACGTCACGGCGACGTTGACGATGTCGTGTTCCCCTGTGGATACACGATGGACCCGGATGGGGACACGATCAACATCTATTATGGGGCGGCTGATTGCGCAATTGCTCTGGCGCGGGCCAGCGTGCGCTCGTTACTCGACTGGCTGGATGCCAATGGAAGTTGCGAACGCCGGCAGAGAGTGGCGGATTTATGAACCCGCTCGATTCGATTTTCCGCTTTGCCTTCGGATGCCATCACCGCCGACGCAGTGGCGTGTTCACGATCAAGAAACGGACGTATCAGGTCTGTTTAATGTGTGGGGAGGAATTCGAGTATTCCTGGGCGTTGATGCACTCCATACGATCGAGCGTTGCCGATAGCGCTGCGGGCGGACCCGCGATAGACAAATAATGTCAGGAATGAAGCGCCCGTCAAGAGAGGCGCCCGTCAGATGATCGCGTCGCGGCGCAGACCTGAACAACTTGGTCATCATAAGTGAGCTATCTTGCTCAGACGCGAAAGTACATACCTGTCATCCTTGACCATCCTGAGTGTGTAGACGAAGCCGCGACGCTGATTCGCCGCTCCGATTCCCAGGTCACTGCCGGGTCAGGTTCTGATCAAGTCACGGCGAGGCGACCACATCCAGTCAATCGGCGTTCTTCATCCGTTGTGTGCGCCGCGGAACCCCACGGCGCGACACGGTTCGACCTAAGAACGGTTCGACCCTAAAACTCGCTCAGTCCAAGAAACAAGGAAGGTGAAAGATTATGCCTCTAATTCAACTGCTGGAAGTTCTGATCGTGGTAGGCGTCCTCCTGTGGCTGGTGAATCGCTTCATTCCCATGCAGGGAACGATCAAATCTATCTTTAACGGCATCGTGGTCATTGCCCTGGTTCTGTGGATCCTGAATGTTACCGGGCTGTTCCATTCTCTTCCCAATATCCACCTTGGGAAGGGATGACCATCCGACAGGCGGTCGTTCCGGGCATATCAGGCCCTCAACGTAACCAATAACGCAATCCGGCAGAGCTCTGCCATCGATAAGGAGATTACTGTGAAGGTTAAGTTTCTTGTGCCAATCGGAATCGCACTTAGTGTAAGCGCGTTTGCTCAATCGAATCCCCAATCAACCGTGGTCGTCGAGTCCACGAATCCGACGCCGATATTTCGGGTGATCGTAGTCAGTCGAACTGTTCAAGCGGTCAATTATGACTACCGCAGCGGAAGCTCAAAGCTGGACTTCGCGGGCACGGACTTGATGCCATCGGCGAATGGCGAAGCCAAAGTGAACAGCAAGAAAGGATCGGTTGAGATCGAAGCGGAATTTGGCAATCTGCAGAGGCCGACGACCTTCGGCAATGAATATCTAACTTACGTTTTGTGGGCGATTTCTCCTGAAGGCCGGGCAGTGAACCTGGGCGAAGTGTTAGTCGGCGACAACCATCGCAGTAAACTTCGCGTAACCACCGACCTTCAGGCTTTCGCTTTGATCGTTACCGCGGAGCCTTATTATGCTGTCCGTCAGCCGAGCAATGCAGTAGTGCTTGAGAATGTGGTTCGCGAGTCCACCAAGGGAACCACCGAATCAGTTAACGCAAAGTACGAACTGATGGAGCGCGGCGGCTACATTCCTACCGGCTACCGGTTCGACCCGGTGATTCTGAATGCAAGGTTACCGCTCGAATTCTTCGAGGCGCGAAATGCACTGCGCATCGCACAATCCGAGGGAGCCGAGCAGTATGCCAGCGACAGTTATGCGCGAGCGGTGCAGTTGACCAATAACGCGGATGAATTTGCCACGAACAGACACACCGACGAAAAGGGATTGATCGCGGTCTCCCGTAGTGCGGTTGAGGCGGCTGAGGATTCCCGCGAGATCGCCGTCAAGAAACTGGACGAGATGCGCCTGGCCAGCGAACGTCAGGCATCCGCCGATACGCTAGCGGTATCGCAGGGACAAGCCGACGACGCGATTCGGCAGAAAGACCAGGCCCAGTCGGACGCGGCGATCGCACTAGCGGCCAAGGCGCAGGCAGATTCCGATGCAGCCAAGGCGCGCGCGGACGCTGCCGCTGCGCAAACTGAAACCGCGCAGGCAAAATCCGATATGGCGACCAGCGAGGCTACGTCAGCGGCTGCGGTCTCCGCCGCTCAGGCGGATGCGGACCAGTCTCGTATGGCGGCCCAACAGGCGGAAACCGATAAAGCGGCGCTGCGCATAAAGTTGTCCGCGCAGTTGAATTCCATCCTTGAGACCCGTGATACGGCGCGGGGCCTCATCGTCAGCATGTCCGACGTTTTGTTTGATACCGGAAAATACTCTTTGAAGCCGGGGGCACGCGAGAAGCTGGCGAAAGTCGCCGGTATTCTACTCGCTTACCCTGGACTCGACATCGCAGTCGGCGGCTATACCGACAATGTGGGCGGCGACGCGATGAATCAGACGTTGTCCGAGAATCGTGCTGGATCCGTTCGCGATTACCTGGTGCAAGAAGGTGTCGCGACGAATTCGGTGTCAGCTACAGGTTTCGGCAACACTTTGCCCGTAGCTTCAAACGATAATGCCTCCGGACGCCAGCAGAATCGGAGAGTTGAACTTCTCGTATCCGGCGAAGCCATCGGCACGGTTGTGACCGTGACTACAGGAAGCTTGCAGTAGGGCTAAGCCCAGGCTTAGCAACAAATCGATAATGGAGGCAATACCCTATGAAACTAGTTGGAGTTATCAGCACCGCAGTTCTGTCGTTGATTCTTGGCGTCGCCGCTCCGGTGTTTGCCCAGGAGCAGCACGAGCAAGAAGATCAGAAAGCCAAACCGGCCGCGCAGGAAGAGAAAAAAGCGCAGCCCGAGAAGAACGCGAAGCCGGAAGAAAAGAACGCCAAGCAAGAACAAAACAGCAAGCCGGTCGCGAAGAATGAGCAGAAGCAAGCCGCTGGTAACGGCGGCGGGCGCATTCCAGCAGACAAATTCAAGGCCAATTTTGGACAACAACACACCTTTCGTGTCAGCCAATCCGACTACAGCAATCACCGCTTCCAGTACGGCGGCTATGCTTTCGGATTCGTTGACCCGTGGCCCAGCAACTGGCTGTACACGCAGAACGTTTACGTTATCGAGATCAACGGCGTGTATTACCTGTGCAACGCATCGTTTCCTGGCGTTAACCTTACACTCAGCTTCACGCTCTAGCAGGTTCGTCCGCTGTCGCCTGCGGACGCAACCGGCTTAACCTGATCGCTTAAAACATGATCGGCGCGGGTCCGCGGTTCGGGCCCGCGCCGTTGTTTTCCGGCGTGAAAACGGTCATCGTCCGACAAAACGCACGGAAAATCGTTCAGTAGACCGAAATGGGAACATCCCAAAAAGTGAGCAGTAGTGCACAGACTTGGTCGGCGCCTCCGTGGAATCATTTTGTCGACGCGTAACCGTTCAATCCAAGCAGCCCGCAGCAGGTAAAGCACAACCGGGCACCCTAAGGATGATCTGGCAAAGGTGGTTCAAAATGCGCAAAATCCGTTTTCTGTTGCTAGCTTTTCTGATACTGGCCATACCGGCCATCTCGTTAGCGCAGTTCGGTGTGTCGATCATGATCGCTCCGCCCGCCCTGCCAGTGTACGAGCAGCCTATGTGCCCCTCCGCCGGGTATTTGTGGACGCCGGGCTACTGGGCCAATGGCGATGAAGGCTACTTCTGGGTGCCGGGTACGTGGGTCGAGCCTCCCATGGCTGGCTTGCTCTGGACTCCCGGTTATTGGGGCTGGGGCGGCAACGCCTTCGCCTGGAATGAAGGCTACTGGGGCCAAAGTGTCGGCTTCTACGGAGGCGTCAACTACGGCTTCGGCTACGGCGGTGTCGGCTATGGCGGAGGGTATTGGAATAACGGAGCCTTCTTCTACAACCGTTCGGTGAGCAACGTGAACGTCACGAACATCACCAATGTTTACGAAAAGACCGTGATCAACGAAACCACGGTGAACCATGTCAGCTATAACGGTGGCGAAGGTGGAATTAGCGCTCGTCCGACTGCGGCAGAAGAGACTGCGTCCCACGAGCAGCATACGCCGGCAACCGCAATGCAAACTCAGCATGTGCACGCTGCCAGCACCAACCACGCGCTCTTGGCTTCTGTGAACCAGGGACGTCCGGCCATCGCTGCGACTGCGAAGCCGGGGGAGTTTAGCGGTTCTGGGGTGGTAGCGGCCAAAGAGGCGGGAGCGACTTACAAAGCACCTGCGAGCAAGGCTGCCGAGAATAAGGCTTCCGAAAACAACGCGGCTGAGAGCAAGGCAGCTGAGAATAAGGCTTCCGAAAACAAGGCGGCTGAGAACAAGGCAGCCGAGACTAAGGCCACTGAGAACAAGGCAGCTGAGAATAAAGAGGCGGCGACTCGTTCGACTGAGAACAAGGCAGCCGAGAATAAAGCAGCCGCGACTCGTTCGACTGAGAACAAGGCGGCTGAGAATAAAGCAGCGGCGACTCGCTCGAACGAGAACAAGCCGGTTCACGCACAGCCTGCGGCCCACGCACAGCCTGCCGCCCACGCACAGCCTGCGGCCCACGCACAGCCTGCAGCCCATGCGCAGCCTGCAGCCCATGCGCAGCCTGCAGCTCACGCGCAGCCTGCAGCCCATGCCCAGCCTGTAGCTCATGCGCAGCCACAGGCTCGCCCTGCGGCTCGCCCCGAAAGCGCTCCTGAGAAAAAGGGCCCTGGAGGTAAAGAGTAGCCTCGTCAGAAGCGAATTGACTGCAACGCATTGCGTCACGTAGCGTGCGGTATAGGAAAGTCGATGAACTCTTAGATTGGTGCGGGTCCACTCCGTGGACTCGCGCCATTTCCTTTCCGGCGTTATGCAGCGATCGAAGTGATGTCCCGCGGGCGGTGAGATGCGATTCCACCCGCTATCATCGCCCGCATTCCGTCACGAGGGGCACCCAACCCGCCCTTTCGACCCAATTTCTTACATTGAGCAGTTTTGACCAGTAAGGATCCAGCGGGACGCCTATAAACATAAATGGCTGTCACTCAAGATTGCTTCCGTGCGCTTCTTCTCCAGGATCGGTTACGCCGCACTGGAACGACACAGAGTTAGAGCTGTCCTCTGCGGTTTAGGGACGTGCGAACGTCGTCTGAGTGATGACGAAAAGGAGTCAATATGTTGGGAACGATACTGATCGTGATTTTGCTCTTAGCTCTCTTTGGTGCTCTGCCACGGTGGTCGCACAGTCGAGACTGGGGATATGCTCCGACCGGAGGGTTGGGACTGATCCTTGTGATCGTCATCATTCTCGTAGTCATCGGTCGCATTTGAGCTTTGGCAGCTTGCGGAAAACCTCGGTTGCACGCCGCGCCGGTCCCTCAGCGGCTAAAGCCGGCCCTGAAAATGATGCGTTTATCGCAGCGGTAAAACCGCTGCGCCACCCAAAACCAAGACCAGAATCGAGTTTTTCCGCAAGCTGCTAGACGATGCGTCCGTGGACAAGCTCGTCAGGCGCCATAGCCTTGTGGGAGGGGACTAGAACTGGTCTCATAAATACTTCTGCGGGCAAACGGTCCGGCCCTCAGGGGCTAAAGCCCGCGTTGTTATCGGTCCTGAACGGCACGGCTGAAGCCGTGCCCTACCCAAAACCATTTATGAGACCAGTTCTAGAGGTTGGCGCCTGCTTTCTGTCAGCGTAGTGGCACTTCTTCTCGTTGTGCTCGTATGCCGAAGCGGCGCGGTCGCTTACTCCGTTCCGACGCACGAGGAAATCGTGGACTTGCCCTGGTCCGACGAAATTTGCCCCTGCTGTCAGCGTTCGGTAATTTCTGCTTTGAGTTTGGTTCCGGCAGAGTCGACCTTAACCGCGGCACCGCTATTCTGCTGAGCAAGAGTGTTCACTCTTCGGTAAATGGGCTGCTCTTTAAGGGTGTTCTGCGCCAGCGTCCCGGACCGCAAACGAATTCCGGGGGCTAATGAATCGGTCCGAGAATGGCTTCGATTGATTCCTCTAACTCTTGAACGCTTGGGAAATCGGCCAATGCTGGATGATCTTTTGAATTAGTACGCAAATCAGAAAATAGCGCATGCACATCGGGTGCGCGCTTTTCCAGGGATTCTGTCAGAGCCTTATTATCCATGGAGAGTTCGAATAGCCGATTCCGCAGGCTGCCAGTTATCTTCGTCAAACGTAAGAGCAGGGAGACGAGCTTCCGCTGATCCGCTTCGAGTGCTGTGATTTGACTCTTGCCATTTTCCAGATTCCGCCCGGATTCATCGGCTAAGTCTATCAACTGTTCTTTGCTCATGTCCTGTACGTCCATAAAATTGCGTCATCCTTCAATAAGAATTTGTCACAGTTGACCAAGCTCCGGCATTTCACGCTCAGCGCATTTCGCGGTGGCTTCCAAAGCAGGTTTCAGACATCCCGGCGCTTCGCGGGTTGTCATCCGTTGCCGATTTCTTTTTCCGCTGCCTCGGCTGCGGAAAGCTTGCGATCGCGGTGTGGCTCGGTGCGCGGGGCTCCCGTATGCAGTTCGCAAACTTCTCCGATCGCTGCACCACAAGTGTTACAAGGCACGGATAGTATCTGTTTCGGGGTGAGTTCTCGAGCCTTCACCACTCGATAATGCAAGGTTCAGAGCGAGGAAAATGTTCAATATTGATCATTTTCGACAGGTTATCGAGGCGACAGATCTCATTTTGTGGCCGCGCCTTTTTCCAATTGTGAGCAAAAGTGAACATCTTCGGTGACTACGATCCTGTCAAAATCTTGGAGAGTGTACGCTCGACACTGGGAGAATTTATCGAATGGCATCACCGACCGCGTTGGCCAAGAGGAAGCCCGATTTCGACCCAAAGGACTTCCTTGCCACTATCGGCGCGGGTAGTAAGGCCGTGGTTTTTCCCAAGAAAGAAGCGGTTTTCGCGCAGGGGGATGCGGCTGACTCCGTCTTCTACATCCAGGAAGGCAAGGTTCGGCTCACGGTCGTATCCAAGAATGGCAAGGAAGCGACTCTGGGCATATTGAACGAGGGAGAGTTTTTCGGAGAAGGTGGCCTGGCTGGACAGCCTTTACGCATGGGATCTGCAACCGCCATGACGGACTGCGAACTTCTACGCATCGACAAGAAAGCCATGATGGATGCGCTGCATCAGGAACACGAATTTTCCGACATGTTCGTGGCCTATTTGCTGGCGCGCAACATCCGCTATGAAGAGGATCTCGTTGACCAACTCTTCAATTCCAGCGAAAAGAGACTGGCTCGGATTCTGCTCTTGCTGGCTCATTTCGGCAAGGAAGGTGTACCCGAGACGGTCATCCCCAAGATCAGCCAGGAGACCCTGGCCGATATGATCGGCACAACCCGGTCCCGGGTCAGTTTCTTCATGAACCGGTTCCGAAGGTTGGGCTTTGTTGATTATGGCGAGGGCGGCGGGCTGCAAGTTCATAGCTCACTTCTGAATATCGTTCTCCACGACTAGGTGCCACACGAGTTCTTCATTTAACCTGGGGCAAGGAGATTGCCCTTCCATTTCTTCGGCGCCCCGTTCTAAACATACTGAGAGACCGGTGTCCTACCCGAGGACCGACTCTTATGTACGTCCAGCCACGGAAAAAAGCCGAACCCGCGTGGAGTCCGGCCTGAAACGTGCGTGTCTAATCTGCAGTGAAATGGTGCGGTCGTGAGAGTTCAAACATTTCCAGCACTGACCCAAGGTCTGAACGTGGGAGCTTCCAACACTGACCAGGGTCTAAACGTTGGCGTAGTCGACTAACTCATGGCCGCGCTTACAGATTCACATAACCATAGACGCTAATGTTTTCAATGACTGGTCAATGTTATACAGTTCCAGCAAATATATACTTACACGCTGGGGTAGGGCTGTTTGAAATACCGCTATTCCGCAGGATCCTTCTGACGCGTGGCTTTTACCCCCGACAGAATGCCAATGCCTAAGAGCACGATCGCGCCCACGACAATCCAGTGGGCGGGCATGTGCATCAGGTGCGCGCCGTAGACCAGTCCGCCGATCAAGATCGCGAACCCAATTGCGTAAATTCCGAACGACATGGTATCTCCTTATCGAGGCCGCTATAGCGGTTCGCGCCCGAGAGTTTGGCTTGCTCACTTTGCCGGAAGCAACCCGAAACGCGGCCGCCGTCCTCCGGCACGCATCCACCCGGCAGCTGTCCCTAGAACTGGTCTCATAAATACTTCTCCGGGCAAACGGTCCGGCCCTCAGGGGCTAAAGCCCGCGTTGTTATCGGTTCTGAACGGCACGGCTGAAGCCGTGCCCTACCCAAAACC
>JBEKED010000114.1:0-17527 GCA_050014035.1 Terriglobales bacterium
CCTACATTCTGATTTTCACGAATACCGGACGCGTCTACTGGCTGAAGGTGTATGAGATTCCCGACATTGCCGCTGCTGGCAAAGGAAAACACGTCGGCAATCTCGTCGGCCTGCAACCCGGAGAAACCGTGCGCACCATGCTGGCCGTGCGCGACCTGGAAGAAGAAAGCCGCTACGTTTTCTTTGTCACGCACAATGGCACGGTGAAGAAGTCTGCGGTGAAGGATTTCTCGCACGTGATGTCGCGCGGCATCATCGCCATCAATATCGAACCAGGCGACGAGCTGGTAGCGGCCTCGCTGACTGATGGCAATCAAATCGTTTTCCTCGCTTCGCATGACGGGCAGGCGATTCGCTTCGACGAAAACGACGTGCGCCCCATGGGCCGCAACGCTACCGGCGTGCGCGGCATGAACCTCGCCGAGAAAGATTACATCGTCGGCATGGCGACCACGCTCAAGCCGGAGGTTCAAGCGGTGGCGAAAGAAGGAGAGGTTGCTCCCGAGGTCGCCGACCTGGTTCCGGAAAAAGGCTCGCTCATTCTTTCCGTCACCGAGAACGGCTACGGCAAACGCACTCCCGCCGACGAGTATCGCCTCACCAATCGCGGCGGCAAGGGTGTGATCAACGTCAAGACCACGGCGCGCAACGGCAAAGTGGTGAGCATCTCGCAAGTGACGGAAAAATCCGAGGTGATGCTGATCTCGCAGTACGGCAAGATCATCCGCATCGAATCAAAGTTCATCCGCGAGTCGGGGCGCTCGGCGCAGGGCGTGCGGCTGCTGAACGTTGAGCCGGGAGACCGGGTGGCGGCGGCGGTGGTGATTCCTCCGGAAGAGCCGAATGGAAATGGGACGCTGATTCAATGAGTTAGAACCAAATGTACATACAATGTTTCACGTGAAACACTTTGTAGAGGTAAAAATGTGTTTACACTCTTATGTGTACAAGACTATTCCGGGCTCGATCGGGCCTCCAGGTTGAGGGATCGACAATGCGGGGCCGTCTGACGCACGGGTCAAGCCGACGGGCCACGCCTTCAGGCCCGGCGCGGGAGCTTAACCCTAGCGCCAGGCCCACAAAATAGGGAGAGCCCCTTGGCCGCAAAAATTCTGATGGTTCTTAGCGCGAGCATTGTCTTTACGCTCGGAGTCTTGCACCTCGTCTATACGTTCTGGGGGCCAAAGCTCACGCCTCGCGAACCCACGCTACAAATCAGCATGAGCCAGATTGCACCTGTCATTACGAGGGAAACAACAATGTGGCGGTGTTGGGTGGGCTTCAATGCCAGCCACAGCATGGGACTTATTTTGTTCGGCTTGGTTTTCAGTTTTCTCGCATTGGCTCACGGCCAACTGCTCTTTCAGTCGCCGTTCCTGCTGGTTGTCGGGCTGGCATTCCTTGGTGGTTTTGTTGTGCTCTGCAAGGTTTATTTCTTCAGTGTGCCTTTCACAGCCATCAGCATTTCTTTGGCCTGCTATGTAGCCAGCATTGTGCTAGCCATGCGTTCCTGACCTGAACTGGCCCCGCACTCAGAACCGGGTCAAGCAGTGATAAGCGGCGCCATTTAGCGGGTTGGTGGAGATGGATAAGTGATGAAGAAGTCCCGGCGTGACCCCGGCGTCAACTACCGAGACGAAAACAAGATGCGGGTGCGCGCTGAGCAACTGGAAACACTCAGACGGATCATTCACGAGGGCCGACACGAGGCCGAGCCGGAGTATGTGGAAGCGGTAAAAGCGTGGAAGCCCGATATCTCAAAGGAAGAATTGCAGGAACGAATTAAGCAGTTTCACGACGCCGTTTCGGACGTGCAAGCGCGCGAGCGAGACTCTCGCTAGATTTCTTCTCGGCCTTTTTAAATTCCTTGTCGCTCATGTTCTCGGCGGCGGAATCTATGAGCTTGCCAAAACTCTCCAAGAGGATGTCCTCGGCGGACTTTTTCGCTGCCGGTCTTGAGGTCGCCATGTGGGGCCCCTTCCTTGAACGAACTCCATCGTGACTCATATAGTTTACCCTACTCGTGAAGTTCGTCGGAACCAAGGTTACCGCGATAACCGCGGTAACAAATTTGCCCTTGATGTGGCTGTGATCCCCCGCATTACCGCAGTCACTTCTAAATAACCCCGCCTTCCGTTACTGTTAACGGTAGTGATACTGTCCCTCCCCGTGTGTGCTGGCGCGGTTCGAGCCTTATTTGTGAGCGAGCGCTAATGCATAGCAACGTGCATGACACCGACATCGCAAAAACTGAACCGCCTGCGTATCAGGAACTTCTCGACCGGCCGATTCGCGAGCTGGGGCTTAAGCTGGCTGGGTCTCCGGTAGAACGCTTTGTCGAACAGCTTTATCGCGAACTGGATGCCAAGGGGCTTACGAAGTTTCGTCCGGCTTGTTACTTGACCGATGAGTGGGGATGCCCCTCGGGCGAGCCGATTATCGGAATTCCGTTTTATTTGGCGCACGCGGCTTTGGCGCAGCTGGAAAAAGAAACTCATGACCTTGAGGACGCTCGCGAAATCATGATGTATTTGCGGCATGAGGCGGGACATGCGTTCACTTACGCGTACAAGCTGCACAATAAGCCGGAGTGGAAACAGATCTTTGGCCCGTTCCGTCGGCCTTATCGTGACAACTACCGGCCGACGCCGTTTTCTCGCGACTATGTGCGGCATTTGCCGGGGTGGTATGCACAGAAGCATCCGGATGAAGATTTTGCCGAGACGTTTGCGGTTTGGCTTACGCCGCGCTCGAACTGGCGCAAGCGGTATCGCGGGTGGGGCGCTCTGGCTAAGTTGCAATACTTGAACCGGCTGGCGCGGAAGTTGGGGAAGAGTGATCCTCCGCGGCGGCGCGGGCAGAGCGACCTTGCGGTCGATGAGATGGAAACTACGGTCGCGGATTTCTACCACTTGCAGCGGGCGGAGCGCGAGGAAATTGCGGTTACAGAGCTTACTCCGGATACGGATTTGCGCGATATTTTCCCGGTGTCGAAGCGACGGAAGGCAGCGCTCGCGGCACATGAATTTCTGCATCAGCATCGCAAGGCGGTGATTGACAAGGTGGCGCAGTGGACCGGGGCGCAGCGTCCGCTGATCAAGACTTTGATGGACACGATTGAGAAGCGCGTCGGGGAACTCGATCTGCGCGCCGACAAAACGCGCGGCGCGGAGCATCTGGCGGAAGTCACGGCTTATGTTACGGCGCTGGTGATGACCTATGTTACGAAAGGAAAGTTTATTCAGCCGTGAGGAAGCTCTCAGCTCCAAGCTCTCAGGAAGATCAACGACTATGGTCGCGTTCGGGTTTTCTGAGAACTGAGAGCTGACAGGTGAGAGCTATAGCATTCAAGGAGACTTAATGATCGGATCAAAACTTAAGATCGCGCTGCTTTACGACTTGTGGAATGAAGATCCGGCGGCCGCTACGGAGGAGACGACGGCGGCAGCAGCGGTGCGCAAATCGCGCAAGAAAGTGAAGAACGTAAAAAAAGCAAAGACCGATCGCGAGGAAATTTTTGAAGCTCTACAGAAACTGGGACATGAGCCTTCCTACTTCGAGCTCGACGGGCGCCCACAGTCGCTGCATTCGCTCTCGCGCTGCGATGCCGACCTGCTTTTTAATCTCACCGAATCTTTTGATGGCGACGACACCAAGGAAATGAACGTAGTCGCTTATGTCGACCTGTTGGGATTGCGTTATACGGGCGCGGGTCCGCACGCGATCATTCTGGCGCAGGACAAGGCGATTGCCAAAAAGATCTTCGCGTTTCACGGCATCAAGACTCCGTTTTTTGCCACTGCTTATCGTGGACGCATTGAACATGCGCACGACATTTCTTTCCCGCTCATCGTCAAACCGTCCTGGGAGGATGGATCGATCGGCATCGATGCGGGCGCGGTCGTGAAAAACATCAAGGAGATGATGGAGCGGGTGGAATATATTCAGGATGAGTTCGATTCGCCGGCGCTGATCGAGGAATACATTGAAGGGCGCGAAATTTATGCGGGGATTCTGGGCAACTACGAACGGGCGCAGGTTTTGCCGCTGGTCGAGCTCGACCTGTCGCGCTTGCCGGAAGGCACTCCGAAGATCGCCAGCTACGACGTTAAGTTCGAGAAAAACACCGAAGCGTACAAGCTGACGAAATCGGCGATTGCGGAAAACCTGGACGAAGAGACAGTGAAGCGTTTGGAAGACACGGCGCTGGCTGCGTATCGCGCGCTGAAGCTGCGGGATTATGGACGCATCGATATGCGGCTTGCTCCTAACGGCGACGTTTACGTGATCGAGGCGAATCCGAATCCCTGGCTGGCTAGCCGGCAGGAATTTGCCATGGCGGCGCGGGCATCGGGGCTCTCTTACGTCGAGACGATCGAGTCGATTGTCGATTTGGCGATGAGCCGGTACCTGAATGCGAACCTGCTAGCGAAGGCGGCAGGGACGCACTAGCGTCGCCTGCAGCCGATTCGCGGTGAAAACTCCGAACTGACATCGCAACGAAGCGAACCATTCCATCCCTTAGCTTCTAGTGTAGAATTTGGAAGTCGAGCCCCAACGCTGTCATGCTCGACAGCGAATCCCGTCGGGACGTAGCGCAGCCTGGTAGCGCACTTGCTTGGGGTGCAAGGGGTCGCGAGTTCAAATCTCGCCGTCCCGACCATTTTTCAAAAATCTCTCCCCATCATCGCAGTATGACAGACTACTCCGTGCGTAGCGCCTGCATGGGTTCGATTGACGCGGCCCGGCGCGCAGGGATGAATCCTGCCGTGGCGGCGCAAAGCGCGAGCATTAAGGTCGCGCCGATGAGCGCGAGCGGGTCATAGCCGCCCACCTCGTAGAGTTGACTGGCCATCAGATGGCCGGCGAACAGGGCGGCGGGAATGCCCAGGCCGAGGCCGATGAGAATCTGCCAGAGAGCGCCGCGCAACACCAGGGCCAACACACTCGATCGGGTCGCCCCCAGCGCCATGCGGACGCCGATCTCGCTGGTGCGGCGGGCCACCAGGTACGACATCACACCGTAGAGTCCGACCGAGGCCAGGATGAGCGCGAGGATGCCGAAGAGGCTGGTGAGCCGCGCAATGAGGCGCTCCTCGTTTAGATTTCCGACCACCTGCGCATCGAAGGATCGAAGATCGACTACGGTGAGATTGGGATCGATCTCGGCTAGGGTGCGGCGAATGAGCGCGTCAGCGTTCTGCGATGAGCCGTTGAAGTTGAGAAGCATGGCGTTGATGAACAACGAATCTGTCTCGCCTGAAATCATCTCCGGCTCACGAAAGCCAGTGAAGCGCTGGGAGAGCGGCCGGAGGTAGACGGGGCGCACCGGATCGTGCGGGCCGTTCATCTTGAAATCGGCAAAAACGCCGACGATCTCAAAACTGTCGGAGTACTGCGGGTAGTCGATGCCGAAGCGCTGACCGACCGGATCCTGGTTGGGAAAGAAGCGCTTGACGAAACTTTGGTTGACGAGGGCGACTTGGCGGGAAGTGGCCGTGTCCTGGTCGGTGAAGCCGCGGCCGCGCAGCACCGGCACTCCGATGGCATCGAGGAAATGGGGGCTCACGCGATCCCAGGTCGAGCCGCATTTGTCACCGGGCCGCGGAGCGGGATGGCCCTGCTGGATGACGCAATCCCCCCAATTGTCGCCTTCCAGCGGGCTGTAGAGCCCCATGCCGACACTGGCCACGCCGGGCAGAGACGAAAAACGATTTTCGATCTCGCGGTAGAGCGCGGGCAATCGATCGACCGTGTAACCGGCGCCTTTCGGATCGAGGTGGAGCACGTAGCGGTTGGCGGTAGCCACGCCAAAATTTTGGTGCTCCAGGTTAGCGAGCGACTTGGTCATCAAGATCGCTGCCGCCAGCAGCACCAGTGACAATGCTGCCTGCAGAACGACCAGCGACTGCTGCGGCAGGGAAGAGCGGTCGCGAGTGGAGCGGTTCACGCCACGCAACGCTTCGGCCGGCTGCGCGTGCGATGACAACCAGGCGGGAGCCATTCCGAAGAGGACGCCGGTGACTAGCGAGACGAGAAACGCGAAGCCGAGCACGGGTAGCGAAGGGCTCGCATCGAACGGCATGTTCCTGGCATCGGGAAAGGCGAGAGCCAGAATCGTATGCGAGCCGGCATAAGCGACGGCCAATCCAGCCAGCCCGCCGATGCAGCTCAGCAGAATGCTCTCTGTAAGAATCTGGCGGATGAGCCTCCGGCGTCCCGCGCCCAGAGCCGTGCGCACGGCCATATCCGCGCGCCGGGTGGTGGCGCGCGCCAGCAGTAGGTTGGCAATGTTGGCGCAGGCAATGAGCAGCACAAAGCTGGAGAGGATCATGGTCATCTTCAAGCCGTTGCCTGCGTACTGTTGCAGAATCTGGATACCACCGCCGCCGGGCACGATGATCACATGCTGCTTGGGAATCTCGGCCGCTCCGCCGTTGTCGGTGTATGCCGGACGCGTGGCGAGCCACTGCCGCAGCGCCACGGAGAGCTTAGCCTGAAGCGCGGCGACGTTGGTTCCTGGACGCACGCTGCCCAGTGCATACAGCCAATTGGAATCGGGATGATTCAGGATGGAGTTTCCTCCTTCGACATAGTTCTTCGTGAAAAGAGGCAGCCAGAAGGCAGGCGGACGGTCGGAAACTCGATCTCCAAAGAAGCCGGGAGGAGCGATACCGATGACGGTGAAGGGGTGAGCCTGAATGAAAATCGTGGATCCAACCAGCGTGGGATCGGCGGCGAACTCGGTTTGCCAGGCCGCGTAGCTGATCACGGCTGCGGGAGCGGCCGAAGGAGTGTCGTCAGTGTCGCTCAGCGGGCGTCCGGCGTAGGCGCCGAGTCCCAGCGCGAGGAAATAGTTGCCGGAGACGAATTCGCCCTGGAGTTGCTTGGCTATGGCCGTTCCACGGCGAACGCTGAAACCAGGCTGCCCGGCCTGCACCGCGGCTAGTTGCTCGAACTCGGGAGCGGAGTTCTTCAAATGCTGATAAAGGTCGTAGGAGAAAATGTCGAAATCGCCGTTGTCGTTTATAAAACCGCCATCGACACAGCAGTCGTTGCTGTCGCCGATGCGGTAGAGTCGGGCGGGATCAGCAACCGGCAAGGAGCGCAACAGGATGCCGTGCACCAGCGTGAAGATGGCCGTGTTGGCACCAATGCCGAGAGCCAGCGTAAGGACGGCCGTGAGGGTGAACCCCGGCGCCTTGCGCAATTGGCGCATGGCATAGCGCAAGTCCTGCAACAAAGTCTCCATGCGAGCCTCCAGAGACACGTTTACGTAGTCGTACGGAGGCACGTTCCACACCAAACCGCCTCCGATGCAGGTGGTTTATTTACAGAGGAGTACGCTCATCAGGCGATGCTATTGAATACGGTCCTTGTCCGAAATCGAGAGCCGCTGTCCGAAAGCGAACAGCGTGGGAAAACTAATTCCGGCATCTTGCCAGTGCAATATTCTCTGTGAGGGTTGAATCCCGCTACGCCCGGTCGATGTTCTACCTCCTCAGCCAGATTTCCACTCTGCGATTTTTTTGCCTGCCTTCCGGAGTATCGTTCGAGGCCACGGCAATTTGCGAGCCGAATCCCACGACCGTGGAGGGCGTGACTCCGCGCTGCTCCAATTGCTGGGCCACGGCATCGGCACGAGCTTTCGACAAAGTATCGGTGGACTCCTTGGAATCATCGAAACCCAGGAGTACCAGGTTTCCGCCGCTATAGTGCAGGTCGTTAAGGAAGGTGACGACACGAGTAAGATCGGCCACGGCTTTGTTGTCGAGCTGCGAGCTGCCCGCGTGGAAGCGGAAATCGAGCGACAACCGGTTGGAGCCGCTGGTGAGGCGGCGATAATCGCCAGGGACGGCCGTGGAGCCTGGAGCGGCCGTCGCCGCCAGGATGTTCTGGCCCACGAAACCGATCTGGGCTACGATGCTTTGCCCGCCGCTGGAGAGGGCAAAGTCCACGAATTTGCGCGTTAGTTCCTGTCCAGGATGCGCGGGCGTATACAGGAACAAGCGCCGCGAAAGAGCGTAGTCCTCGGTGGCCACGGTGAAGGGACTCGGCAACAGCGGGGCGGCGCCATTCTCGTAAACCGCGAGGGCTCGCGACTCCTGCACGTAAGCCAGGCCAATGAAACCTATCCCGTTGGGATCCTGGGCGACGGAATCGGAAAGTTTGCGACTGTCTTCGATGCGCTTCGCAGAGGGCGCTAACGCGGCGTTGCCGAGCACCAGCGTGCGGAAAGTGTCGTAGGTTCCAGACTTGTCATCGCGGGCATAGAGATTGATGGCGGCATCCGGCCCGCCCACTTGCCGCCAATTCCCAATCGCGCCCGTGAAGATTTGCGCGATCTTATCTTTGGCCAACGCCCGCACTGGATTCTCCCGGCTCACGATCACCGCAATCCCGTCTAACGCGATAATGTGTTCGCATTCCGGCGACGTCATGTCTCCGAGATTGGCCAATTGCGCGGCTTCTTCAGACTTGATTCTTCGAGAAGCCATTCCAATATCGGCCTGGCCATTGGCCAAGTCTGTAAAGGCCGTAGCCGAACCGTGGGCATGAATCTCAATCGCTTTGGGAGCACGATCGCCGGGCATGACTCCCTGCACGCGCACTTCGTCATCCCGATCCCCAGGGAGGGTTTGGACTTCGGTAGCGCCCTGCTGCTTGAGAAACTCTTCCGCCAGCGCGGGAGCCAAGCCAGCTCCAATCGTGTTCGACCCGCTCAGCCGAAGAACAATATTGTTCTGAGTGATCTCTGAACGGGCCTCCCGTCTGCCGAACCTGAACCAGAACAGGCAGGCCAGGCAGGCTAGAAGCGCGCCCCCGATTATGACGGTCACGGGCGTAAATAGAATCTTGCGTGCCGACATAGGATATTCTCCGGAGTCAGAGCGTTTGCGACCGCTTCCAGGATGTAGCTAGCGATTTTATCCGGGGCAGAGCAAGTGTGTTCCGGGTTGATTGTTAATTTTTGGTTACAACTTCCGCGAGCCAGGCAGGGGGGACATTTCTTTGGCTGGGTGCTTCGATACCGCGCGTTTGTGACCGATGCCCTTGCATTTTTTTGCCATTTGGAGCACCTTTTCACGGGGAAAGGAAAGGCCCTGAAATCATGATCCATGTTCTCGTCCACCACGAAGTTGCCGATTATTTAGCCTGGAAAGCGGCGTTCGACTCCAACCTCGACTGGCGGCGCAAGCACGGCGAGCGTAGTTGCCGTATTTATCGCAACGCCGGAAATGTCAACAGCCTTACTCTTTTGTTCGAATGGGAGAATTTGGAAACGGCGCAAGCTTTTATGGCGTCCGACGAACTAAAAACCAAAATGGCGGGCGCTGGCGTTAAGGGCGCGCCGCAGGTCGACTTCCTGACTGAGGTGCACAGCGTCCGGCGCAGCGCCGCCGACTGAGGCGACTTCAGCGCCCGGCTGATCTCGTGACTGGGCAGGCTGTTTAATACGAAACCGATTTCCAGTGGTTCGCATCCAAATGGGGTCGAACCCGCAAAACGGGACCGGAAGCGGATACCTCCGTTTTGGCTTTTCCTCCTCTTCTGGCTTGTCCCCAAATCTTAGTGTCAGGAGAATGTCATGCCCAAGAAGCCAAGCTCCAGCAATTCGCACAAAGCGTCAGCGCAACCTCGATTCCATCAGAAAGCTCGCGAACTCCAGGCCTTTGGCACGGTGACCAGCATGCAGCCGTTGCAATTGGAAGAGCCCGTCCGTCTGGAAATGACCGAGCAACTCAACCAGCTGTTAGCCGACACCATCACCCTTCGGGATCTGTACAAGAAGTCGCATTGGCAAGTATCGGGAGCCACGTTCTATCAGCTTCATCTGCTGTTCGACAAACACTATGGAGAACAGAACGAGCTCGTCGACACGATTGCGGAACGGATTCAGTTGCTGGGCGGAATCAGTATCGCAATGGCGCCCGACGTAGCCGAAACAACGCACATTCCGCGCCCACCCAAGGGACGCGAAGAAGTTCCGGTGCAACTGTCGCGGTTGCTGGACGCGCACGAGATCATCATCACCCATTGCCGTGAACTGGCGGAACGCTCCACCAAGATCGGCGACGCCGGAACGAACGATCTGGTGGTGAGCGACGTGCTCCGTACCAACGAACTGCAAGTGTGGTTTCTCAGCGAGCACCTGGTAGAGGCGCCTCTGGTCGAAGCCGAGCCGCTCGAGGAATCGGCGTAGGAAGCATCGCTGGTTTTTATCAAGCTTTCTGATTTTGTCATCCCGAACGAAGTGAGGGATCTGCATTTCCCTGCGGACTGCAGATCCCTCACTTCGTTCGGGATGACTAATTTATGGAGGGACCATCGCTCTTGACCACCGCTCCGCCCTAGTGGCGGGCGGAAAGAATGTGCAGGATCTGCTGCAGTTCGTTTCGTAAATGCGCCACGCTTACGCCTGGAGCCATCGGAAACGGCAGCGCGCTCTGGGTGCGATCGGACTTGGTTTCCTCGCGCAACTGGACGCGCGCTCCCGCGATAGTGAAGCCGTCTTCATAGAGCAACTTCTTGATCTTCACCACCGATTCCACATCGCGTTTGCGGTACATGCGCTGGCCGGTGCTGCTTTTCACCGGCTTGAGCTGCGGAAATTCGGTTTCCCAGAAGCGCAGCACGTAGGCGGGCAGACGGCACAACGCGGCCACTTCCCCAATGCGGAAGTAGAGCTTGTCCGGAATAATGATTTCGGGGTTGCGGGCTGCTTTCTTCGGAACTTTCTTGCGGAGGCTCATGAGCCGCTAGCGAACTCCTGTATAGCGTTTCTAGCATGACCCCACACCCCGCGACAACCCCCAAAGGTACGGATGGTTGGTCGTTGGTCGTTGGTCGTTCGCACGTTTGTTGCCGACCGCGGGCTTCTGCCGACTCCGAAGCAGATTGCGCACGACTAACGACCAACGACCAGCAACGGAAAAGCCCCTCAAGAGGTGCTTCTCCTGAGAGGCTTGGGGAATTTGTTAACGAGCATCCGTCCGCTTAGTGTTTCTTTTTCTTGGCGGCTTTCTTCTTGGTTGCCATGAAGTGTTTCCTCCGTTTGAACGATTTGTTCTCCCAAGGTTCTCGACAGGGCACCTTGATGCCAGCTGTCCTACCACAAGATATTGCCATGCGCATGTGATTTGTCAATGAAAATATTACTTCGGGAAGCGATTTGGTGAAGGACGTGCCTCCGTGAGTCGGACGCGCTCATGTAGAAATTTTTTCCGAGTGTCGGCATTGTCCCGGCTGTCCACCGGTTAAGACGCCCCGGCTGTGCGATAATTTCAGAACAAATTTATGTCAGAGCACACAGTCTTCTGCGCAAAATTAAAAAAGGAATTGCCTGGGCTGCCGGAGCCTCCCTTCGACAGCGAGTTGGGAAAAAAGATTTACGATAACGTCTCGCAACAGGCGTGGGGCCAGTGGATGGAACACTGCAAAATGTTGCTGAACGAATATCGCCTGAACCCGGCGCGCAAGCAGGATCAGGAAGTGATCGTGCAGCAAATGGAGCAGTTTTTCTTCGGGGAGGGCGCGGCGCGCCCGGCCGAGTACGTTCCTCCGGCGCACTAGTTGGGTGAGATTCAGAGCGAAATGGGCGGCGGGGCGCGGCCCTTCGGGCCCTCTGCCCTATTTTCTGGCAGGTTACCTTTGGGTTACATCGCATCCCCTGGCCGTTGCTAATTCATCACCTCGTAACACTTTTCGGTCACAATGGTAGCTGTGGCGCCGACCGTTTACGACACGCTGATCCTCTCGGATCTGCATCTCGGCGCGGACATGAGCCGCGCGCGAGAGGCCTTGCGCGTTCTGCGAGAAACCCAATATCGGCGGCTGATTCTGCTGGGCGACATTTTTGCCGACCTCAATTTCGGACGCTTGAAGAAAGAACATTGGAAATTTCTCGGCTTCATTCGCAAACTCTCCAATCCCAAGCGCAATGTCGAAGTGGTGTGGGTCGAAGGCAATCATGACCACGGACTGGCCCCGATCATGTCGCATCTGGTGGGCGTGCGCGTGTACCAGGAATATCAATGGGAATATGAGGGCCTCCGGCACATCGCGGTGCACGGTCACCAGTTCGACGGCTTTGTGGTGAGCAATGTGCACGTCAGCTATTACATTGGGACGCTGCTCTATTTGCAATTGCAGAAGTGGGATTCGAAAAACAAAACCCTGACCCGATTCCTCGACCGGCTCAACACCCGTTGGCTGCGTTTGTCGCCAAAAGTGGCCGAGGGCGCTCTGGCCCATGCCCGTCATCATCACGCAGCGCGTATCTTCTGCGGCCATACTCATGCGGCCCTGCACCTGCCCGATCACGAACACCGCATCGATTATTACAACTGCGGTGCCTGGATTGACGCGCATTCGACCTATATCACCATTGGCGAGCAGGGAGTCGAGATCCACGAATATGTAGAGCGCCCCGACGATCTTCATTCCGCCGAACCCAACCCGGCCGATGCCGAATTCGGCGACGAGGCGGGACTGCTCGAAGATGGCGAATACGAGGGTGTAGCGACCTGACGGGGACCAACCGAGCGGTCTCTTGGTGCTTTTGTTCTTGCGCTTGGGTGGCGCAGCGGTTTACCGCTGCGGTCAATGGCTTACTTTAAGGGCCGGCTTCAGCCGCTGCGGGAAGGGGTCTTTTGCAATTGAAAAACGATCGTTGTCCACAAACGAGGCAGCGTAAATCTTGCGCAAACTGACCATCGTTTTCCACCACGCCGGCGGAGGACATCAAAGTGCCGCGGATGCACTCAAAGCCACTCTCTCTTCCCAGCAGCATCCCTGGGATATCACTCTTCTCGACATCCAGGAACTGCTCGATCCCCTCGATCTGATTCGCCGCGCTACTGGCCTGCGCATTCAGGACACCTACAATCTGATTCTCCGCAAAGGCTGGACCCGCTTTGCGCGCCAACTGCTGATCGTGTTACAGACGACCATCCGCGTCTACCATTCCCCGATTGTGAAACTGCTGCGAACTTACTGGGCGGAACATCCTTCGGACCTAGTGCTCTCCGTGATTCCGCACTTCAATCGCGAGATCGCTGAGAGCCTTAGCCCCGATGGCACGGGAGTGGCAGGGCCTCCCTTTGTCACTCTGATCACCGATTTGGCCGATTTTCCGCCCCACTTCTGGATTGAGCGCGAGTCGGAATACATCATCGCCGGCACCGAACGCGCCCGGCAGCAAGCCTTGACCATCGGCCTTCCCGACAACCATATTTTCCGCACCTCGGGAATGATTCTGAAGCCGCGGTTCTACGAAAAGATCAGCGTCGATCGCGTTGCTGAAAGAAAGAAACTGGGCCTGGAACCCAACTGCCCGACCGGCATCGTATTGTTCGGCGGGCATGGGTCGCAGGTGATGCTTGACATCACTAAAGAGCTCAACCAGGCGGGCGTCCCCGTGCAGTTAATTCTGATTTGCGGGCATAACCAAAAGCTCGCCACTGAGCTCAAACACTTGAACACGATAAAGCCAATCGCCGTGGTTGGCTTTGCCCAGAATGTGGAGTACTACATGGCCTTGTCTGACTTCTTTATCGGCAAACCGGGACCCGGATCGATCAGCGAGGCGCTGCAGTTCCACTTGCCGGTCATCGTGGAGTGCAATTCCAAAACCCTGCCGCAAGAGCGCTACAACGCGGAATGGGTGACGGAAAAAGGCTACGGGATTGTTGTCCCGAGCTTCAGGCAAATTGCGCCCGCGGTGCAGCGCTTGCTCGACAGCGCCACGTTCGAAGAATTCCGCCGCAAGACAGCCGAGTATTCAAATCGAGCGCTGCTCGAAGTGCCTGCGATTCTGGAACAATGCGCCGAGCGCTCGGCGGATCCAGCCCAACCCGCAAGACTTGTGAGTGTCGAGTAATCTGGTTGGGTAGCGCCGCCGTCCCGGCGGCTGTCCGGCGGGCGTCCGCGCCCGCCGAGTTACCGCCAAAATCCTCTCTTAAACTGCACCAATATCCTGTAGAGATGCGGCTTGCCGCGTCTCCCGGCGCGGCCAGTTTAGTGGAACATTGCAGCAAAGAATCCGCCGATTCTTCGGAAGAACCCGCGCGTCTGAGGATGCTTCGCCGTTTCCGTGGCCGCCGCTTTCGGCATTGGCGGTGCTGGTGGAGGAAGTGGAGCGGCCACCGCCGGTGCCTCCCGCAGACGAGATTCCAGCGGCAGCGCGCGCACATCCTCGACCGGGGCCGGAGCCGGGCCAGTCGCGTGGAACACCAATGGCGCTTCTACTTGCACGTGAATTTCATTCGCGGCCACCGCGGTTTCAGCGGGAGCAGCCGGCACCGGTATTCCAGTCGGGGGCGCGCCTTCAGTGGGAGTCATGTCCGCCATCGGAGCAGGCGTAGCGTTCGCGGCCGGTACGGCTCGACTCTGGATGGGCAGATCATTGGCCGCTCGCAGGGGAGCGTCGCGCGGCGCCGGACATCCGCATTCTGGTGGCACCGCCGTATCCACGTGATCGAGCTGACCCGAACGAAACACGAGCTGGTCGCTGGCCTTGACTTGATAGGTGCGATCGCCGAGCAACTCCGAAACAATCGCCGCCGCCGTGTTGCCGGGTAAGGCGCGCACGCAGGTGTTGCCCTGGTTGTCGGCGCTGATGGCGTAGTGAAATTCGCCCGGGCCGACGAGAAGAATGCGGAAGTCCGGCGTCATTACGGAATCGGAAGAAGCATCGAGAACGAAGTGCGCTTCGAGCGCGCCCGTGTTCATGGCAAGCATCAAGTTGTGCCGGTTCTGCGACGGCGTTACTGACACCGTGGTTCCGGGGCAAACATGCACTTCGCCGCCACTCGACAGATTCAGCACGGCGGTCTCGGGACCGGCTGTGATCGTTGAACCCGACCCTCCGTCCTTTCCGGCCAGCGCGAGCGGACCGGCCGCGCGCACCGCGGTGACCACCGGCTTCGGCCCCGGCGTCAGACTGGGAACTGCCAGCGGCTCGAACGGAGAACCAGAAATTTTTGCCGGGCCGGGGCTTTTCCCCAGATGCACGACCAGCCGGTTTCCCGCGGCATCCCAAGTGTAAGCGCGCGGCGCGAGCAGATCGACGACGACTCGGGCTACCGGAGGATTTTCCTGGAACTGGTCGGCGCGCAGCGTGCTGATCTGATCGGCTTGCACGCTGATGCGCTTCTTCGGCGTTTCCAGGCGCGCGTTCGGCAGATCGATCACCAGGCGCTCTGGGTCGCCGATCGCTTGAATGGAAGGGACCAGCGGCCGAGTCGAGAGAATTTCGACTGCCTGCCCATCTTTTTCCTGCACAATTCTAAAGCTCTTGATGACGGCGACCTTGCTGGCGGAAGTCTTGCTCGCGGCAGAGCTGCTGGCAGCGGAGGCCGTCTTTGCTCCCGGTCCAGAAGACGGCACGGTCGGCGAAGCAGCTGACGTCTGGGAATGCAGTGGTGTAGTCCATGCGAGTACTCCGAGGGCGAGAGCGGCGTACCAATTCGCCGGCACGCTGCAACCCTTCCGCGGTTGCGAGAACCGAAGATGCGGTGGGAAATCTTTCACGTGCGGCGCTCGAGTGTTACTGCAAACATACCACTCGAAGGTCGCGAGAAGAAAGATGCGCAATCAACCAACGCGAGAGGATACGAGGATTACACGTCGGCCAGGAAGTCATATTCGTCAATCACGGCGGCCACCGCCAACCGGTTAGCCGGAGCGCCGCCTTCAACTCGCACCACGCGCCCCTTGCAGCGCACCCGGATGCTTTCTGTCAGCGTGATCTCGGGGGGCAGGGTCAGGGTGAAATCAATCGCCGAGCCGGCCTGGATGGCGGAATCGACGTAGAAACAAATTCCGCGCGCGCTCACGTCACGGGTCTGCGCCGCGTGCTCCTCGGCATTATCACCGTAACGGACACTTACCGGAAGACGAAGCGCGAATCGCCGCACCGTCCGCTTGTCATTGTCCTCGACTCGGTCCGGGACTCGGTCCTGGTCTGGTTGCGTTTCCGCCATGGAATGCCCTCAAGAGCAAAGTTGCAAACTTTCAAAGAGCGCGTCCGAATTGCCTGTAAGCATGGCAATTCGTGACCCGACTGTCAAGGAGTCGCGCCTTCGGGTAGTGGCTCATTTTGATCAAACCTCCACCACCAAGGTCACGAAGGCACACGAAGGAAAAGCCACACCCGAGAGCCTTCGTGCAACTTCGTGCCCTTCGTGGTTCAGGCTTTTCTCGGGCGCATCGGAAGAACTTCTTACCTCAAGGCAGCGTCTACAATAGACACGTGGTCTTCGTCCTCGACAACTACGATTCGTTCACCTACAACCTGGTCCAGTATCTAGGCGAACTGGGCGCCACGGTTGAGGTTCGCCGCAACGACGAGGTAACCGTCGGCGAGATCGCGGCCATGCAGCCGGAGCGTATCGTGGTTTCTCCCGGACCCTGCACGCCGCAGGATGCCGGCATCAGCATCGAACTGATACGCCATTTCGCGGGCAAGCTGCCACTGCTGGGCGTCTGCCTTGGACATCAGGCGATTGGCGCAGCCTTCGGCGGACAGGTGGTGCGCGCGAAGAACCTGATGCACGGCAAGACCAGCCCGGTGGAGCACGATGGCAAGACCATCTTCCGCGGCCTCGCGTCGCCGATGACCGCAACTCGCTATCACTCGCTGATTGTTTCTGAAGACGCCCTGCCGCACGATCTGGAAGTAAGCGCCTGGACCCGCGATCGCGACGGCACCAGGGTCATCCGGGGGCTGCGGCAGCGGAAGTTTCCCGTCGGGGGCGTGCAGGTTCATCCCGAGAGCGTGCTGACCGACGAGGGGTCTAATCTGGTCGCGAATTTCTTGCGGAGCCAAAGGAAGGAAATCAACGTCATGAGTCTGAGTCAGCTTGCCCGGTCCATCCGGGAGTCGGCGACTCTCAAGCTGAATGAAACAGCGGCTCTGCTGCGCGACAAGGGCGAGCCCATCATTCACCTGGGAGGCGGGGAGCCCAAAAGCAAAGCACCCATGGATGCCGTCATCAACTGCGCAGCATTGCTGAATACGGGGGAAATTCGCTACACCGCGCCCGACGGCATTCCCGCGCTGAAGAAAGCCATCGTGCGCTACACCGAAGAACACTACAAGAAGATCGTAACCGCGCACAACGTGATCGCTTCGGGCGGTGCCAAGCAGTCGCTGATGGTGCTGCTGCACGCCATCCTCGATCCCAAGGAAGAGGTGGTTTTCCCCGCCCCTTACTGGGTCAGCTATCCGGAGATGGTAAAGCTCGCGGGCGGAGTTGCAGTGCCGGTTACAGCCGAGGACGGAACATTTTTCCCAACTGTCAAAGAAATGGCGGACGCATGCGGTTCCTACACCAAAGCCATCATTCTGAACAGTCCGAATAATCCGTCGGGCGCTATGTACTCGAAAGATTTCGTGCAGCAGATGGTGGAGTTTTGCGAGAAGCGCGGCTTTTATCTGATTCTCGACGACATCTATAACCGGCTGGTGTTCGACGGCAAGACCACGCCCAACGGCTACGACTTCATGAAGGCTCCGTTTGAA
>JBEKED010000115.1:0-11068 GCA_050014035.1 Terriglobales bacterium
GGCCAAGGCATTCGCCATCGACAAAACCTGCTGCCGCAGCGAATCGTAGGTGACACTGATGCCGAGTTCGGGAACGATGATAGCCGTGTCGCTGTCCGCGAAATGTAAAAGGTCCAGAAGCGTTCCAACCGACTTCAGAGTCATTCCCAATTCACCCTGTGAATCCACAGAGATTATAGTGCTACGTGAAGTGGCCGGACATCGGCCGAGGACTGGTTTTGGAAGTGTTCGGCCAGCTGCTAGCGCACGGTGACAAAGAAATACGCGGTCATCGCGACGCCGACGCCGATGACGACGCCCCGCACTTTCCCCGGGTTTGCCTTCTGCG
This sequence comes from Terriglobales bacterium, assembly GCA_050014035.1. Classification (GTDB taxonomy): domain Bacteria; phylum Acidobacteriota; class Terriglobia; order Terriglobales; family Acidobacteriaceae; genus Acidiflorens. The sequence continues at coordinate 329 of JBEKED010000115.1, forward strand.
CGAAATGCGCTCCAAACCAGCCGCCGGCGAGGGAACCGGCGATCATCACTCCACATTGCGGCCACAAGACAGCATGAGCCACGATAAAGGTGACCACCGCAGCCGCGTTAATGGCGACCGCCAGCAACGTTCGGATCGCGCCCATGGCATGCATGTCGCGCATTCCCATCATGGCGAGCATGGCGAGCGTCATAAACCCGATGCCCGCGCCAAAATATCCGCCGTAAACTGCAACCAGCAGCTCCGCGATCGAACCTAGTACGATCGCCGGTCCCGAGATGTCGCGCAGATCGTCAATCACCGCGGTCTTGCCGACAAGGGCGCGGATCGAATTGCCGAAGGCGAACAGCAAAGTGCCACCGAGCAGCAGCCAGGGGACGAGCCGCAAGAAAGTATGCTGCGGAGTTTTTAGCAGCAGCAAGGCTCCTACCCAGCCCCCGATCACGCTGGTCGCGAGCAAAGGGAACAATAAGCGGAGTGGTGCATTCAGCCGTCTCAGATAAGCGAGCGTACTGGCCGCCAGGCCGGGCCAGAGCGCGACGGTATTGGTCGCATTGGCTTCCACGGCTGGAACTCTTAGGAACAACAACGCCGGGAAGGAGATGAAACTGCCCCCACCAGCCAACGCGTTCAGCGCGCCCGCGATACCGCCGGCGAAGAGCAAGAAGATGACCTGACCGAAATGCAATCCCATACTCGCTGAAGAACAGCGTTCAGAGAAGCAACTAGCCCACTACAGCAGCGCGAACACGTGCGCCGATTCTAGCAGGGATTAAGGCAGGAACATTCCACGCGACAAAGGTTATGAGCTTGCAGCTGCCCTCAAGCGTTCCCGGCGGGCTGATGGACATGGCCGTCGGTCGCGAAGTTGGTTATGCCAGCCCACAGCCTGTGACCACCATCACAGCCTGCGCTAGCCTTCGAGTGCAGACTACCTGTGGTCGCCCTGCCCGCCGCGAATGCCTTTACGAGTTGCGCGCGGACGCGCCTCCGACCAAATGGATCGTCCAGGAGAAACCCATGGCATTCACCAAACAGCAAGCACTTGACTACCACTCTGGGGCGCGCCCGGGAAAGATAGAGGTCGTCCCCACCAAACCGTGCCGCACGCAACGCGATCTGAGCCTCGCCTACACACCGGGCGTCGCAGTGCCATGTCTGGCGATTGAGAAGAATCCACATGACGCCTTTAAGTACACCGGCCGCGGAAATCTGGTCGCCGTGGTCACCAACGGAACCGCCGTTCTCGGACTCGGCGACATCGGGCCCCTCGCCGGCAAGCCGGTCATGGAGGGCAAGGCCGTCCTCTTTAAACGCTTCGCTGATGTCGATGTTTTTGATATCGAGATCGGCAGTCACGATCCCGACGACATCATTAAGGTATGCCAACTTCTGGAGCCCACGTTCGGCGGAATCAATCTCGAAGACATCAAAGCTCCGGAGTGCTTCTACATTGAAGAGACCCTGAAGAAGACGATGAAGATTCCGGTCTTCCACGACGACCAGCACGGCACCGCCATTATTTCAGGAGCGGCGCTGTTGAATGCTTTGGAAATCGTGGGCAAGGACATCGGCAAACTGACGCTCGTTGTCAACGGCGCCGGCGCCTCGGCCATAGCCACAGCCGAGCATTACATTCGACTAGGCATGAAGCGGGAAAACATCATTCTGTGCGACACCACCGGAGTGGTCTACAAGGGCCGCACGAAGGGTATGAATCCTTACAAGGAGCGCTTCGCGCAAGACACCAAGCTGCGTACGCTCGCGGAGGCCTTGGCAGGCGCCGATATGTTCCTCGGACTCTCCGTCGGCGGCGTCGTGACGCAGGACATGGTGCGCTCGATGGCGCCTCGTCCGATTGTCATCGCCATGGCGAATCCCGATCCGGAAATTACTTACGAAGACGCCAAAGCCTGTCGCTCCGACGTCATCATGTGCACCGGCCGTTCGGATTATCCCAACATGGTGAATAACGTTCTCGGCTTCCCCTTCATTTTCCGTGGAGCCCTCGATGTGCACGCGACCGCCATCAACGATGAGATGAAGCTGGCCGCGACGCGCGCCCTGGCTGCTCTTGCCAAGGAGGACGTGCCCGACTCGGTCTGCCGCGCCTATGGAGTCGAGCGGATGAAGTTCGGCCCCGATTACCTGATTCCCAAGCCTTTCGACGCACGCGTGCTGATCTGGGAGGCTTCTGCCGTGGCCGAAGCTGCCATGCGCACCGGCGTAGCCCAGGAACCGGTCGACCTCAAAGAGTACCGCGAGCAACTCGAGCGTCGTCTGGGGAAGGCCCACGAGATCTCGCGAATCATGATTCGCAAAGCGCAAGCCAAGCCGAAATCGGTGGTCTTTGCGGAAGGAGAAAATGAGAAGATTCTGCGCGCTTGTCACAGCCTGATGGAGGAGAAAATCGCGGTTCCCATCCTGCTGGGCAATGCCGCAGTGATCAAGGCAAAATCACTCGACTTGGGATTGGATTTGAAGGACGTGCGCGTCGTGGATCCGGCAGATTCTCCGCTGCGCGAACCCTATATTGAAGAACTCTTTCGCTTGCGGCAGCGTCGGGGAGTAACGCCCAGCGAAGCCCGCACATTGATCAATGACCGCAATATCTTTGCTTCCATGATGGTGCACAGGGGGCATGCGGATGCGCTGGTCTCTGGCGTCGCGCAGAACTACCCTGATGCCATCCGCCCCGCGCTGCAGATCATTCGTATGCGCGAAGGACTGCACACGGTGGCGGGTTGCTATGCCTTGATCACTCGCAAGGGAGACATTTATTTCCTCGCGGACACCACGGTGAACATCGATCCCACGGCGGAAGAACTGGCGGAAATTGCCCTCTGCGCAGCCGAGACAGCGCGGCGTTTCGACGTTGTGCCGCGCATCGCGATGCTCTCGTTCTCCAGCTTCGGAAGCACGAAACACCCGCTTTGCGAGAAAGTTCGCAAGGCGGTAGACCTGCTGCACAAAGCCGACCCGACCCTGATTGTCGATGGCGAGGTAATGGCCGACGTTGCCCTGTCTCCGGAGATGCTCGAGGAAGTGTATCCCTTCAGCGTGCTTCAGGGCGGCGCCAACGTGCTCATCTGCCCCGATCTCAATTCCGCCAACATCGCGTACAAACTACTGGCCAAGATCGGTGGCGCCGAAATGTTCGGCCCCATTCTCATGGGCATGAGCAAGCCGGTGCATCTGCTGGCGCGAGGCGCGGAGGTGGAAGACATCGTCAACATGGCCGCAATCGCGGTGATCGATGCGCAGGAAATAGAACGCTCGGAGTGGGCGGCAGAGGCCCTAAAGCCGGTAGCCGTCGCCGACTGAGCTCTGAAAAATAGAAACGCAGAGGGTGGTGTTGACCTGTCAACACTACCCTCTTTTTGGTAGTGGCTTAATTGGACGATGTGCCCCCCAGAAAAAGCCCGGAACACGAAGGGAACGAAGTCGCACGAAGGCTATTGGGTTTGGCTTTTCCTTCGTGTGCCTTCGTGCCCTTGGTGGTGAAGGTTTGATCAAATGAGCCACCACCCTCTTTTTCGCAACGGTCCAGCCGCTCGGCTAACATGTGTTGCTGACTGACCCTCCTGCCGTCGCGTCACAATTTGACGTTAGTCGCCTTTTTGTTATAGTTACCCTCACATTTTACGGCGTTGCGCTTGGCGACGTCCCAGAATCGATGCAGGAGGAAGAGCCATGCCTGGTGCGCTCGCGACAAGGAGTACAGTCGCGGAGACAGTAGAGTTCGAGATCGGGCTGCGGGAACGAAAAAAGGCGCGCTTGCGGCAGCTGATTATCGACACTTCGATCAAGCTGTTTCGCAAACACGGATACGAGCGCACCCGGATCGACGATATCGTGCACACGCTCGAGATCAGCCAGCCCACATTTTTTCGCTATTTCCCCAGTAAAGACGCGGTGCTGCGCGAGGTAGGAGAACGCGGGTATGCCTGCATCTGCGAGCGGCTGCGCTCGGAACTCTCCAGCAAAGCGAAAACGAGCGAGCGCCTGCGGAGGCTCTATGTGACCATGGCGCGCGAGGTTGAAGCCGACCGGCAGCTGTGGCAAGCCGTGGTATTGTCGGGCGCCATGGATCCGGTGCGATCCGCGGAACTCCGCGGACACGAGGAGGCCGCGGTCAGCCTGTTGCGCGAGATCCTGACGCAGGGGCAGAAACAAGGTGAGGTGACGCGCGCCTTTCCAGTAGTGCATCTGGCCGAGTTCATGGCAGGGCTCTACAACACTGTGGTGCGGCAATGGGCAGTGGATCTTACCGGGCCGCACGAACTCACGGAACGAGTGCGCAGCGCGGTGGAATTTTTCCTGCGCGGCATCCGGCCGTAAACTTTCTGCAATTACGCCCGCACTTCGTTGGCCTGTTAAAAGAGGAAAACAGAATGAAAGCCGCTGTTCTGCACGAATTCAAGACTCCGTTATCGCTGGAGGAAGTGGCCGTGCCGGAAGTTGGCGCGGACGAAGTGTTGATCCAAGTCGAAGTTTGTGGGGTGTGCCATTCCGATCTGCACGTTGCCGATGGTGACTGGACGCAATTGGCGGGAATCGTAAAGAAGCCACTGATCCTGGGACATGAGATTGTAGGCCGAGTGACCGAGCGCGGCGCGGCGGTACAGAATATACAGGTGGGCGACCGCGTCGGTGTGCCGTGGCTGCAGTGGACATGCGGGCAATGCGAGTTTTGCCGCGAAGGCAACGAGAATCTGTGCACGCGGCAGCGCATCACCGGCGTCATGGTGGATGGCGGATATGCGGAGTATGCCAAGGCTCCCGCCAGCCACGTGATCCAGATTCCCGATGCGCTTTCCTCCGAGCAGGCGGCGCCGCTGCTTTGCGCGGGAGTCACGGTTCATCGCGCCCTCAAGCAAGCGAAGATGTGCGCCGGGCAGCGGCTGGCGGTTTTCGGCGTCGGGGGACTGGGCCACATTGCCGTCCAGATTGGCCGCGCCGCCGGAGCCGAAGTCACCGCAATCGATGTTTCCGAAGAAAAACTCGCGCTGGCCAAGTCGCTGGGCGCCACCCGAACCCTGAATGCCGCGACCAGCAATGTCGTGAAGGAAGTGCGCGGCTCGGGTGGAATGCACATTGCCATCGTTACCTCGGCCGCCAAATCTGCGTACGATATGGCGTTCTATTGTTTGCGGCCTACGGGAACGCTCCTGGTGGTGGGTTTGCCCGCAAAAGACATTTCGTTCCCCCCGATTCTGATGGCCGGCGGAGAGATCCAGATCAAGGCGTCCGCCGTCGGCACTCGGGAAGATCTGCGGGAAGCTCTGGCCATGGGCGCAGCCGGAATCGTGCATTGCCAGGTAACGGCGCGTCCGCTGGCCGAGGTCCAGGAAGTTCTTGGGGAACTGAGCCGCGGCGAAATTTCGGGGCGGGTGGTGCTCCGCCTGTGACGAATTTCGGCGCGACCGCGCTCGGCGATTTCCTCTGGTGGTTTTCGACCGACGCACTCGATTGACGTTAGCGACATTAATATGATATTAACTATCACTTTTGCGCGGCGCTGCGGCCCGGAAAGGTTCTCCGCGGAGTGAATGTCAAGCAACTTTTCGATTTGACCGGCCGCGTCGCCATCGTTTCTGGCGGCTCGATGGGTCTCGGCCGGCAGATGGCCGAGGGCTTGGCGGAGATGGGCGCGAACCTCGTGCTCTGCGCTCGAAAGAAAGAACGTTGCGAGGAAGCAGCAGAAGCATTGCGCAGCCACGGCGTGAAGACACTCGCGCTGGCATGCGATGTTAAGGATAAGGCATCCATTCAGCAGGTCGTGGAAGAAACGCTCGCCAAATTTGGCCGAATCGACGTTTTGATCAACAACGCCGGCGTATCGTGGGGAGCGTCGGTGGAGGAGATGACGCTGGAACAGTGGGACAAGGTTCTCTCCACGAATCTGACCGGTACGTTCCTGTTTTGCCAGGCTGTGGGGAAGGCGATGGCTGCGCAGGCATCGGGCAAGATCATCAACATCGCATCAGTGGCGGGTTTGGGAGGGGCGTCGGCGGAACTGCAGGCCATCGGATACCACGCCAGTAAAGGCGGCGTCATCGCGTTCACCAGGGATCTCGCATGCAAGTGGGCGTCGCACAACATTCAGGTGAATGCGATCGCCCCGGGATGGTTCCCGACGCACATGTCAGGATGGATTATCGAGCACCGTAAAGACGCGCTGCTGGAGAAAATCCCGCTAGGCCGCTTTGGCGCAGATCATGATCTGAAAGGCGCAGCAGTATTTCTGGCGTCGGACGCTTCGGCATACGTGACCGGGCACGTGCTGGTTGTCGATGGAGGCCAGACGGCCTGGTAGAACTTCTTTATGAATATTCCCCTGACGCCGGTGCGATTTCTTCGTTATGCAGAACAGCAATTTCCGCGCAAGACGGCGGTGGTGTGTCAGGATCTGCGGTTTACTTATGCCGAGTTTGGCGATCGCGTCTGGCGTTTGGCGGGAGCGTTGCTCGCCGCCGGTGTGAAGGCGGGCGATCGCGTGGCGTTTCTCAGCCTGAACTGCCATCGCCTTCTCGAAGCCTACTTCGGAGTTCTGGAAGCGAAATGCATTCTACTCCCGCTCAATATTCGACTGGCCGGCCCGGAGCTCGCCTACATTCTGAATGATTCGGGAGCTACGGTGCTCTTCCTGGAGCAAGAGTTCGTCGGCCTCGTGGATTCGTTCCGGCCCGATCTGCGCACGGTGCGCGCATTTCATCCACTCGATGGAACACCGCAAGCCGAGTGGCTCTCTGATCAAAACTACGAGCAGATGGTGGCCGCGGCCGCGCCCTACTGCGCAGACGTGATGGAGTTTGACGAAGACGCGGTCGCCGAAATTTTTTACACCAGTGGAACCAGCGCCGCCCCAAAGGGTGTGATGCTCACGCATCGCAACGTGTACCTGCATGCGATGAACATCGCCTTGTACCATCACACGCGATATGAAGACGTGATGATGCACACCATCCCGCTGTTTCACGCGAATGGATGGGGAGCGGCGCATACCATCACTTTCATGGGTGGAACGCATGTCATGCTGCCGCGATTTATTCCCGAGGAAGTATTCAGGCTAGTGGAACGGGAGCGAGTGCGCGCTCTCACTCTGGTTCCAATTATGGCCAATGCGCTTGTGCACTCGCCAGCGCGTTCCAAGTACGATCTGAGCAGCGTGGAGTGGGCTACGATCGGCGGCGCGGCCTCTTCTCCCACGCTGATTCGGGACGTGGAACGGACGCTGGGATTTAAATGCTACTCCGGATATGGTCTGACGGAATGCGCGCCTTCGCTGGCGAACGCCGAACTGAAGCCGGACATGCAGTGCTCCGATGAAGAGCGGTACGTGCTGCAGGCAATGACCGGCTATGCTTTCCCGGGCTGTGAGCTTCGCGTCGTCGACGCGCAGAATAACGACGTGCCACAAGACGGCGTAACCATGGGAGAAATCATTGCCCGCAGTGATGGAGTGATGGCAGGCTACTGGCAACAGCCGGAGGCCACCGCCGAAGCAATGCGCGGCGGATGGTTTCACACCGGAGACATGGCCGTGATCGCGGAGAACGGATTCATTCTGATGGTCGATCGCAAGAAGGACATCATCGTGAGCGGCGGAGAAAATATTTCGTCGCTGGACGTCGAGAAGGTGCTCTCAGCGCATCCGGGCGTTTACGAAGCGGCAGTGATCCCGGTGACCGACCAAAAATGGGGAGAAGTGCCGAAGGCGGTAGTGGTAGCGAAGCCAGGATCCATACTCAGCGAAGTGGAGCTGATCGAGTTTTGCCGGGCTCGGCTGGCGCATTACAAGTGTCCGCAATCGATTGAGTTTTGCGAGAGCTTGCCCAAGACCGCGACGGGGAAAGTTCTTAAGAGAGATTTGCGAAAAAAATATCAAGCGAGCCAGTAGGAGTTTGGCAGGAACATGAGCAACCTCGTAAAAGTTGGCAAAGCAAACGATGTGGCCGTCATCACCATCGACAACCCTCCCGTAAACGCGCTCGGGCCGGGCGTTCCCGATGGAATCGGGGCAGCGATCGATGAGATCAATCGCGACCCGGCGGTGAAGGCAGCAGTAGTAATCGGCGCCGGCCGCACATTTGTCGCGGGCGCAGACATTAAAGAATTCGGCAAGATGACTTCGGGCGCGCCTCGCAGAAGCCTGCTTCCGTTGCTGCTCCAAATTGAGGACAGCGCGAAGCCCGTGGTGATGGCGATTCATGGCAACGCGTTTGGCGGTGGGCTGGAACTGGCCATGGCCGGCCATTACCGCGTTGCATCGCCTACCGCGCAGGTGGGCCAGCCGGAAGTGAATCTGGGCATTATTCCCGGGGCCGCTGGAACGCAGCGTCTGCCCCGACTAATCGGAGTTGCGAAGGCCGTCGAAATGTGCGCCGGGGGCAAGCCGGTTTCCGCGGGTGAGGCCGCCACTCTTGGGCTGATCGACCGGTTGATCGAGGGCGATCTGCTCACCGGCGCGGTATCTTTCGCGCGCGAAGTTGCCGCGAAGCCTGCGCCAAAAGCGAGGGAGCGCACGGGAAAACTAGGGATGCCCGAGAAGAATGCGGCAATCATTACGGCGGCGCGCGCCGCTGCTTCCACCAAGCAACGCGGACTGAAAGCTCCACTGGCAGCGATCGATGCCGTAGAAGCGGCGACCAAACTGCCGTTCGAGGAGGGCTGCCAGGTCGAAGCCAAACTTTTCACCGAGTGCCTTTTCTCCGATCAGTCGAAAGCGCTGATTCATGTTTTTTTTGGCGAGCGCGAGGTGGCGAAGATTCCCGACGTTCCCAAGCAAACCCCGGTGCTGCCGGTGAACCGCGCGGCGGTTGTCGGCTCCGGCACCATGGGCGGAGGCATCGCGATGGTCTTTGCCAACGCGGGCATTCCGGTGTTGCTCAAAGACGTGGATGAGGCCGCGCTAGAACTTGGCATGGGGAAAATCTGGAAGAACTACGCCACCTCCGTGCAGCGCGGGCGCTTCACCCAGGCGTTTGTGGACGAGCGCCTGAAGATGATCACGCCCGTGCTCAACTACAGCGGGTTCTCCGAAGTAGACATGGTAGTGGAGGCGGTTTTCGAAGGCATGGCGCTGAAGAAAACTGTGTTCGCGGACCTGGACCGTGCGTGCCGTCCGGGCGCGATTCTGGCAAGCAATACGTCAACGCTGAATATCGATGAGATTGCCTCAGCCACCTCGCGGCCGGAAGCGGTGATTGGAACACACTTCTTCAGTCCGGCTAACGTGATGCGCCTGCTCGAAATTGTGCGCGGCAAAAAGTCGAGCAAAGAAGTGATTGCCACCTGCATGCAACTCTCCAAGAAACTGGGCAAGATTGGAGTGCTGGTAGGCAACTGCCGCGGCTTCGTCGGCAACCGCATGTTTGGCCCCTATCGACGGGAGGCGCAGTTTCTGATCGAGGAGGGAGCAGATGTACAAGCGGTCGATCAGGCGCTCGTCGAATTCGGCAACGCCATGGGTCCGCTTGCGACGGGCGACTTGGCGGGTCTTGACGTGGGTTGGCGCATTCGCAAGGAGTATCGGCATCTGGAAAAGCCCGGAATCCGCCAGCCATTCGCTGAGGATCGTCTTTGTGAAATGGGTCGCTATGGCCAGAAAACGCTGAGGGGATGGTACTGCTATGACGAGAACCGGCGCCCGAGCCCGGATCCCGAACTGCCCGCCCTGCTGCGGCAGTGGAGCGCGGAGGCGGGAATTCCGCAGCGGGAGATTTCGGCCGCGGAAATCGTCGATCGCTGCGTTTATGCGTTGGTCAATGAGGGAGCACGGATTCTTGAGGAAGGATACGCGCTGCGGGCAGTCGACATCGACATCATCTATCTCAATGGTTACGGTTTCCCCGCGTATCGCGGCGGCCCGATGTGGCATGCCGACACGGTGGGATTGCGGAAAGTCTACGCGCGCGTTTGCGAATTCCACCAGCAGCATGGAGAACTGTGGGCACCGGCTCCTCTGCTAAAGCGTCTGGCAGAAGCGGACAAGACATTCGCCGCGTTCGACAAGGAGCAAGTCGCCGCCGCGTAACAAAGCTTGGAGAGTTCATGAGAGAAGCTGTCATCGTGGCCAGCTCGCGCACGGCGTTGGCCAAGTCATTTCGCGGGTCGTTCAATCTGACGCGTCCCGACGATCTGGCGGCGCACTGCATAAAGGATGTTCTGCACAAGACGCCGCAACTAGATCTCCGCGAAGTCGAAGACGTCATCCTCGGTTGCGGGCAGCCTCACGGCGCGCAGGGACACAACATCGCACGAGTTGCCGCTCTCCTAGCGGGTTTGCCCACATCGGTCGGCGGACTTACGCTCAATCGTTTTTGCTCTTCCGGCTTGCAGTCAATTGCGCTGGCCGCGTATCAGATCGTGAGCGGAGGCAGCGATGTGATGATCGGCGGCGGCGTGGAAAGCATCACCATGATTCCCCGCAACCACGATCCTAATCCGCGGCTCCTCGAGCAACTGCCCGGCGTGTACATGGTGATGGGGGAGACTGCCGAGGTAGTGGCCAAGCGCTACAAGATCGCCCGGCAAGTGCAAGACGAGTACGCGCTGCTGAGCCAGCAACGCACGGCTCGCGCTCAGCAAGAAGGTTTTTTTGAGGGAGAAATCGCCCCGATGCGCGCCGTGCGCGCCACTCTCGATAAAAAGACCGGCGAGGTGATTGCGAAGGAAGAAGTATGCGCAGATAAAGACGAATGTAATCGTCCCGACACAACCCTCGAAGGCCTGCTG
>JBEKED010000116.1:0-11041 GCA_050014035.1 Terriglobales bacterium
GTCAGCGCGTGCGATCCCAGGTAAACCGCATCATAAAGCGCTGTCGCCGCGCCGTTCCGCGGATGCTCAATACCTTCGTCGATCTTTTTCAAATCGGAGGTGAAGGGCACCATTTGGCTGACCGTCTCGCTGAACTTGTACACCGCCAGTCCGTCCTGCGCGCGCATAATGGCGTGGGCAAACTTGCGCGCCGAGGACAATTCGAGCGGTAAATCTTTTCGCGTGCTCAGGCTCGTATCCACCGCCAGCACAATCGACAACGGTAAAGCCGATTCCTTGTCGAAGATCGCGATCTTCTGCTCCTTGCCGTCTTCCTTCAGTACAAAATTCTCCTTCTGCAGGTTCGCCACCGGAGCCCCGCGCGCATTCGTCACCGTCACGAACACATTCACCAGCTTCACATCCACCGTGATGGTGGTATCTGGGTCCTCTGCCAGCAAGCCGGTGCTGGCGCCAGCGACGAGAGCAAACAGCAGCAACCCAGCCGCGAGCCACGAGCTTCGGGCTTCGAGCCAGAGGCCAACCCTTGTACTGCCCGCTCGCAGCTCGCAGCGCGGAGTTCGCAGCATCTTTGAAATTCGCCTCATCTTGAATTCACTCATTAGGATGCAGCCTGCTTCCCCGTCGTGCCTCCCGCCACCCGAATTTCTTCAGGAAACGCTTCTCCGTCCGACCATACCGCTCCATCTTCAAAATATTCTTTCTTCCAGATCGGCACCGTCTTCTTCAGCGTGTCGATGATCCAGCGACAGGCCTCAAACGCCGCTCCTCGGTGCGCCGCCGCAACCACGATCAACACGCTCGTCTCCCCAATCTCCAGCCGCCCCAGGCGGTGGACGATCGACGCTCCCCGCACGGCAAAACGCGCCCGGGTTTCTCGTGCCAGAGATTCCATCTGGGTCAGCGCCATTGCCTCATAGGCTTCATACTCTAAATAGAGCGTGCGCCGCCCGCGCGTGTTGTTCCGCACCACGCCCTCGAAAATCACCGCCGCGCCATCCTCGGGACGCTTCAAGCGCCTGCCGACCGCCTCCGTGTCGATCGGCTCGCGCACAATCCCGACTTCGCCAGAAACTTCATTCCCCACATCGCCGCCGTGCCCCGACCCCCCACTTACCGGCGGCAACAACCCGACTTCATCACCTTCGTGCAACAAGCGCTCCGCTCCCGCATATTCCCGATTCACCGAGATCGCGAGCGATGCCGTCCTCTCCTCAAACCCAGAAACCTGCCGCGCATAATAGAAGAGCACTTCTCGCACTGCTGAGCCCTCAGGCAAATCCACCGTCGCGGCCGATCGCCCGACCAAGTCCTTTAACACTCCAAAGAAAAGCACCGTGATCTTCATTTAGGCACTGGCAACTGAGTATTGGCCACTGGCTGATTTCCCGCCACCAGTGTAGCGCGCCCGCATCCCAAAGGACCTGCCCCTCCGTGTACCCTCCGCCCCGACTCCACCGCTCGGGTCAATTACCTCCGTAATCGTGCATTAGGTCACTCTCCCGCTTAGTCTTATTGAGAACACTCTCACCCATCAGGAGGCTGTGATCGCTAACACCGTCCAAACCGATGCCAGCCGCAGCGCCTCCGCTCGGTCCTTTCTGCACAGCCTCAATATCCTGGTAAAGTACACGCGCTTGTATGGAGTGACCCACAAGCGCACCGAAGGCCAGTTCGAAAGCACCTGGAAGGAACTGCAACAAGCGCTGCCGAAAAACAGCGACACCGGGTTTCTGCTCGGCGTCTCCGATAACAAGCTTCTTCTCGATGGCATTCCACTTGAAGCCGGCCAAGCGGAGCGCAGCTTCGCACAGTTGCTGAATGCCGCAGGACTTTCCAGCATCTTGTTTTGCAGCAAGGTTACGCTCGACGATTTCACGCGCCTGGTCCGCGCTTTTGCCATGGGCGGCTCCAAGGCGCAGGAATTCGCCAAGCAAATTAAAGAGACTCTCGGCGATAACAAAGACTCCTCCATCCGCATCAATGAGGTCAAGTTTGTCGCCGCCGATCCGACCACGGGCGAGATTCCGCTGGCGGCGCAACTCGCCGCTCAGGCCCTGGGCCCGGAATTCAAGCAATGGCTCAATGACCCTCAGAAACTTCTGCAGTTGATTGCGGCTGCTCAGGGAGCGAGCAATGGCGGCGTAGCCGGCGGCGCGCCTTTGGGCAGCGTCCCTACCGTTCCCATTCCTCCGGGTCTGGTTGCGGGCGCGGGCGGCGCTGCGGGATCGACTGGCGGAGCATCATCCAGTGGAACATGGACCGGCGGCGTCGTTCCTCTCCAGGAAGAGGAAGTTATCCAAACCATTCGCCTGCTCACGCACTTCGGCCAGGCGATGCAGGATCCCAACTCGTCTCAGGAAAATCTCGCCGTCGAACTCGGTAAGGCTCCCGAAGGCGCCAAGGTCAATCTCTCCCAGTTGCTCGAACATCTCGCGGCGCAAGCTTCTCAGAACAAAACGAGCGATGCCAACGACACCCCGCTTCTCATGAAGGCCGCCGAGAGCATGGCCATCAAGTTCGCTCTCGACCGTTATCAGCGCGGCGATGTCAAAGTCAACGCCGTTCACGACATGATGGAGCACATGAGCCGGCAGATGGATACGCTCCGCCAGATCTTGCGCGTCCAGGAAGATAAAATGTCGAAGGCCGGGATTCTGGTAGAGTCCCATGCCGACATTCTCGACCGCATGTTCTGGGCCGAGATTCCGGAGGCGGGCAAGAAAAGCGTTCTGCTCTCCGGCGAAGCGGCCTGCGTGCCGCCGCGTAATATTCGTCAGTTCGTGGAGATTCTTTTCGATCGCGACGATAACGAGCTCGCCGCGAAAATTCTCTCTAACTACTGTGGCTGCCTCAATGCCAATGATGCCGACCCCCGCCGCAAGACCGCCATCGGCCTCTCTCAACTCGCCGACCTTTACGCCAACGCGCCCGACGAGGTGATGCCTAACGCCCTCGCCCTGATCGCCGAGAAACTGGCTCAGGAAAACGATACCGAGATTCAGAGCCTGCTGAGCGCCGCTTTTGCCCGCTTCGGGCAGGAAGCCTGCAGCCGGAAAAAGTACAAGGCCGTAGCTGAACTCTGCATCTCGCTCGAAGCCATTAACCAGGAACGGCCCGCCCTGGTGCAGGATCTCCGCTCCCGCGTCGGCATCGAAAATCGTCTGCCCGAAATTATCGAAGAAGCGATTAATGCCGACCAGGCGCCGGAAGATCTCATCAACGTCCTGCAACAGCTTCCCAAAAGTTCCGTCGAACATCTGGCTGACCGCTTCTTTCGCGCGCAAAAGCGCGTCGAATGCGATCGCATCGTCGAGCTTGTCGCCGAGCTCGGACGTCCTGCCATCGACGACCTGCGCGACATTCTGCACTCCGGCCAACCCCGTCAGGCTGCCTCCACCGTCGGCCTCTTGAGCCGCCTCGAGGTAACCTCGCTGCTCGAGTTGCTGCCCGCCCGCATGGGCGAGTTCAACCGCTTTTATCAGGACGTCATCGTCCGCCAGATCGCCTACGGCGCCGCTTCCGACCGCGGACGCACCCTGCTCGAACTGCTTGAACTGCTCGACCCGCTCATCCTGCCCGAGGCCATTGATGAGATCGGGATGAGCCAGGACCACAACGCCAGTGCCAGCCTCATTGCCCTCGCCACCGCTGGCGATGCTCATAATCGGCCGCCGTTCGTGCAACTGAAAGCCGTCGAATCGCTGGGCCGCTTGCGCGAGAACGAAGCCATCCCGGTTCTGCGCGCCATTGTCGACGACAAGAAATTCTTCGGCCATGCCCAGCACCGCGAACTGCGCATCGCCGCCATTCAGGCGCTCTCCAAGATCGATCCCCGCCACGGCACCCAGGCCCTCATCGAGAGCGGCCTGGAGGCCGCGGAACTTGCCGTCGCTCCGCTCGATTCCGGCCCCGGATGTCCGTGGGTCCGCCAGCGCCGCTACGAACGCATCGTCCTGCCGCGCACACTTTCCGCCACACTCTCCAGTTCCTGGGGGAAGTCGAACATCGTGATGCGGGAGATGAGTCTCGGCGGCGGCATGGGAACGCGCAATGACAATCTCCGCGTCGGCTCCGAAGCTCACGTGGAGATTTCGCTGGGCGTGAAGAAGATCCGCGGCGAGGTTCTTCTGCGCCGCGCCCGCGTCAACGAAATCGGGTTCGAGTTCGTAGGCATGGACCTGGACAGCCGCTATCGCCTCCGCCGCGTCCTAGTAGAGGCCTTGCAGGCTATCCCCGACAATGCCGCCAACAACTGGGACGGCGAACGCAAGAGCTAGAAGCGGCTCTTAGCTCTTGGCTCTCCAGTTCTCAGTTCTCAGGAAACCGAATCCCCACCACGGCTCCTTCGCGGCAATTTTTCCGGCGAGAAAAAGCCCCTGCTTGCGCAGGGGCTTCATGAATCACAATCAAGAACCGCGACTCGCTTACACCACTTTCACAAAAATAATAACTAGCGCGAACAACACCAGGGACTCGATAAAGGCGAGGCCCAGAATCAGCGCCACCTGAATGCCCGCGCGGGCCGCTGGATTCCGTCCCAGCGCCTCGCAAGCCGCCGACGCCGCTTTCCCCTGGCCTTGCGCCGCCAGCCCGGAGGCGATGGCGATCGCGAAACCAGAAGTGATTGCTACCCAGTTCGTCCCGCCGGCCGCGCCCGCGCCGGTTTGCGCAAACGCCGGGACAGCCAGGAATGAGAACATCATCATCACAAACAGCACCATCACAATTTTCCGCATTCTGTTTTCTCCTTCTCCTTGTTATGAATTGCCCCAGTGGGTGGTTGACGCCGTGCCAATATGCCGGCGCCCTCACGCTGAAAGGCAGGTGTCAGGTGCCAGGTGTCATGTACCAGGAAAAACATGATTTTCCTGAGACCTGAAACCCGAGACCTTCTCTAGTGTTCGTGTGCTGTCGCTTCTCCCAGATACACGCAGGCCAGCAGCACAAAAATATACGTCTGAATAAACGACACGCCGACGTGCAGACCCTCAAAGATGATGGGAATGCCCAGCGGCACCAGCGAGAAAAATACCAGGGTCACCATCTCGCCCGCGAACATGTTCGCGAAAAGACGAACGGTCAGAGACAAGATGCGGGCCAAATGACTGAAAATCTCAATGGGAAACAAAAGCACTGGCAACAACAAACGGACTGCCAAAGGCATGCCTTCTTGCGGCCCGATGAAGTGCTTCAGGTATCCCGCTGGCCCGTTCGCCCGCAGCCCCTGGACGTGATAGTAGAAC
Organism: Terriglobales bacterium; assembly: GCA_050014035.1. Taxonomy (GTDB): domain Bacteria; phylum Acidobacteriota; class Terriglobia; order Terriglobales; family Acidobacteriaceae; genus Acidiflorens. The sequence goes on from JBEKED010000116.1 coordinate 5,247, forward strand.
CAGGTAAGCAGCGCGCATCCCAGCGGCACAATCGGCACTGCCGTCGGCGATTCCAGGCCCGGCACCAGTCCAATCAGATTGCAGGACAGGATGAACAGCCCCAGCACGGTCAAATACGGGACAAACCTCTCGGGATGATTCGAGATCGTCTCGTTGGCCAGTCCCTGGACGAACCCGTCGATGCCTTCCATTGTGTGCTGGAGCGCGCCCGGGCGCTCGACTGAGAGCCGCATGCGCACGGCGATAAAAAATATTGTCAGCAGCACCACCACCAGCAATTCCATCGCGAAGCTGTTAGAAATCGGAGCCGCTGGATGTTTGGGATGAATGTGCAGCGCCTGCAGCAACGCCAGGACCGCAGGACCGAACAGACGATTTAGAAATGCGGTAAAAACCAGTTGTTCCATCGTTCAGAATTGCTGCTTATTGGAGTTGTCGCAACTTATTGGAGTTGTCATCCCGAGAGAAGCGCGGGATGACAAACTTTTCAACGAACCTACTCTGCTCGCCGGAAAGCCGCGTAACCTTCCCACACCGCCTCGGCCATCAGGGCTGCCACGGGCACGCACAAACCCCACAGAAAGCCTCGAAACGCCAGGGAAGAACCTTTGAATATAGCATAGGCAGCTGCTGCCACCAAACCATAACGGACGACAAAGCGCAGGATGATTCGTCCGCCTTTTTCCCGGCTGTTGCGGTTGACGATGCGATCGGCAAGACCCTCGACGCTGCGCGTCAGGGAGCGGAAATTGACGTAGGAAACGGCGGCTCCGAAGGCAAATCCAATCGCTCCCACCCAGCGGTAAACCCAGAATGCCGGACCCAACAGCAGAACGCTGGCCACGAGCATGTTGCGCAGCAGGCGCGGGATGATGCGCGCGTCGGCAAGCTGGTCTGGATGCTCAGGTTCATTCATCTCTAATTCAAATTTAAATTTACTTATTCGTCTTTGGAAGCGCTCATGGCCATGCGGATCATCTGCCCGAATCCAACTACGGCGCCGAACAACAAACCAACCAGATAAAGCCATCTGGTATGCAGCCAGTGGTCGAGTAACTTGCCCAGGAAAAAGCCCAGCAGGACGGCTGCGGGAATAATAAATCCCATCTCCGAATAGCGCGCCGCGGAGACGAGAGGGTCTTTACCGGAAGGCTTCGTCATGCGGGAATTGTAATCCAGTTGGGAGCGGGAATTCGGCGAAACATTCTGCTGAAAAACTCAGTGGCGTCGTTCCCTCAGCGGCTGAAGCCGGCTTGAAAATAGGGCGTTTACCGCAGCGGTAAACCGCTGCGCCACCCAAAAGCAAGAGCAAAAACGGTGAACCGCTGCGCCGCCCAAAAGCAAAAGACCATCATCGAGTGTTTCAGCAATCGGAAAGGCGGTGTTAAAGCTTGGACCCCTCTGGTCTCGATCTTTTGGAATCAAAGACTTGGGTCGCTCTCGCCGCTAAGTCTTTGAGAAACTTGTAAGCTCTTTATTCGTCAAGGACTTAAGTGATTTGATCGATAAGTAACTGACAAAATTAGGGGAATCGAGGCAAAAGGCGTGGAAGCCGTGATGAGTAAACTCGATGTTGCGCCAACCATCCGTCGGAGATGGTCGCAATCCGTGATTCAGCGCCCAAACGGGGCGCCCGACCGGAAACTGTGGAACTCCCATGCACCGCCCAAGCTATAATTGCGCCCACTCATGGCTCTGACCTCTGGCACGAGACTTGGACCGTACGAAATCCAATCGCCGCTCGGCGCCGGTGGCATGGGCGAAGTCTATCGCGCTCGCGACACCCGATTAGACCGCACGGTTGCCATCAAGGTTTTGAACTCGCGACTGGTGGATAGCACCGAACTGCGTTCCCGCTTCGAGCGCGAGGCCAAGATCATTTCCCAGTTACAGCATCCGCATATCTGCGTGCTCCACGATGTGGGCAACGAGGGTCCCATCGACTACCTGGTCATGGAGTTTCTGCAAGGGGAATCTCTGGCCGAGCGATTGAGGAAGGGACCGCTTCCCGCCGAACAAGTCCTCACCATCGCCATCGAGATTGCCGACGCTCTCGAAAAAGCACACCGCGCCGGAGTGGTGCATCGCGACCTGAAGCCGGGCAACGTGATGCTCACCAAGTCGGGCGCGAAGCTTCTCGATTTCGGCCTTGCCAAGCCGCTCGGTGCAACGGTCGCGTCCGGGCCCGGAAGCGGCTCCTCGCCTTCGGTTTTTGCCGCAGCCCTGACGCAGACCATACCTTCCCATTCCCCCGCCACGCCGCTTTCCACCACCGGAACGGTGATCGGCACGGTTCAATACATGTCGCCCGAGCAGATCCAGGGGATCGATGCCGACGCCCGCTCCGACATTTTCTCGTTCGGCGTGATGCTGTTCGAGATGGTCACGGGAAAGCGCACTTTCGAAGGGAAAACACAGGCCAGCATCGTAGGGCAGATTCTCGCCGTGGACCCACCCTCGGTCAGCACTCTGCGTCCCCAGACGCCTCCGGGACTGGACCGCGTGATTCGCCTCTGCCTCGACAAAGATCCCGACGAGCGCATCCAGAGCGCGCATGACCTGAAGCTCCAGTTGCAGGCGATTGCTGAGACACCGCCAACCACAACCCAGACGCCCGTAGTTGCAGCGGATCGGCGGACGTGGCTGCCGTGGGTTGCCGCGGGAGTGCTTGCCGTTGCCGCCATAGCGTTCGCTCTGGCCTACTTTCAATCCCCGCGCGCGCCGCAGGTTTCGGTTCATTCCTACATCCTGGCGCCGGAGAAAGCCACTTTCCTGCTGACCGGAAACAGCGCCGGCCCGCCGGTACTCTCGCCGGACGGCCTGCGAATCGCCTTCGCGGCCAAGAACGCGGACGGTAAGCAAATGCTTTGGATCCGGCCGCTGAACTCCGCAGTCGCGCAGCCCATGTCGGGAACTGAGGGCGCTACCTATCCGTTCTGGTCCGCCGACAGCCGCTACGTAGCGTTCTTCGCCGCAGCCAAGCTAAACAAGTTGGACGCCAGCGGCGGTCCTCCACAGGCCCTTTGCGACGCTCCATCCGGACGCGGAGGAACGTGGAACAGCACCGGCACCATCGTGTTCGCGCCGGATACCAACGTCGGCCTGGCGCGCGTCGATGCCGCCGGGGGTACGCGCGTGCCCCTGACCACGCCGGACGCCAAGGAGACTGGCCACCGCTGGCCAGACTTTCTTCCCGACGGCAACCACTTTCTTTACTTCGCCCACGGCTCCACGACCACCGACAGTGGCATCTATCTGGCTGCGCTCGACTCTAAGGATAAAGAGCGCAAACTGCTCCTTCGCAATGATTCCAACGCCATCTACGCAGCCCCGGGATATCTTTTGTTCGTGCGCGACAACACCCTGATGGCGCAACGGTTCAACCCGCGCAGCCTCGCATTGGAGGGCGAAACCAAGCCCGTGGCCGACCATGTTGCGGTCAATACCGACACCTGGCGAAGCATCCTGACGGCATCGGCGAACGGCGAACTTCTTTACCAGCACGGCGCGGCTGGCGGCGGCTCTCAACTCGTCTGGTACGATGCTGCCGGCAAGCAGGGCGAGCCCGTGCTGCCCGAAACCGCCGATTATTACCAGCCCGCGCTGTCCCCCGACGCAAGCAAGTTGGCCTTTGTCCTCGAAAACAACGGCGTCGGCGACATCTGGGTGCTCGACCTCGCCCGCCGTACCAGAACCCGCATCACTTTTGGCCCGCAGTATAGCGATTGGCCTATCTGGTGGCCCGACGGAAAATCCATCGTCTTCGGCTATGGGGCAACTGCTGCTGGGGGCACTCTGTACCGTCAAAACGCTGATGGGACAGGCAGCAAAGAGAAGCTGCTGGAAATCCCCGGTATAACGGAAATTCCATTCTCCGTCTCCCCTGATGGCCAATACATCGCCTACATGCGAAGCGATCCTAAATCGAACACTAGCTATGATATCTGGGCGCTCCCGATGTTCCCGGATAAGTCTGGCGACCAAAAATCTTTTCCGGTGGTAGCCACAAATTTCGCGGATGTCGCGCCCTCATTCTCGCCTGACGGCAAATGGCTGGCCTATGCCAACAATGAGACTGGCCGCTTCGAGGTTTATATCCAGCCTTTCCCAAGCGGCGGGGGCCGCTGGCAGGTATCAACCGCTGGAGGATCGAGGCCGAACTGGCGGAAAGACGGCAAGGAACTTTTCTTTTTTTCGACTGATCAGCAGATGATGGCGGTGGACGTTAGCCAGAAGGGCGCCAGCCTGCAACTGGGCGCGCCTCACGCCCTGTTCAAAGCCACCACCGTGAGCGGTCCCAGCGGACCTTACACGGTTTCCGCCGACGGCGAGAAGTTCGTGATGAACACGGTCCTGCCGCAATCCATTACCGAGCCCCTCACCCTGATCATCAACTGGCAAGCTGACTTGAAACAATGAGCCTGGCGGCGGGAACCGCATTGGTCATTCTTCATTGTTCATTGGTCGAACGTGTAAGACGCTTGTTCCACAGTTTCCTCCGAAGCGGGCTCGTATTTCCAGCGCTTGATCGCCTGCGAGAATGCATCGGCGAGCACGGGATGGCCCCCCAGAACGCGTACGGATTTGATCGTACCGTCTCGGCGGACTTCGACTTCCAGGTGAACCGTCCCCTGAATCTTCATGCTCCGTGCAACTTCCGGGTATCCGGGAGGGTCGGACTGGAGCAATTGCCGCGCTTGGTGCGACTTGGTTTTCCGGCCGCCTTCTTGCCCCTGCGCAAGCTGCAGAAGGTCCGGACTCACACGAATTCCCGCTTGATCCAGCGCATCGCGGTTCACCGCAAAGTGGATCTTGCCATTTTGCAGAAACAGATTAATCATCCCGCCCTGCTGCAAAAAGTCACCGTCCTCGCCAACTAAAAGAACGCCGGCAGGCTGACCCGCGGCAATGGCCATTTGACTGAGCTTGCGGCCGGCTAAAGCACGGACAAAGACCACTCGGCACGATTTAATGTCGTCCTCGGTTTTGACTCGCTTGGCGTTAATGGGGCGATTAGCAACCGACCTTCCGTCTACGGTCTTGGCGAGAACATCGAGAAATTCGTCATCGCCGCCGAGCACTCCAATCCAGAAAGGTTGGGAGTCGCTGGTCGTTTTCTGCGTTATCCAAGCAGCCAACTTGACGAAGTTATAGATATAGGCAGCTTTAACCTGAGACTCGGTAGCGCTTTGTGCTTGCGCGCGGTAGGGGAAACAGGCTGCCGCAAGAACGATCAGGAACGCTGCTGCCAGTCGCAGGCGCTTGACCTTCGCCGGAGTCAGATTCACAATCTGCATGTCTTCTCGAACCGGGTTGCAGGCCTTTGCGTTTTGAGCCCTGCCAACAAATGTCTGCCCGTCCACACCCGTCGCGTCCTGTTCATTCAAAATCGGTTCATTCAAAATCGGGCAGTGAATTTTATGCGGAAGTTTCTTCCGTCCTGTTGAATGCTATCTTCGGGGTCCTCGGGCCGGCCGGGGTCGAAGTACTTTTTGTTGAAAGCGTTGTACACGCTGCCGGATAAGTCGAGATGCTTGTCCAGCGTGTGTCCCAGCTCGTCGGCGGTAATGACGGTAACCGAAGAAGGAGCATCACTGGAGCTTTGCATGTGCTTCGAGGCGCTATGAACCTGGACATTGCCCAATTCTTCCAGAGTGGCGTTACTCAAGTCCTTCGTCTCCTGTTGGGCAACTGCGATTGCCGTTAATACGAAGGTCGTGAGCACGAAGATCGTGAGCAAGTGGATTCCAGTCTGAAATTCCGTCCGGCGTCTTCGCGGAGCCCGCGATGCAACC